>QZIV01000012.1 GCA_003599135.1 Candidatus Parcubacteria bacterium | reverse complement strand
GGCTGGCAGTTTATACTTCTTGTATCACGGCTTATTCGAATGGAGATACGTTCTTCTTATCCTTGTCGCCGGGGGGCTCGGCAGTTTCTTCGGTGCCCGCTATCAGGTAAAGAAAGGAGAAGAACAGCTTCGGAAATTGACTATTGCCGTAACGCTTGCCGTCGGGGTTCTCTTGCTTATCCTTCCGTAGATGAGAATTCATCGGTTCGTCGGCAATTTCGACCTTTCTCGTGAGCGTGTTCGGATAACCGATAGGGAGTTTTTGAACCAGATAAAAAACGTACTCCGGCTTTCGGTTGGGAACGACGTCATTTTAGGCGACGGAAAACTGAATGAAGCCATCGCAACGATTGCGGAGGTGGGGAGCGATTTTGTTGAGCTTGAGGTTGTTTCGAGAGGCAAAAACGAGCGCGAACCGAAGCGAAACGTAATTGTATATTGCTCGATTCTCAAGGGCGAACATTTCGAACTTGTCGTGGAGAAAACAACGGAGGTTGGAGCAAGGGAAATTGTGCCTATTGTGAGCAAGCGAACCGTGAAACTCGACATACGAAAAGAAAGGCTGGAAAAAATTATAAAAGAAGCCGCAGAACAGTCGGGAAGAGGAATAGTGCCGAGTCTGCGGGATCCAATCAGATTCGAGAAGGCACTTGAGGAGGCCGGTAAAAATGACCTGAATCTATTTTTCGACTCGCAAGGAAAACCTTTTGATACGACCGAACTCGAGAAGGCGAAGACAGTAGGTGTCTTTGTCGGTCCCGAAGGCGGGTGGGATGAAAACGAACTCAAGATCGCGAAAAAGGAAGAGTTTTACATCGCATCGCTCGGTCCGCTTACGCTCCGGGCGGAGACAGCGGCGGTTGTCGCGACATATCTGACCGCCCACTAAATAGGCAATCCCCTAGCGTGAGCCAGGGGATTGGAAGGTGGTTGGAATATTGGGTCCGATGCGGAGCCACTCTTTTTGAAGCCTGCGTAACTCATTGGCGCGGATGATTTCCTCAAAAGGCCACACCTCGCGGTCATAGATGTTCGTTTTGCTGTCACCCCAGTAGGCCGTGGCGAAGAAGAGAATGTCTTGTCCGAAACTCAATGGGATCTTTCGAAAATCCCTTCGGAAAGTTTTTTCCAAGGCCTCATGGGTCATCCCCTCTATTTGATCGGAGAAGAGCGACCACCGGTCGTACTGCATCCCGTGAATTCTTTCGTGACTCTTCGTGCCGGGCGCGACGACAGGGTGGAGGTCTTTATCGACCACCGCGATTCCGTACAACGCGAACCCGTTAACTCCTCGAGCGAGAAGGCCTTGTCCTCTGAAGTGGGGAATACCAGTTTTGAACGATTCTGCGGCGTCGAAGTCAGTTTTGGAGTCAGACGCGAGAATGATCGAACGTATCGTAGGGGCCAAGAGGACTTTCGCGTCGAATTTCTTTTCGCAGACGTCGTACGAGAACCGAGCCCAGAGATACCGGCTGCGGTATCTGCAGAACATCGGCCGGTCCTGGAGGACGTTTGCAGCCCAGGAAGTAGCTACGTCGAAGAGCGGTTTCGCAGACGCGTGGCGCCCGTACGCCTCTTCGCGCATCGCTAAATGATCCAGAAAGCCGGTAAAAGCAAGTTTCCAGGCTTTTTTCCCGCACTCACGCCATCCCTGTTTTTTGATGTGCGCGGTGATGCAACCTGTTCCGGCATACATTGCCGGCTTAAGCCATGCGTCCCGCCATTCGTTTGGACGGGGATTAAAAGGATTGTGCTGAGCCAAAACGCTCGGTTGAAGCAGGAACACCAGGACAAACACGCCAACTATCCGATATGCAATTTTCATGTCAATCCTCCTGCGAAGAACCCTACGAGTTTCGGGTGTATTGTGTCAAGTTGAAAACCCCGACAAGTTTGCCATAATAGGTGGGCACTATGTCCGACATCAAAGAGCTTATAGAAAAAATAAGGCAGTTTCGGGACGCGCGGGACTGGAAACAGTTCCATAATCCGAAGGATATGGCGCTTTCTCTGACGCTCGAAGCGGCAGAGGTTCTTGAGCATTTTCAATGGAAGAGCAAGGAAGAGATCGAGGAATATGTCCGCACGAACAAAGAAGATATCGGAGAAGAACTCGCGGACGTCCTCTTCTGGGTGCTCATTATGAGCCACGATCTAGAAATCGACATTAAGGACGCGTTCGAGAAGAAAATGAAAAAAAATGAAATGAACTATCCAGTAGAGAAGGCAAAAGGAAGACACGCAAAGTACACCGAACTTCAAAGGGAGTCGTGATCAGGAAAATTAAGAGTCGATACGTCGTGCTTTCCGAAACCACAGGGAGAGTTTTCGGCCGTTATCGCACGAAGCAAGAAGCGGAGAAGCGGCTTCGCCAAATCGAGTTCTTCAAACACCTCAAGAGGAAAAAATCAAAATGAGGCACTATTGGTTCAAGCCGAAACGATTCTGGAAATGGTTTGCGGCATACTACCCCGTGTCGAAAGAGGGGTGGGCGGTTTCGATCGTCCTCGGGGCCGCGTTCCTCGGAGTTTTTTGCTACGTTGACGCGAGGTCTCACTCGGCAAGCGACACGTTCTATGGCGTTGCTTTGCCGTGGATCATCGTTCTCCTTATTTTCGATATAGTTTCGTTTCGCACGGGGGAGTATCCAGGCTGGTGGAAGCGCCGTGGCGGAAGAGGGACGGACGGGATACAATAGGTGAGATTTCCCATGCCGCTTATCTACTGGCTTTTTCTGTTCATCGTGCTTGGCGTCGCGAACGCCGCGTACCTTCATTGGCAGTATCTTTTGAATCGGCGAATCGGCAGAACAATGTACTGTCCTCTCGGGGGCAGCTGCGAAGAAGTCGTTGCTTCGAAGTTCGGGACCACGTTCGGAATTAAGAATGAGCGATGGGGAATCATCTATTACGTTTTACTCATTCTCGCGCTCGTCGCGTTTCTCCGTTACCCCCAGACAAGCGAGATCCTTTCCTTGGGAATTCTTACCGCATCTCTTCTTGCAGCTCTCTTTTCGACCTACCTAGTCATCGTTCAGTTTTTTGTCATCAGGGAGTACTGTTCGTGGTGCGTTGCGGCAACCGTCATTAACTACATCATTCTCGCCATTGAAGTTCCGCTCTTTTTGTAGCACGGCGCGTGATATAATAAAGTCAAAAGCATGGTAAGCCAAGCATTTACGACGGAGCTTTTACTTGACGGACAAACCCAGATCATCGTTCTCCTTGCGGTGCTCTGGACGCTTCCCTGGAAGGGCTGGGCGATGTGGAAAGCGGCAAAAAACGGCCATAAGTGGTGGTTTGTCGTAATCCTCGTGGTAAATACGCTCGCCGTTCTGGATATTCTCTACATTTTCTTCTTTAGCGAGAAGAAAGGAGCCATCGGTTCGCAGCAGGCGTAACCGGTATGGCGAAAAATAAAGCGGTTGCAACCGACCGGAAAAGCCGAGTCGTTATTGTTCACCGCAAAAGACGATGATGGAGGAAAAGTTTGAACAACTTAAAAAAGAGGGCGAAGCGCTGAAGCGAGAGGTTCGCGAGCGGACAGTCGGATACGTTGTTGCGGCGCTGGGGCTCGTTGCCGGGTTGGCGTGGAACGACGCCATCAAATCCCTTATTGAGTATCTTTTCCCACGGAGCCAGGGTACTCTCCTTGCGAAGTTCGCTTACGCGCTCGGCGTTACCGTTGCCGTAGTTGTCGTGACGGTGTATCTGGTGCGCGTCATTCGGCGTGAGGATCACAGCGAGAAGCCGCCTCGGGCGCAATGATACGATTCAGAATTCTGAAACAATCGAAAAAGACCCGCGCTCGGATCGGGATTTTGGAGACGCCGCACGGAGAGGTGGAAACGCCGACGTTAGTTCCGGTCGCAACGCAGGCGAACGTAAAGACCCTCTCGAGCGATGAGATTCGGCACACGAGAAGCCAGATTCTTATTGTAAACACCTTCCACCTGCATCTCCGGCCCGGAGAAAAAATCGTGAAGCGCGCAGGGGGACTCCACGACTTTATGCATTGGCAGAGGCCTCTTATGACGGACTCCGGCGGTTACCAGGTATTCAGCTTGGGATTCGGAAAAGATTTCGGGATGGGGAAAATGCTCCGGAAGAAGAGCGATGTTTCTGTAAAACACGGCCAACAGCCGAAACTTCTGAACATTCAGGAAGATGGCGTGCTCTTTACTTCATACCTCGACGGCAAGAAAATCTTTTTGGGGCCGAAGGAATCGATGAAAATCCAAGAGGCGCTCGGCGCCGATATCATTTTCGCTTTCGACGAGTGCACGTCGCCCGTCGCGGATAAGGCATATACCAAGGCCTCGCTTCTCCGGACGCACCGTTGGGCAAAAGAAAGCTTAAAACACCGCACGTCGAATCAAGCTTTGTTCGGAATCATCCAGGGAGGGAAGTTCAGGGATTTACGAGTGGAGAGCGCGCGAATAATCAGGAACATGCCGTTTGATGGGTTTGGCATCGGAGGAGAATTTGGGGACGAGAAAGGTTTGATGGCCAAGATGCTGGGATGGGTGCTCAAAGAATTGCCAGAAGAGAAACCGAGGCATCTTTTGGGCATCGGGCATGTTGAAGATATAAAGCCGATCATACGGGCGGGCGTCGATCTTTTCGATTGCATCGTGCCGACCCACTACGCACGGCACAATATCGCGTTTACTTCGGAGGGTAGAATTGACCTTATGAAGTCGCGCCATCTCAAAGAACACAAAGCGCTTGATCCGGAGTGCGGATGTTTCGTCTGCGAGAATCATACGAGGAGTTATCTTGCGCATCTCGCTCGCGCGCGGGAGATTACGGGAATGAAACTGCTTACGTTTCACAATCTTTGTTTTTTTAACGCATACGTTGAGCGACTTCGAGAAGAAATCCGGAAGGGGAAGCTGTGAAGCAGCGTTATCGAAGCTTCAGACGAACTATCTGGGCGTTTTATCGGAAGCGCGGACGCGATCTGCCGTGGAGGCGGACGAAGGACCCATATAAGATTCTTGTTTCCGAGGTGATGCTTCAGCAGACACAGGTTTCCCGCGTCATCCCGAAGTACCGGTTGTTTCTGAAAAACTTCCCAAGCGTTATGTCTTTCCATCGCGCTTCTCTCCGGCGCGTTCTCCGAGTGTGGCAAGGATTGGGATACAACCGCCGGGCTTTGCATTTGAAAAGGCTTGCGGCTGTCGTGGTGCGCGATCATAAAGGAAAGTTGCCCTCCGATGAATCTGCGCTTGATCGCCTGCCGGGAATCGGGAAGGGGACCGCGGGAGCGATCCTGGCTTTCGCGTTCAACACACCGAGCGTGTTTCTAGAGACGAACATTCGCCGCACATTCATCCATTTCTTTTTCAAGAACCGCAGGAAAGTTTTGGACAAGGAAGTCTTGCCGCTCATCGAGAAAACGCTTGACCGTAAAAATCCCCGCGAATGGTACTCTGCGCTCATGGATTATGGCGCCCACCTTCGCTCTGGCTACGGCGGGCAAGCGATAGAGAACCCGAACCGGAGAAGCGCACACTACGCGAAGCAGTCACCGTTCCGCAGCTCGAACCGGGAATTGCGCGGCAGAATACTCCGCTTACTTACGAGGAGAACAAGAAGTTTCGAAGAGCTTAGAAGAGAATTGAGCATATCGGTCGTTCGGCTTCGAAAAGCAACCAGAGAATTATCGGACGAAGGGTTTGTTCGCATGAGGGGGCATCGGATAGGGATATTGACAAAATAGTTGTTTTGGTATATAATTCCGCTCGGTAACCTAGGGCAACCTGGTTTTACAAGTTAGACAAAATCTGAAGACGAGGTGAAGGATGAAACGCTTTCCGAAAGCAGTGCTGTTTGTGATGTTCCTTTTCGCGGTCGTATTCGCGGCGCCGGCCTTCGCGCAGGGCGCCGGCTCCTACGGCAACGAAGATCCCCAGCGCCCGACCGAGCTCGTAGCGCCCTTCGAGACCTACACGGTGCAGGACGGCGATACACTTTGGGAACTTGCCGGCCTCGAGCTTGACAACTATCTCCAGTGGCGGGAGTTCATCAAGGTGAATCCCTTCCTGGACAATCCGGGGCGACTCTTCGAGCGCGGCGGCAAGACCATCGTGCTTATCAAGCCCGGCGAGCGGCTCAACATTCCCGACAGCCTCTATATCGAAAAGAACTTGGTTCCGCTGTCGGAACTTCGGCTCGCGGCGACACCGGCAGAGGCATCGAGTTTGTTTGATGCGCTTGGTGCCGTGCCGCGGTGGGTGTATGCACTCCTCGCGATGCTCGTTTTGACCTCCATTGGATGGTTCGTCTACGCGCGCATCAAACGGCTGCGGAGCGATCCAATCACGTCGGGGCCGGCAGTCGTTCCTGGCGGTGTTCGACCGGAAGAAGGAAATCGGCTTCGCCACGAATTCCAACGCATGGCTTCTCAAACCTTTGTGGATCAGAACCCTGGCACGGCACCAGTCCCCGCCGAACAGTTCGAGATCCTCGAGGTTGTGACTGGCCGCTTCCACGGGCCGTGGGAGATTGGTTATCGTGGAGAACCTTTCCAGACGAGGTTGATGAACGGTGAGGACGGGTATCGCGCTCGCGTGCGGTTTCCGAACGGCAGCGAGAGCACACTCTACTCGCTCATGGCGTGTTTTAACCCGGCGCGGCTCGGCGAACGCATGTTCACCCGCGGCGGGCGATTCGAAGAAGGCCGGTCAGTCAACACGGCGCCTCGCCCCGAACCGACCCCCTTTGAGGTCGGTGGGCGTACGCAGACGACCTTCGAGATCAAGGGTCACAGCATCACCGCACCAGCTGGCAGTGAGATCCGGATGGACGGCGGGCGGGTAAGCATCCTTCCGCCACCCGGCTCCGAGGCGTCGATCGTGGTCACCTTCGCTACTCCGAAGAAGAAATCGCAGAAGGTTGCCGTGGTGCCGCCTCGCGACGCAGTCGCTGGCGGCTCCAGCGCCGGTTGATTCCTTCACCCCAACCCCGCATAAAGTGGGAAGTACGAAGCCCCGAGAGAGAAATCTCTCGGGGCTTAAAATTTTCCTGGTAGAATAAGCATGTGAAAAACTACTCCAAAGTCGGCAACCGAAATGGACGTCCGGCGTACCGCACACCGGCAGGGTTCCGATATCGAAAGCATCTGAAGACGTCCCGCACAAAAATTGCTCGATTTAAAAATCGCTGATACTATTAACCTCATGACGTTCGAAGAATATCAAAAGAAATCTCGCGAGACCGCGATTTACCCTGACAAGGACAAGAACTTCATTTATCCGACTTTGGGATTGGCAGGCGAAGCGGGGGAGACGGCGGAAAAGGTGAAAAAGATCTTGCGCGACGACGGAGGAAAGATCACGGACGCGAAGCGCGAGGAGATCAAAAAAGAAATGGGGGACGTGTTGTGGTATGTGTCGCAGATGGCAACGGAGTTCGGGCTCTCGCTCGAAGAGATAGCGGCCCTTAATATCGAAAAACTCTTTTCCCGAAAAGAAAGGGGAATGCTCCACGGAAGCGGGGATAACCGTTAAATGGCGCCAAACAAAATCAAGATAACGTTTTCGAAGAGCGAGCCGAAAGATAAAAAAATTGGCCTCGTATCTCTAAGAAAAGAAAAAGACAACTCCGTTTTTATATTGTCGAGCGGACAGAAATCCATCGTGATCGGCGTTCCGGAGCCGGAAAAGATCACTCGGCGGAAGCTTATTCTCTTGACTCGGCAGGCGATAGTTCTTGCAAAACAGAACAAAATCAAACGGATTGCGATTCGGCTTGCCGATTTTGGTTTCCGGCATCTTCGACTAGGCGATCGGAATCTTGCGGAGCTTCTCGCGACAAACTTCGAGATGGCGAATTTTGAATTCGTGAAGTACAAAACTCCGCCGCCCGAGGGATGGAATTTTGTTGAAGAAGTAGTTGTAGTCGGAGAATCTGCCGCAGACGTACGAAAAGGTTTCGAGATCGGCCAGATTGTTGGCGGGGAGGTGAATGCGTGCCGAGTGCTTGCAAATACTCCCGGGGGAGATATGACGCCGCGGATTCTGGGAGAGGAAGCAAAGAAAGCCGCGAAAGGAACGAAAATACGGGTGAAGGTTTTGGGGAAAAGCGAGATCCAACGCCTCAAAATGGGCGGCGTGCTGGGAGTTGCGCGGGGATCAGCCGAAAAACCGACATTCATCATCCTCGAGTATTGGGGGGCAAAGAAAAGTGAGAAGCCGGTAGTGCTCGTGGGGAAGGGTGTCACATTCGACTCGGGAGGCTTGAATCTTAAACCGAGCAAGTATATTTCCGAGGGAATGCATCTTGATATGTCAGGCGGGGCGGCGGTGATTCACTCGGTCGTGCTTGCGGCAAAACTTCGGTTCAAGAAAAACGTAATCGGGCTCGTGCCTGCAGCGGAGAATATGGTTTCAGGTTCAAGCTATAGACCGGGAGATGTACTTCGCACGATGTCGGGAAAAACGATCGAGATTGGAAACACCGACGCGGAAGGAAGAGTCATCTTAGCCGATGCCCTCACCTATGCAAAACGCTACGATCCCCGTCTTGTTGTCGATGTTGCTACACTCACGGGTCTTGCAATGCTTACATTCGGAGCGCATGCGTCTGCCCTTTTAACTCGTGACGGAAAACTCGAAAAACTATTTCGTGAATTAGGCGAGGAAAGCGGCGATTACGTGTGGCCACTCCCGATGTGGGAAGAATACGAAAGCGAGATCAAGGGGACGTTTGGAGACGTTTTTAACACGAATGCGAAAACGGATTACGGCGGAACGATCACCGGCGCGATGTTTCTCTATCAATTCGTGAAGGACAGCGCGGCTAGTTCGGGACAGGTCTATTCCTGGGTTCACATCGATATGGCTCCCCGGATGACGGCGGCGGAGGGGGAGTATCTCACGAAGGGAGCGGCTGGCGCGCCCGTGAGATTGCTTATTAAGCTTCTTGAGAGATACTAAAAATGACGAAGGGATCGACGGTGAGCCGTCGATCCCTATTTGTTTTGATGGTGCGTGTCGCAGTCGTTTTGTACCTTGCGGTTCGTGGTCACAGTTAGGATCACCGTTACCCAAACCAGAACTGCCGTAACTGCCGCAAATGCCGCAAGAGCAGATGAGTCTGGGAGGGATGGATCTGGAAATAACCACTGCGGTAGGTACGGCGACAACGCCCACGCCGTGAAGTAAATAGCTGTCATCATCTCAAAAAGCAACAACTTTCTGTTCTGTTTTCTTACTTCCTTGGGGCTCCGGAGTCTGTCCATGCGTCCACCTCCAAGTAGACTTTTGAAATCATAACATGAATACTAACGATATGTCAAGTACAAAGAGTCGCGACATTCCAGGAACGGAGGGAATCTTTGCCGTGTATAAGCCCGTCGGACCAACTTCGAACCAGGTGCTCTCGGTAATCCGAAAGGTCGCGGGGACGAGAGTCGTCGGCCACGCGGGGACGCTTGACCCCTTGGCAAGCGGGGTCCTCGTCATAGGAATCGGGCGCGAGGCGACGAAAAAGTTGAGAGACATTATCGGGTCAGAGAAGGAGTACGTTGCCGAAGTGCGGCTTGGCGCGACAAGCACTACGGACGACGAGGAGGGGGAAAAAACGGAGATTTGCGTCGAGAAAGAACCGGCGACGGCTCAAATCAAAGCGATAGTTGAGAGTTTTACGGGCAATATCCTTCAGGCGCCGCCGCAATACAGCGCTATCAAGGTTCGCGGAGAACGGGCATACAAAATCGCGCGGCGCGGAAAGAGCGTGAATCTCGGCAAGCGAAGCGTAGAGATCAAATCGATCGAGGTCTTGGGTTACGCGTGGCCTGTCTTGAAAATCAGGACTGTTACCGGATCTGGCACGTACATACGCTCCCTCGCGCGCGACATCGGCGAGAAACTCGGCGTTGGAGGATATCTTGCGGCTCTTGAGCGGACGAGAGTGGGAAGTTTTCGAAAAGAGGACGCAGTTGTTCTCGAAGATTTAAACTGGGTAAAATGAGCACGGCTTTGCAGGGAACTTCTCGTCTGTGATAGAGTAAAATCCGATGTCAGAGATTTCCATACGAGCTGAAGAGATATTCCACGTCGGTTTCTGGCCGGTTACGAATTCTGTTATCCTTTCGGCGCTTACCGTGATCATCCTCGCCTTTTTCGGCATCATGCTTTGGAGGAAAATGTCGCTTGTGCCCGGAAAACTCCAGAGCATAGTCGAGCTTCTTCTTGAGGAGATTCTCAAAGTAATGGATTCGGTTCTGGGAAGCCGCCACCTTTCTCTAAAGTATCTCCCGATCGTCGGAACTATTTTCCTTTTTGTCCTTACCGCGAACTGGCTC
>QZIV01000023.1 GCA_003599135.1 Candidatus Parcubacteria bacterium | reverse complement strand
CCACTCCGAGGGTCGATACTCGAAACAGCTAGCAGGCATCGTTTAGGGCGTGGACTACAAGGGTATCTAATCCTTTTTGCTCCCCACGCTTTCGCGTCTCAGAGTCAGGAACGGTCCCAGTGCACTGCCTTCGCCTTTGGCGTTCCGCACGATATCAACGGATTTCACCCCTACACCGTGCGTTCCGTGCACCTCTAACCTCCTCTAGTTCTGTCGTATCTATGGCGGTTCCACCGTTGAGCAGTGATCTTTAACCACAGACGCACAAAACCTCCTACACGCGCTTTACGCCCAATAAATCCGGATAACGCTTGAGGTCTACGTATTACCGCTGGTGCTGGCACGTAGTTACCCACCTCTTTCCGTAAGGTACAATCACTTTCGTTTTTCCCTTACTATGTCAGTTTACGACCCGAAGGCCTTCTTCCTGCACGCGGCGTCGCTCGATCAGGCTTTCGCCCATTGTCGAATGTTCTTGACTGCTGCCTCCCGTAGGAGTACGGACCGTATCTCAGTTCCGTCGTTGGGGATCAGGCTCTCACCTCCCCTACCGGTCATAGCCTTGGTAGGCCGTTACCCTACCAACTAGCTGATCGGGCCTAGGTCGCTCCCGAAGTGGCTTGCGCCTTTCATCTTGCGACAATATCGGATATTACCCCATCTTTCGATGGGCTATCTCCGTCTTCGGGGTACGTACCAGGGTGTTACTAACTCGTTCGCCGCTAACCATTTCCATCCCGCACTCTTGATGTAATCTCAAATGAGTTCAGAAAATGATCCGCTCGACTTGCATGCCTTATCCACGCCGCCAGCGTTCATCCTGGACCAGGATCAAATCCTCTAGAAAGAGAACTTAAAAAATTTAAGCTCTCAACGGCTTCGACAAGCCCCGCCCGAGGGGGCGGGATGTATCGAGACCATTGAGGAGCTCAAATCAGTTCTCGAAAAGAGCTTCGTTGAAAGAAGCTCTCGAATAAACATTGGGACAACTAAAAAACTCTCTCTTAATGGCCTTTGGTTAGGACACAAAGGCCAGTTTCCTTATTCAATTGTGAAAAGGCGGTCTTCAGCATCACGGGGTAATTATAAGGAGCTATATGGGCCTGTCAACCCCCGCTCTCGAGGCCTTATGCGGAAACAAACCCCCGAAAAGCTATAATAAAACCGTGCATTCTAGCTTCCTGAAGGGATTTTTCTTTGGTGCCGCGACATCCGCCCACCAAGTTGAGGGCGGGAATCGCAACGACTGGACCGAGTGGGAAGTCGGAAATGCCGACCGTTTGGCCGCAGAGGCAAAAAAAAGGTCCTGGCCTGAATTTCTCCTAAAGAACGATCCTAGTCCTCTTCAAAAAGAAAATTATATTTCCGGCAAGGCCTGCGATCACTACAACCGTTTTGAAGAAGATTTTGACATAGCGAAAAAACTCGGACATAACGCGCACCGATTTTCGATCGAGTGGTCGCGCGTGGAACCACTCGAAGGAAGATTCAACGAAAAAGAATTGGAGCACTACCGAAACGTCGTACATGCGCTTCGAAAAAGAAATCTTGAACCTTTCGTCACGCTTTGGCACTGGACGATTCCTCTTTGGTTAAAAAATAAAGGAGGGCTTGAGAGTTCCGAATTCCAAATATACTTTTCCCGTTACGCGGAAAAAGTTGTGGGAGCTCTCGGGACTGATATAACTTTCTGGATCACCCTAAACGAACCGAATGCTCTCGTGCGAAGAGCGTACATCGAGGGAGATTGGCCTCCGTGCAAAAGAAGCTTTCTCTCCGCTTTTAGAGTTCTCCTATATCTCGCGAGGGCGCATAGGGCGGCGTACCAGATTATTCATAAACATATTCCTCGAGCACAGGTGGGATGGTCAAGTGCGGTGAGATATTTTAAACCAGCAAGAAAAAATGTCCTGGATTACTTAAGCACGATGACAGCCAGGTTTTGGTCCGAAAAGTTTTTTCTCCTCCTTACAAGAAACGAGAACGACTACCTCGCGATCCAATACTATAGAAAAGGGGAAGTCCAGTTCCCCCTTCGCATCACGGATACGGGAGACCTCTCTGATATTGGATGGGCAATACATCCAGAGGGCCTCCACTTTATACTGAAGCGGCTTAGTCGGTACAAAAAGCCGATTTACATCACCGAGAACGGCCTTGCCGACGCCCGCGATGCACAACGCGGAGAATTTATCCGCAATCACCTTGCTTGGATGAAAAAAGCGATGGACGAAGGTGCGGACGTCCGGGGCTATTTCCATTGGTCGCTTCTCGATAACTTCGAATGGTCGTCGGGTTTCTGGCCCCGCTTCGGCCTCGTCGAAGTGAACTACAAAACATTCAAACGAAAAATTCGCCCGAGCGCGCTCGTCTATAAGTCGATCATTGAAAAAGACCTTTCTTCCTCATGAGCGGCGCCGTCATTGCCGTCATCGCCCACAGCATCCTCGGTGCATCGCTTATCATCGACAAGTTCATCCTCGGGCACAGAGTGAAAGGGAACAGCATCACTTTCGTATTCTGGTTGGGCATTGCAAACGGAATCTTTCTCCCGTTTTTCTTTTTCGGGTTTGAAGCTCCGTCTTTATCTACCGGCATCCTCGGAGTCCTTGCTGGCGGGCTGCTTCTTGTCGCTTCTCGGTTTCTTTTCGGAGCACTTGAACGAGGAGAAGTGACCGAGGCGCCGACTGTTGTCGGAGCGTTCACCGCTATCGCAACCGCGCTTTGGAGTTCGGTGTTCCTTGAAGATTCTCTCAATACTGCGGAAAAGATGGCTTTTGGCCTTCTCGTTCTCGGGGGCCTCCTCATGTTCTTATCAGAACGGGTGGCGAGAAAACGAGTCGTACCGTGGGTGATCGCTGCTTCCATTTTCTATGGCATTGCGAACGTCTTCCAAAAACTTGTTTTTTCTTCCGCAAACTTCATAACAGGACTGATGCTTCTTTCTCTTGGAACCGTCCTCGGCGCCTCCATGCTCCTTCTTAGAAAAAAGTGGCGGCATCAAATCCTTACGCGATCAGAAAAAACACCGGTGACGCGCCGTTTCCTGTACTTCGGCAACCGAGTACTCGCGGGCGGAGGCACCCTTCTCGCGCTTTACGCCATAAAACTCGACCACCCCGCGCTTGTCGACGCGATATCCGGCGTCCGCGCCGTCGTGGTTTTTGCTCTTATCTTCGTCATCGCAAAACTCAAACCGCATCTTTTTGCCGAACATATGAAAGGACGGGAGCTCGCGGGAAAGCTCGTGGCAACGGCACTCATCATCATCGGACTCCTAGGGTTGGGTTTTCAGCGCTACTACGAAAACCAGCCGCTCCCGCACGTTTCATCGCTTACTTGGGGCACGACGTTCTCGGAACGCGCCGCACGGGAACTCGGCTTAGATCCGGAAGAAACATATCGCTCTATCCTCTCTGAACTGCGCCCCGATGTCATTCGTCTCGTCGCCTACTGGGATCTCGTCGAACCAGAACCGAAACAATTCGATTTCTCTAGCCTGGATTGGCAGATGAATGAATCGGCAAAGGCGGGCATTCCTGTGGTTCTTGCGATTGGTCAAAAAGTTCCTCGCTGGCCCGAGTGTCATTACCCCAGATGGCTCGAGGTAAAAAACGACAACGTGAGAAACGAGAAACTCATCGAATATCTCGCAGTTTTAGCAGAACGGTATCGAGAACACCCTGCGCTCGCTTACTGGCAGATAGAAAACGAACCGTATTTGCCGTTTGGAGAATGTCCGCCTTTCGACGAATCGATGTTTGAAAAAGAACTTACTCTCGTAAAGCGTCTCGACGGGCGTCATCCGATCCTTCTTACCGACGGCGGTGAATTCGGCACATGGTACCAGGTAGCCCGCCGGGGGGATGTTTTCGGCACGACGCTCTATAGGAAAGTCCATAACAAAGTTTTTGGCTATATTACCTATCCTGTTACTCCTCAATTTTTCCAACTGAAAAAGTCGGTGGTACAATTTCTTACGAAGAAGCCGGAGCAGAAATTTATCGTGATAGAACTAGGCCTCGAGCCGTGGGGAGAAAAGCAGATTTACGAAACTCCCCTCGAAGAACAATTCCGGCTTTTCAGTTTTGACGAATTCAAAACAACTGTGGAATTTGCAAAACAGGCCCGCTTCGATACCTACTACGCGTGGGGCGCCGAATGGTGGTATTGGCTCAAGACAAAACACAACGACTCGAGATTTTGGGATTTCGCGAAAGAAACTTTTCACGAGAAATGAAATATTACATCGGCATCGACGTTGGAGGATCGACTCTTCGCGGAGTGCTCCTCGGCGGGCAATCTCCAAAGATTCTACGACGCATAGCCGTCCCCATTCCTCCTCATCTTCCTGCGTTCAATAAGTCTCTCCCCGCACTCGCCCGCTTTCTCGCGCACAATAGGAAAATACACGGAATCGGCATCGGACTCCCGGGTGCGGTTGATATTCGTCGGGCCCTAATCCGAAGGGCCGCCAATATCCCATACCTTAAAAACTGGAGTGCACGCCGCGCGTTGGCCTCGCTCCGCCTTCCTGTCCGAGCAGAAAACGACAGTAAATGTCTAGCAATCGCTGAAGCGCGCTACGGCGCTGGTAAGGGTTATAGAAATGTCGTAGCGGTAAGCATCGGCACCGGCATTGGAGCCGGAGTATTTATCAAAGGAAAACTTTATCGCGGGAGCCACGGGAGTGCCGGCGAAATTGGGCATACGATTGTGGATATACACCGAAAGAAAACTTTCGAAAAACTCGGAGCGAAGACGGCGTTTCTTAAACACGGGAACAGGAGTTCCGTCATCGGCGTCGGCATCGCAAATACAATCAATACGTTCGACCCAGAAATCGTAATTCTCGGCGGTGGGGGCGGTTTAAGTAGGCACGTAAATTTGAAAATTGTCCGCAGAGTTGCCGCTCATCACACTCTTCGTTCCCTCCGCGGAAAGACCCTTATAGTAAAGGGAAAACTCGGCGAATCCGCGCAAGCAATCGGAGCGGCGTTGCTTTTCATCACACCGAAGAATTCCTCAAAGCGTTAGGCGGCAGCTCTGTTATACAGAGCAGGTTTTGCCTCAAACCGAGCGAGTGCCATATCGATGAACTCACTGGGGACATTCAGATCCTCGCGCATTCTTTTTTCTGCCTCTTCTCGGTCCCCTATGGCTTCCTTATACGATCGGGCGCTCGCGAGCGCGTCAAATACGTCTGCGGTTGCTGCAAGCTGGATAAGTCTTATTTGTTCCTCGCTCATATTCCCTCCACCCATTGAAGACCATTCTCCGAGGATATCGATTGGATATGGATGTTTTTTCCGAAATCCGTGGTGGCCGAATACGATCTCGCGCACTCCTTTGACCGAAGCGGCGAATCGCAACTCGGGGTCGGACGAGAGCGCGATAAGTCCCCACACAGGGTGGGCTTCGATCACGGATCTCTCCTCGTCGGTCAATTTCCCTTTCTTGAAAAGGATTTCTTTCGGCATGTCTCGTTTCCCGATGTCATGAAGCATCATCCCGAGCGCAAGCCCCTCAAGTTCTTCTGATTTGAGGCGAAGCTCGAGACCTATGTCAACCGCAAGAGAGGCGCCACGAAAAGAGTGTTCCACCACGTCTTCTTTGAGATCTCCGTCTTCGTTCATCCTTTCGAGAATCCGTTGTATGCCGTACTCCTCGGTCGCGCTGCCCAAAATTTCTTTTACCTTTTCTTCGTTGCGAAGCTCCATATTCGCCCTCTCGAAAGCACGCGGATCGAGGGGGTCGCTCGATTTTTTCACCCCGAATAACTCAGGCGACTCCTTGGCCTCCCATCCTTGCCATGCTTCTCCGGTAGACATGCTTTGACTAAATCACTTGTTTCCTTTTTTGGCAACAGTATGAAGCGAGGCTCTTGACTTCACGAAACGCGCAAAGTACGATAGAGCCACCATGAAAACGGACATCCACCCGACATATTACCCAACCGCAAAGATAAAATGCGCGTGCGGCAACACGTTCACTATCGGGGCGACGAAACCGGAAATTCACGTTGAGATCTGCTCGAAGTGCCATCCGTTCTATACGGGAGAAGAAAAGCTCATCGACACAGCGGGACGAGTTGAGAAATTCAAATCTCGCAGGGCGAAAGCGGTAACCGCGACCCCCAGGAAAATTTCCCGAAAGAACTAACTTCGGCGAAGTTTTCTTAAAGCAAGCGTTTTTTGCTTTTGCGCATATATGACGACCAGTCCGACTAAAGTCATTCTTGAAATCCGTGCGGGGACGGGCGGCGATGAGGCATCCCTTTTCGCCGGAGACTTAGCCCGAATGTATCAGCGCTACGCCGCCGAGCGGGGCTGGAAATTCTCGATCCTCGACCACAACGAGACGTCCTTGAGCGGTTACAAAACCTTAATTGCAGAAGTTGCGGGCGATGGCGTCTATGACTCCCTAAAACAAGAGTCCGGCGTTCACCGCGTGCAACGGATTCCCAAAACCGAGAAGTCGGGAAGGGTTCATACCTCGACCGCATCCGTCGCAGTCCTTCCCGAAGTCGAATCGAAAGAAGTTCAGATAAATCAAGGAGATCTTGAAGTGACATTCTCCCGTGCGGGCGGCCCCGGAGGACAAAATGTAAACAAAGTAGAAACTGCCGTGCGGATTCTCCATAAACCGACTGGCATAGTCGTTTCTTCCCGCGTCGAGCGTTCGCAACACGCAAACCGCGAAAAAGCACTTGCGGTTTTACGAGCGAAGCTGTATGAGGCGGAAAACTCAAAACGTACCTCCGAACTAGGTGCCTCGAGAAAAGAGCAGATCGGCTCGGGAGACCGCTCGGAAAAAATTCGGACCTACAATTTCCCCGACGACCGGATCACCGACCACCGAATCGGAAAAAAGTGGCATAACATTGAAAAAGTCCTCGAGGGTAATTTAGACCCGATTGTTCGGGCTTTTCAAAAGACCGAACAACCCTGAGCTAGTCGACGGGTCGTGAAAGCGTTCCAAAATCGATAATCTAGTGGCTTACGAAAAACAACTTAAGCTTCATATCGTTGCGGTAGTCGCCGTGATTCGAAATCAAGAAGGAAAATATCTTGTTCTCAAGCGCCGGGACGACGAAGTCGCCTATCCCGGAATGTACACGTTTCCCGGAGGCAAAGTTGAGGGAAACGACTCGATCGAGGAAACGCTCGTAAAAGAAGCGCTGGAGGAGGCAAGTCTTAAACTTAAACCAGGGAAAATGCTCCTTAAAGATAAGTCGTTTATCAGGCCAGACGGGCAAACCGTAAAATCGCTCTCGTATCTCTCTGAAGCCGAAGAACCGATGGACGTCAAAATCAGTTCTGACTTTACGGACTATAAATGGATCTCTCGAGAAGATTTAAAAACTATCCCCCACGTAGGCATCGAGGAAGAACTACGCCTCGCTAACGAACTCTACGTAAGTGGAAGTCCTTTGGAGATATTCGGAACAAAATCCGAAAAAATAGAAAAACAGTTATAACCTCAACACCCCCGCCATCTGCTTTATGAGACTCACGACCACTGCGGGAGGGAGGAGACTATAAGAGAGCACACCGTCGTCGTCCTCTATCGTCCAGGGTTTTTCGATCGTCCGTACGGCGCCGCTCGCATCGCGCTCGTATACATATTCGGGCGTAAGCTCATAGTCGTCCACGTACTCTTTCGCCACATCGGTTGGAATCGCGTTCCGAAGGTACACCTTCGAGATGCCGTGAAGGCGCAGGAGCTGCCGGAACACCTCTTCGTCAACCTCGAGCCGACGCCTTATCGGCTCAATACCAAGTTCGTCCCCTTCTTTCCGAATCATGCGCGCTTTATTGCACGAGGGGTTGTCACACATGAGGTAGAAGGATCCGTCTTTTTCGTCATAGCCAACGTACTTTGTTGCCATAAGCTTCAAGTTCCGAGGGGTTTTGCAGATCGGACAGACAACGCGATATTTGATTCGCTCGTCGATGACCGCGTTCGGCACGCTGATAAATGCAAGAAGATCCGGGTCGTCGCGATAGCCGATAAGTTCGCGTAGAAAAAGCGAGTAACTTATCTGATCGAGTCCGCGGGGAAATCCATCTATGAAAAGCGCCTGCCGAGAGCGTTTGGAAATCTCGTACTTCAAAAGCGCGATGATGAGTTCCGTCGAAACAAGGCTCGACTGATCTCGGCCTTCAATCAGCGCAATCGTCTCTTCAACGCTGTGGAATCCTCGGTAATTCCCCCTCAAGAATTCGATAAGCTTAGTTTTATGGTCGTGAGAATCGAGGCCTGCGTGGATGTCGCGGACGATGTCGCCTACGGCAACGTGCCCGACGTTTGCGCTCTCGACGGCTTCCATAAAAAGCTTGGAATACGTTCCCTTTCCTGAATTCTTTTTGCCGAGGAGAAAAGCGATGAACGTGTCTTTCTTCAAATACTCGCGCAGTTTCTCGATTTCCTTGCCGACTTTGGCCTCGAAATACTTTTTACGACCGACGGTGTCCGTAATATCAAAACGCTCGGTTATACCCGGCGTTTTTGTCTTGAAAATCGGGAATTCCTTGGGACTCGTGATCGTCATGACTTCTTTTTTTTGATTTCTAATCCTAACTCATCAAGCTGCCGTTTATCAACCTCTGAGGGAGCGTCCATGACCGAAGTCTGGCCGGAAGCAGAAACGGGAAATGCTATCACTTCGCGTATGTTCGGTTCATTTGCCAAGAGCATCACGAGTCGATCGAGGCCAGGAGCCATGCCGGCATGAGGAGGCGCTCCGTACCCGTAGGCGCGCATTAGGTGACCGAATCGCGATTCTATCTCTTCTCCGGTCAATCCCATGATCTCGAAAACTTTTCGCTGCACTTTCGGATCGGATATGCGGACGCCGCCCGAAGCAAGTTCGTAGCCGTTGCAGACCAAGTCGTATTGCTGGGCGCGCAAACTCCCCAGATCTTCGCCGCGCATCAGCTTTTCCGCGTGCTCCGCCTTCGGAGCGGAGAATGGATTGTGAGCGAACGTATACCGCTTGTCTTCTTCGCTCCATTCGAGAAGCGGGAAATCAACCACCCAGGCGAACGCCAGCGTATCACGATCGTTTGCATCTTCCCGTAAATCGAATTTGTCAGACCCGAACTTTTTTACGGCTTCTTCGTGGGTAAAGACCGGAAAGGGTTTCTTCCAAATTTTTTTTCCGCACGATTCCGCAACATGGATCATGAGACCTTCGACAAGATCCAGCACGTCCCGCTCTTTGACGAAAGACATTTCGAGGTCGATTTGAGTGTGTTCGAACTGCCTGTCTCCGCGAAGATCCTCGTCTCGCATCGCGCGCGCGATCTGGTAGTACCTCTCGAACCCCGCAATCATAAGGAGTTGTTTGTACTGCTGCGGTGCCTGCGGCAATGCGTAAAACTTGCCGGGCTGAAGGCGAGAAGGGACCAAAAAATCGCGAGCTCCCTCCGGAGACGTCTTTGTAAGCATCGGTGTTTCGATTTCAACGAAGTCATGCGTATTCATATACCCTCGGACGAGAGAGGTGACTGTATGTCGCAAGAGCATGTTGTTCTTCAGTCGATCTCGGCGCAAATCAAGATAGCGGTATTTCATCCTTACTTCTTCGTCAACCTCATATCCCTCGGTATCAACCGGGATCGGCAACGCTTCCGCAATGCTCAATACCTCGAGGGTTTTTGCTTCAATTTCGTGACACCCGGTAGGAAGTTTTTCGTTCACCATTGCCGGAGGGCGTTTTTTTACTATCCCCGAAATTTTGACCACGTACTCAAGCCGCAACTCCGAAGCCCTGGGGATGCTCGACGTAAGAACAACCTGCGCAAGACCACTCCGGTCGCGCACATCAATAAAAATCAGCTTTCCGTGATCCCGCCTCGCGTGAACCCAACCGCAGAGCTCAATTTCTTTGCCTTCAAGCTTCGGGGTATCGATAACCGCAATTCTCGATTTCATGTGTGATATAATTGTAGAGTAAATGCTTGACCTTACACAAATGGTGGGGCGACTCCTTCTTGCGCTTGTCCTCGGGGCGCTCATGGGTCTTGAACGAGAACTTATCGGGAAAGAAGCCGGCATCAGAACCGGGATGCTCGTTTCGGGCGGCGCCGCGGTGTTCGCGATAGTCGCGATTACCCTCCCCTATCTTATTGCGGTATCGTCCGAACATCAGATGGAAGTCATTGCAAGAAACAGCGGATTCCTTGCCATCATCGCGAACGTCGTCGTCGGTATCGGATTTTTGGGCGCAGGAATTATCATTAAGCAGGATGAACGGGTGAAGGGTTTGACGACGGCGGCAGTTGTCTGGACTACGGCAGCAATCGGAACGCTTGCGGGACTGGGTCTCCATAAATTTGCCGTTTCGGCAACCGTGCTCATCGCGGGCCTCCTCTATCTCCTGAAGGACATTGCTATTTACGAGCAAGCACCCCCGCCGCCGAAGCCGAAGTAGAGACCAAACAAAAACCTCGACGAAGAGTCGAGGTTTTTGTGCTGGCAACCCATAAGCCGGATTCTGTTTTTGGTCCGCCTTCGCTTGCGCTACGACAGGACTAAGCGATTATTCCTCTGGGCCCTTGATTACTCGCGGGCTCAATGCGACACAAACCGATGCAGGGCATCGGAGTACGGTCTTGCACCCGGTAAGGATTTAGCCGTTTCACCTCCGCTTTGTTACCCCTATGGCGGAGCTAG
>QZIV01000018.1 GCA_003599135.1 Candidatus Parcubacteria bacterium | reverse complement strand
TAGTCGCTTGTAAAAAAGTTATCAAGAAGGGTCGGGAGAGTACCAGCAGTTTTATTCCTTTTTCAAAATTATGCCGGGAAAAATACGATATCCGGAGTCCCGGTACCCTTCTATTATTTTGAAGATATCAAGCTCTCTATGTGCGATTCGATTCATGGCATCAACTGCGCTTTCAAGTGACTTTCTGGATGCGAAACCGCAGATTTCAATGAGGGTTTCAGTCGGCACATAGGTTTTGTGAGCTATCAGTGTTCGAATCATCTTGTCCCGATAGCTATTCACCTCCACACGGTAGCAGTGATCGATTTTAGGTTCGCAGTACAGCTCGTTGTCGGTCGAGAAGAAGACCACAATTTTATTTTTGACCGGCTGGATCGGCGTGGTTACTTTTTCAAACCAATAATCTACTACGTCCTTAGCTATCTTTTTTCTTTCGCCCCCGTCCTGTTTCCGGTATTCCTTGATGCCTAGCAAAATCTTTTCCGTCTTAGCTAGGTGCTTTTTGTGTTCCTGTTGAGTTTGTCGCAACTCCTCACTTAATGTCTTTATGACTCCCGTTGCTTCTCTCAAAGCAAACATCAGTCCAGCATTATCAAAAGCGTTTTGGACCGCGTCCTTCGTCTCGACAATATCAAATTTGTAGCAGGTCTCCATCGAGACCATTGTCATTTTCATAATCATTGTCAGTTAAACAAAAGGGCTCGCGATCCGTAATCACAAAAGTGATGTTAGACCGCGAGCCCTTGGACTCGGAATACCTTTCAGGTCGCCTCTTGAGGCGATTATTTAACTGTTGAACTTATTGTACCACTTTTTGAGTTTGTTTACATTGCTCTGGTAGATGTAAGCAAACCGGCCTACTTTGTTTACATTTTAAACTGGGACCGGCCTTAAGTTAAAGGCGACTTCCAGTCCGCGTTTCCGTAATGATACAAAAGTGTCATATTGCCGAAACGCCAATACAAACTAATCCGCTATTATCTGCTATATTCGAAATAGCAGAAATCGTAAATAGTAAATAGGCCAAAAAGCCCTTTATTTTAGGCATAAAAATGAGTTACCGGTGCTCTATATCACTACACTGATATAGTAACGGTCATTTATTAGTGAATGGGACCCGTTTTCTACCCTCCATTCACTACTTTTTGGCTTACGGATACTTTCGGGTGTAAGCGTATATGGTTGGGTATAGCCATAAACTATTGCTTTAATCTCAAGTATAGCATATAATATAAACTATACATAACATTTTGCGTAACCTTTTCAATTATAACCTATGACCCAGCGAATAGACATCATGAATACACTCCTCCGATCCAAGCAGTCGGTATTTACGTTTAAGGAAGTGAACTTACTTGCCGGAGGTGAAATCAGCCCGGCTTTATTGCGACGCCGGGTGAGCTATTACGTTCAAAAGGGTCAACTGTACCCACTTCGCCGCGGTATTTATGCCAAAGATAAAAAGTACGACAAATTCGAATTAGCAAACCGAATCTACACTCCTTCGTATATAAGCTTTGAAACTGTTCTCAGCCGCGCCGGTGTCATCTTTCAATCGTATGGGCAAATCTTTGTTGCATCATATCTTACGCGCGAATTAAAGATTGATGAGCAGATATATTCTTATAAAAAAATTAAGGATGAAGTTTTGACTAGAACCCAATTGCCGACTGGCATTGAACACAAAGGAACATATTCCATTGCGACTCCGGAACGCGCTTTTTTGGATGTTGTATATCTCTCGAAAGATTACCATTTTGATAATTTGTCTGCTTTGAACTGGGAGAAGGTATTCGAAATACTCCCAATTTTTGGAAATGTGGAAATGGAGAAACGAGTAAAAGCATATTACGAGCAGTTCAAAAATAGTTAAATCCGAATCATGAGTATGAAAATGAAAATGTATGAAAATCACTGATCACCACGCAAAATACTTTGCCTACGAATTAACCAAGCGATGTTCCTCGGACAGCTTGGAGAAATTGTCGTCTACCCTTTCCAACGCGCAAGTTGATCTTAACCCCCATCAGATAGAGGCGGCACTGTTCGCGTTTCGATCACCCCTTTCCAAAGGAGCTATTCTCGCTGATGAAGTTGGTCTTGGAAAAACAATTGAGGCAGGACTTGTTCTCTCTCAAA
The DNA here is from genome assembly GCA_003599135.1 of Candidatus Parcubacteria bacterium. Classification (GTDB taxonomy): domain Bacteria; phylum Patescibacteriota; class Minisyncoccia; order UBA6257; family 2-01-FULL-56-20; genus SURF-56. The sequence continues at coordinate 8,596 of QZIV01000018.1, read as the reverse complement.
AATGGGCTGAAAGAAAACGAAAAATATTACTTATACTGCCATCGAGCCTACGCAAGCAATGGAATGCAGAGTTGCAAGAAAAATTCTTTTTACCGTCGATCATTTTAGAAACAAAATCATTCAATCAATACGTTAAAGACGGCAATCTGAACCCGTTCGATCAGGAAGATGTTGTCGTCATCTGCTCGTATCATTTTGCCCGGTCAAAATCTTCTTATATAAAACAAACCAAGTGGGACATTGTTGTGATCGATGAAGCTCATCGTCTACGTAATGTATATAAAAATAGTAATAAGATTGCTCGAGAAATAAAGGACGCCTTAGTTGATGTTCCGAAAATTTTGCTTACCGCAACACCGCTTCAAAACTCCCTGCTTGAGCTGTACGGGTTAGTAAGTATTATCGATGACCATGTATTCGGTGATCTCAAGAGCTTCAAGGTTAACTATGCCCGACTCTCACGCGAGCAGGATGTTTATGAGGGCGAGCTTGGTATGGTTGAACCGCGACAGGAGATGTTTACCGATTTACGCAACCGGCTGAAGCCGGTTTGCATTCGTACGTTGCGAAGGCAGGTTCTTGAATATATCAAATACACCAAGCGGATTCCGCTTACCCAGAATTACATTCCTACTGAAGAAGAAGTGGAACTTTATAATGGTATGTCCGAATACCTGCAGAGAACGAAGCTGTTTGCTTTGCCTAACAGCCAACGCCAGCTCATTACCATGATTTTGCGAAAGCTTCTGGCGTCATCGTCTTTCGCTATCGCCAGCACATTGAATAGTCTGGTGTTCAAACTTTCGAAACTTATTGAGAAAGTGGAGAAGCAAAAAGCGGCCGAGGATAGTGGGATTGAAGGCCTTGATCAGAACTTTGAGACGCTTGATGAAATATCGGACGAATGGATAGACAACGAAGAGGACGACGGCACAGAAGAGACGGAAACAAAAAAGATACAGTATACCGACGAAGATATTGCCTTGATGAAATCGGAAAAGGTTGACCTTGAAAAGTTTCGGGATGTTGCCAAGAAAATTTGGAAAAACTCCAAAGGAGATGCCCTGCTTACTGCGCTTAAAAAGGGTTTTGAAATGACCGAGGAGCTTCATGCAAATAAAAAGGCCATTATTTTCACTGAGTCCACCATTACCCAGAACTATCTTTTGCAACTACTTTCGGAAAATGGCTACGCGGATAAGATAGTTTTATTTAATGGTTCGAACAATGACGAGAAGTCAAAGCAAATTTATGCCACATGGCTCAAGGCCAACAAGGATACAGATAACATAACCGGCTCGAAAACTTCGGACATGCGCGCGGCGTTGGTTGAATATTTCAGGAATGAGGCGGAAATCATGATTGCCACGGAAGCGGCCGCCGAGGGTGTGAATTTGCAATTTTGCTCACTACTTATTAATTATGATCTCCCTTGGAATCCACAAAGGATTGAACAGCGTATCGGCCGATGTCATCGTTACGGCCAGAAATATGATGTTGTTGTTATAAACTTTGTTAATCTTAAAAACGCCGCCGATCAGCGCGTGTATCAGCTCTTGGATCAAAAGTTCAACTTGTTCAAGGGTGTATTCGGCGCAAGCGATGAAGTTCTCGGAAGTATTGAATCTGGTGTGGATTTTGAAAAGCGTATCGCTGGTATTTATCAAACCTGCCGAAGTGAAGAAGAAATCAACACGGCTTTTGATGGTTTGCAAAAAGAGATGGACGAGAGCATCCAAAATAACCTGCGTGATACTCGCCAGAAATTGTTAGAAAACTTCGATGCCGAAGTGCATGAAAAGCTCAAAGTTAATCTTAAAGAAAGTGAAGCGTATCTGGATACCTATACTCGCTGGCTATGGGATGCAACAAAATATTATCTTGGCGATCATGCTGATTTTGCTGAACACGAGTATTCTTTTACGCTTAAAAATAATCCATTTCCAAACGAACAGATTGATCCGGGACCGTACAAAATCGGCAAGAATATTGATGATGCCCATATTTACCGGCCCGGGCACCCTTTAGCTCAAAAAATTCTTGGTGAGATTAAAGCCAAGCCAGCAGATGAATCCGAGATAACTTTTGATTACTCCACTAATTCCACGATCATCACCATCCTGGAACCGCTTGTCGGCAAAAGCGGTATTTTGAAGGTTTCTAATTACACCGTTGAGGCTTTTGAAGCCGAGGACTCCGTGATTGTGTCGGCCATTGATGAATTGGGCAATACGGTTGATGGAGAAATTGCAAAGAAGTTATTTTCAATTGCCGCACGAGATGCAAAAGCCACTACGGTCTCTCCAGAAGAAAAGACTAAGCTGGATGAGTTGGAAAATCAGACTATCACTATGGTTTCCGGCCGTATTGCGGAGCGTAACAGTGAATTTTTTGATAACGAAGTAGACAAGCTCGATAAGTGGGCCGAGGACATGAAGAAAGCTCTTGAGCTTGATCTCAAGAAACTTGACGTTGATATCAAAATCTCCAAAACTAATGCCAAGAAGATCCTCAACCTCAATGAAAAGCTGAAAGCCCAGCGCGGTATTAAGGATATGGAGAAGAAACGCAACGAGATGCGCAAAAAATTATATGAGGCACAGGACGACGTAGAGGGCAGAAAAGAGAAGCTTATTGGACAAGTCGAGTCTCAATTAAAACAAAAATCAAAAATTGAGCCACTATTCACTATCCGGTGGAGGGTCGTATGACCAACCGGTTACAAATCGTAACCAGTTAAAATTATAATTATAATCAATAAAAATATGGACGAATCAAAAAATAACAATATTGTTCCCAAAGAGTCTGATTTTCTACTTTACACTACGCCCGAGGGCAACGTGAAAATTGAAGTGTTTTTCAGAAATGAAACAGTTTGGCTAACTCAAAAAAGAATGGCCGATTTATTCGGTGTGGGGATTCCGGCTGTTAATAAGCACTTGGCAAATATCTTTGAAAGTGGTGAATTAAGCGAAAATTCAGTTATTTCCATTTTGGAAATAACTGCGGAAGATGGCAAAAATTACAAAACAAAGTTTTATAATCTAGATGCGATCATATCCGTTGGATATAGGGTAAATTCTACACAAGCCACACATTTTCGTATTTGGGCAACACAGACTTTAAGGCAGTATATAGTTAAAGGTTTTGCTATAGATGATGAAAGGTTAAAACTAGGAAAGACGCTTTTTGGACGAGATTATTTTAAGGAACTGCTTGAGAGGGTTCGCTCTATCAGAGCGAGCGAAAGACGAATCTACCAGCAGATCACGGATATCTTTGCCGAGTGCAGTATTGACTACGATCCTAAATCTGAAATCACCAAAAACTTTTACGCAATGGTACAAAATAAATTTCATTATGCTATCGCCGGTCTAACGGCCGCGGAAATAATATATACCAAAGCTGATAAAAATAAGCCGTTTATGGGACTGACTACTTGGAAACATTCTCCCAAGGGAAGAATATTAAAGTCGGATACGCTTATTGCTAAAAATTATTTGCCGGAAGATAAGATCAAAAGGTTAGAGAGGACAGTTTCCGGATTCTTTGATTACATAGAAAATGTTATTGAAAATCATCAAGCGATGAAAATGGAAGACTTGGCTAAAAGCGTGAATAAGTTTTTAAGTTTTAATGAATATAAGATTTTGCAGGGCAAAGGACAAATTTCACACGAGCGAGCGGAACAAAAAGCCATTGCCGAATACGATGAATTTAACAAGATACAAAAAATAGAATCCGACTTTGATCGAGAAGTCGTAAAACGGTTACAGGACGCCGAGTCCAAAAAGCCTAAGAAGAAAGACAAGAAATAATATGACTAATAAAAAGCAAAAACTAGAGCTAACGTGGATTGGCAATGACGAGGAGTTGAAGCTCGAGCCGAGGATTTTGATCGAGGACCCGAATAAATCTTACGGAGACAAGTCGTCCGAGAATATGCTCATCCATGGCGATAACCTCCTTGCCCTCAAAGCTCTTGAGCAGGACTTTGCCGGACGCATTAAATGTATTTATATTGATCCACCCTACAACACCGGCAGTGCTTTTGAACACTACGATGACAATTTGGAACACTCCACTTGGCTTAGTCTGATACGACCACGCTTGGAGATTTTGAAAAACCTTTTAGATAAAGATAACGGAAGTCTTTGGATATCTATTGATGATGATGAAAGTCATTATTTGAAAGTACTTTGCGATGAAGTTTTCGGGCGTTCAAATTTTGTTGCGAATGTAATTTGGGAAAAGAAACATACAAGAGCCAACGATGCGAAATGGTTTTCAGATAACCACGACCATATTTTGGTTTACGCAAAAAATAAATCAGTTTGGAAGAGAAATTTGTTACCAAGACATGAGGAGGAAAAGGGTTTTACCAATATAGATAATGACCCCAGAGGACCTTGGGCATCGGGCCCTTGTCATGTTAAGACACCGAACCCAAAAGACATCTATCCAGTTACTACTCCATCGGGAAGGGTTATCATGCCGCCCGCAGGTACAAGCTGGCGCTTCTCGAAGGAAAAATTTGCTTCGCTAGTCGAAGATAATAGAATTTATTTTGGCACGAACGGCTCCAATGTGCCTCGTTATAAAAGATTTCTTTCGGATGTTCAGGACGGACTCGTACCGCTCACTTTATGGTTCAGAGAGGAAGTTGGAGATAATCAAGAAGCAAAGAGCGAAATCAAAAAGTTATTCGGTGCTGACCCATTTGGAACACCGAAACCAGAAAGGTTATTAAAACGCATTTTGGATTTGGCTTCAAAACCCGAAGATTGGGTCCTAGACTCTTTCCTTGGTTCCGGTACTACTTCAGCCGTGGCTCACAAGACCGGACGTAAACACATCGGCATTGAATTCGGCAATCACGCCGATACACATTGCTTACCTCGTTTGAAAAAGGTTGTTGATGGAACGGATGGCTTGGCTTTGTCCGAAACTCTTGGCTGGAAAGGCGGAGGAGGATTCAAATTCTATAATCTTGCGCCGAGCCTGCTTCGCAAAGACTCTTTCGGTAATTTCGTGATCGATGAAAACTATAATGCCAACATGCTGGCGGCCGCCATGTGCAAGCACGAGGGTTTTAAGTTCTATCCGGACGAGACTTTGTATTGGAAGCATGGCAAATCTACGGAGGCCGATTTCATTTTTGTAACTACCGGCTTCATTACCGCCGAGCAGTTAGACAAGGTGCATAGTGAAATGAAAGCTGGCGAGAGTTTGTTGATTTGTGCTAAATCATTTGCACCTGAATGCGAGAATCGTTTTGCCAATATCACCGTTAAGAAAATCCCTCAAATGATTTTGGGCAAATGTGAATTCGCCACGGATAACTATGACTTGAACATTATCAAAGCCACGGAAGCGGAAGCTGAAGAATCTAACGAAGCCTAATATGAATACTAAAGCACAAGCAATCAAAAACAGGCTAAGTCTCCGCAAACCACAAGCGGATAGTTTGGAAATTCTAGAAAAACTAGCTGATGTTTTGGAGTTGAAAAAGGATGTGGATGTGGCCAGCGAACTTTCCAAAGTCCGAGCGTTGTATCCGACATGCGCCAATTTTGAACGAGATTTTCCTTCGGTTTGTTTTTCCTTGGCCACCGGTGTCGGCAAGACACGACTCATGGGTGCGTTTATTTCCTATCTTTATGCCGCCAAAGGTGTAAAGAATTATTTTGTATTGGCTCCCAACCTCACGATCTACAACAAGCTCATCGATGATCTTTCTAATCCACGAAGTCCAAAGTATGTCTTTCGTGGTATCAGTGATTTTGCCATAACAGCACCACGCATCATTACCGGCGATAACTATGCCGAGGCACGCCAAAGTACGTTGTTTAAGGAGTCGGTAAAAATAAACATTTTCAATATATCCAAGATAAACTCGGAAGTTCGCGGAGGCAAAGAACCGAGGATCAAACGTCTTTCGGAATACCTTGGTGAGTCATATTTCAATTATCTTTCCGAATTGCCCGACCTCGTACTTTTAATGGACGAGTCGCATCACTATCGTGCCGACTCCGGACTTCGGGCAATCAACGAACTCAAGCCGGTTTTGGGCCTTGAACTCACAGCAACGCCGATCGATACCAAAGGCGTTAAATTTAAGAATGTTGTTTTTGATTATCCGCTTGCTCGAGCATTGCAGGATGGTTTTGTGAAAGAGCCAGCCGTCGCTACACGCCGCGATTTTAATCCCGACCAGTATCGCAACGATCCGAAAGAGCTTGACCTCATCAAGCTTGAGGACGGAGTGCGTATTCACGAAGACACCAAGGTGGCTTTGGATATTTACGCTCGCGATAGCGGTAATCGATTGGTCAGACCGTTTGTGTTAGTTGTCGCTCGAGATACGGATCACGCCAAAGAGATTCGTGGCTTGATTGAGTCGGACCGGTTCTTTGAAGGCCGGTATACCGGCAAGGTGATGGAGATTCATTCTAACCAGCGCGGCGAGGAAAAAGAGGAAAACATACAAAGGCTTATTGATCTTGAGAAGCCGGAAAACCCAATTGAGATTGTCGTACATGTGAACATGCTTAAAGAGGGTTGGGACGTTACCAATCTCTACACCATTATTCCTTTGCGTGCCGCTAACTCCCAGATTCTCACCGAGCAGACTATCGGCCGTGGTTTGCGATTGCCTTATGGCGCGCGAACAGGCGTTGAGAAGGTGGACAAGCTAACTATCATCGCTCACGACCGCTTCCAATCCATCGTGGATGCGGCTAATGATCCGAACTCTATAATCCGACAGGAAAATATCATCGAGATTGATCCGGACGCTTTACCGGAGGCGCAGGAGGTTATTACTGCTTCCTCGGTAATAGAAGAAGCACTAGCTCTCAAACGCACGGAGATTGCGACTATTGTAAATGAAGCAGACCGGCAAAAAGCTGGCTTTGTCTTGGAAGCCGAACAGCTCATCACCGAAGCAGTCAGCACCCTTGGCGCGAGTATTAAAAACATCAATGACTTAAAGAGCGATGAGATTCGTAAACTGGCTTTTGAGAAAATGATCACGAGTATTGAAAGCAATCCACAGCAAAATTTGTTTAAGACGGCCATTGTAGAAGCGGCGAAGCAGGAGTATGAGTCAGTAGTTTCTGAATTGATTGAAAAAACTATCCCGATTCCGCGCGTGCTCATTCAACAGAAGCACGATGTAAAATCGGGCTTTAAGGATTTTGATCTCGATGTTGCAGGTCTTAACTATCAACCGGTGTCTGAAGAGATTATTCGCCGGACGCTACGCACCAACGAAAGCGAAGTCTTACAAAGTGACAGTTCCGGAGTGGCGCGTGATATTCCAGAGAATATCTTAGTAAACGAACTGATCAACTATCCGGAAGTGGATTATGACCGGGAATCCGAGCTGTTGTACAAACTGGCTCGACAGGCTATCGCTAAACTTGGTAATGGACGAAACGATGAGGATTTGGAAAATATCATCCTCTACCACAAACGAGAAATCGGTAAGTATATTTACGCTCAACTGCAACAACATTTTTATTTGGAGAGTTCAGGTTTTGAGGAGCCCTTGGTCTATCCGTTCGATCGGATAAAACCTCACAATTTTTCCAAGTACACAGCCGACAGCGTCCATCACTACACCGAGACCATCACCCCGACAAATATCATTCCCTCAAAGGTGTTCGGCGGCTTCAAAAAGGCTTGCCACAATCTTTATAAATTCGACTCAAAAGCCGAAAAGGATTTTGCTACGATTCTGGAAAAAGATACTGATGTTTTGAAATGGCTCCGGCCAGCCGACGCCCAGTTCGAGCTTTATTGGAAGTACAACTCAAAACGCTATCATCCGGACTTTGTCGTCGAGACAGTGGATTCTATCTTTATGGTTGAAATTAAAGCCGAGAGAGATATCGACGACAGTGAAGTTCAGGAGAAAGCCGAGGCTGGCAAGAAATATTGCGAAGCCGCTACCACATTTAATTTAGCCAATGGCGGTAAGCAGTGGGTTTATGTTCTTATCCCACATACGGCCGTCGCACCAAACATGAGCTTTAAAGGGTTGTGTAAGTAATCTATTACTATGGCAATTTTCATTCCAAATGAAAATATTGAAAAGAACCAAAGCTTTGGCCAAGCCGCTAATAAAGCGATAAAAGAATATATCGAGCCGGAATTAAAACGCTTGAGCCTAACGGGTTTTAGTGCCGCTGGAATCGAGATTTTGTCTGACGGAACGCATAAGGTTTGTCTCGATCAGGATGTTCAAATTATGCTCGAATTCAAAAATAAGAAAATCAAACCAAGCGATACCGGCAAAGCAATCAATGTAGATTTGCACGAAATTAAAAATGTTAAGTGGCATGATCAAAAACTTAGCAAAAGCTCTGCAAAAATATTAGTTGTTCATTTTAATAAGGATTGGTGGATTTGGGATGCCGATTTCAAAAAAATTAAAGAGCTTGAGGAAAAATTTAGAGTAACGACCACACACAAAATTCGTGGAGGCGGATATCTACCCCTTGGAATGCGTAGGCAGGAAAAGAAAGAGTTTTTGCAGGGTTGGCGAACAGGACTGGATAAAGAATTACCAGTAATGTGGAAAAGACACATA
>QZIV01000008.1 GCA_003599135.1 Candidatus Parcubacteria bacterium | reverse complement strand
AAAAACTCTCCGATGGCTTTCTTTAAAACACCGTTCGGCTCCCCTCCGCCGCTCTGCGACGGGGACGTCATGATTTTCCAAAAAAGCGAGTGGTTGAAATGCCCCCCGCCGTGGCTTCGAACGGCTGTCCGAATGTCTTCGGGTATAGTCTCTAACGATCGGAGGAGTTCAAGAAGAGTTCTTTCGTCAAGCTCCGAGTGCTTCTCAAGCGCCTCGTTGAGTTTCGTCACATACGCCTGGTGATGCTTCGTGTGATGAATCTCCATCGTCTTCGCGTCAATGTAGGGCTCGAGTGCGTCGTAAGGATATGGAAGTTCCGGTAGCGTAAATTTCATACCGTTCCCTATTATATCAAATGCGCCGACAAACTTACAGATGAATCCGTGCGACAAATCCGATGGCGACGAGAATACTGACGAGAAATATGAGCCGCAGAAATGCCGTCCAATCGTATAACATCATTTCAGAAACGTTTCCTCTCTGATCAACGGCGCGAAGGTGTACCGCCCATGCCATCGCGGGGAGCAAAACCGGATTCTCTGCCGCTTGCCACGCACCCCATAAGATAAACGATCGAGAACGCACGAGTGTCTCCTTCACTCCGGAACCGGAATCCGAAACCCGGAACGAGAGCAATTTCCGGTTTTGCTCAAACGGATCGGGAACGACCTCAGAAAAAGAAATCTCTGGGGGGATACTGTCCCCTGCTCCTCCGCGATCTCCGGCGCCGCCCGAGGCAATTTGAAACGTAAGTCTAAGCGGAAGCGGCGACTGGGGAGTTCCCGCTCCGTCGGCGCGATACACGATCGAATCCGGAAGCGTGATGCTCGCCGTTCCCTCTTTGAGAGGAATAAAATTCAGCGTTACGAGCTTACCGTACCCCCCTTCAAGCGGCTTAAAACTGCCTCCGTTAAATCCGATGACTCCTCCAGAAAGAAGTTCCGGCCGTTTTTGCCAGATATCGATGATGGAGCCGCCATCGCTTGCACCGGAAAATTCCAGAAACTCGGGCTGATACGTTGCCAAAATGGAGTAGGCGTTGAGGGACTGCTCCGATTCGATCCCGATTTCTACCGAAAACGGCATTCCGACCACCGGGTCCCCGAGGGGCTTGAGATGCAAGAGCGGCTGCTGGGCGGCTATCGCAGGGACACGAAGAACCCCTAGTCCACCAATCAACAACGCTAGTAATATGATAGTGAACGATAATAATTTATTCATCTTTATTTTGATTCAAGCTCTTTATCTCGGTCCACCGGGTAGTGAAAGTCCGACTTGCGCCTACGGCGCCATTGGCGAAGCCAGTCGGACTTCTACTACCCGGTCCAGTAAAACATAAGGATTGAAACGTCCGGAAAATCGACTCTTCCGTTTTCGTCGATATCGAAGCATCCAGGGCTGCTCTCTGTGTCGTCATAGTAATAAAGAAGGATAGAGAGGTCGACCATGTCGACCCGATCGTCGTCGTTGAAATCTACTCCACAGAGAAGGCCCGGCGCACGGAGCCGTGAGGGCGCCTGTTGATACCCCGTGCCTCCGCCTCCTCCGCCGGTTCCACTTCCTCCTCCCCCCCCTCCACCTCCTCCGCCGCCGCTCGAAGTAGGTGCGGTTGTTGCCGAAGCAGGAACGGAAAAATGAAGAAAGCCGCCGCGTACGGTAAACGTTGTGCTTGTGGAAATCCCGACTCCCTGCTGACCAAGGCTTGTCCGAAGGTTGAAACCGGTCGATGTCGCACCGGAGCCGCCAACGTCAATCACGCCCCGCTCGATCACAAAATTCGTCGAACTTGCAAAATCAGCCCGCGCGGGAAACGGGCTGAATGTGGAAACTAAAAAGATAAAGAAGACGGCAAGGACTTTCATAAAGCATTCCAATCCGCCTGAAAATCACTTCTCGCGCGCACGACTTCTCCCAACCTTACTGCTGTGATCCAAGAAAACCTCCGATTGCCTGAACTACCTGCGAATCTTTCTTCAGAGTTTCCCAGAAGAGCACCTTGTCCTTCGGAATATACATTACATCTTCTGGCCCATGGAGCTCCCCTCCGAGCTTTACGAGGTTCAAGGTCGGACCTGGGAGAGTTGCGCCCTGTTGCAAGGGGTCCGCGACCCGCAGATAGAAAATATCCTTCAAGACGACATACTCTCGGTTGTACTTCCGGAGGTGGCCGAAATACACCTGGTTATTGGTAAGGAACACCGCCTGCCAGCTGTCTTTCCCTCCGGTTGGCGGGAAATCCCATGCAGGCAGAACTCCGAAAACGCCTAGTATTTTCCAAACTACGATCACGCCTATGACAACTCCAACGATACTCCATACCTTTCTTCGGTTCATCCAAAAAGGCACCTCACTAGACGGTGAGTCCATTGTTTGGGTTGGCGGCATCTGGACTGGCGACATAACGTTTTATTAGGAGATATTTTTGTTTGTTTCGACTTTTGACCTTTCAAGTAGGATACCATATCGTTTTCCGAAAGCAACGCGGATGCGCGTGAAAAAACTCTACGGAACCCCTCCGCCTCCTCCGCCCTGGCCGCCTCCGCCCTGGTTAGGAGGCGAACCTCCGCCTCCACCCTCGGCACCACCTCCTCCACCCTGGCCGCCTCCGCCAACGTTTGCAACCGCGGGAGGTACTTCAACCGGCCCTCCGCCGCTCCGGCCCGATTTCCGGGCATGAGTCACAGATGGAGTGTTCCCCGTAGGCGAAAGCGATATCTTACTCGTATTCCCTGTTGCTGTGAGATTTGAGGGCGCAACGCGCAGTCTCAAGTAATCCTCCGGATCAATGCTCGCGACATCGGCGCGCAGGATGTAGCTCGTCGTCGCGTTTACGTTAAATGAAGTTGAAAACGTAATCGTGCCGCTCCCGCCGCTAATGGAGACCGATCCAGATCCGCCGACTGTCGTCGTCTCGCCGCCGCTTATCGCGCCGTCATTGTCCGCGTCAACGCGGATTTCCGCATTCGTTATGTTGGCCGTCACGATGCCTTTCACATCGTAGAGATCGATGACAACTTGGGAGCTTGTCGCGTTCTCTCCGTTCGGAGAAAGCTGAAACGCAAGGAGTTCCGCCGCGGTCAAAGACCCCCCCGAACTGTCGAATTTGTCTCCCTCCTGACCCGCGCCGTGGTTATCGAGCGCGAAGAGTCCCCTCACCTGCACAACTTTTGAATCCACAGCTTCTGCGTTTCCGGTGCTTGTTCCGTTGTAGAACGCCTGGAGCGTCGTGGATGCCGACGCCGCGGTGAAATTTGCGAACTTCAAGCCGTCAATCGTAAGATCGTCGCTTGCCGCAAAGTCGGATGTGACATTTACGAGGAGCGTCTGGTCGTCGGGGTACGAGACCGTAGTCGACGCCTTCCCGGAAGCGCTTCCTCCGAGAGACGCAATGATAGTCGAAGTCGCCCATTTCATATTGAACGCGGACGGGATCTTGATGCGGATGCCATTTGCGGCAGTTACAACCGGAGTGCGGGTTGTCCTGATCCTTACCTGGGAGATGGTCGTCGAGGCTTGGTTCACCTCAAATGTCTGGTCGGCGTTCGAATCGATCGCCGGAATGAATTCAACATTCACGGAGTCGGTCCGCAAACTCCCCGTTGTCGTCGCCTGGCGCACGCGGAAGAAGGTCCAGAAATTCGGGCCGTCTGCTTCGTAATATTCCGAAACACTGCTCGTAACGTACCCCGTAAGCGTAAAATCTGTGTCCACCGATGGAGTGGAGGTTGAGTCAAGCGTCTGCCAAGCGTTCGTTGATCCGAAGCGGTACGCTTCGACGAAGGTGGTCGATGCAGCGGAGTATTGGCCGTTCCACGTAATCTTCAGCGGGTGAGAACTCGTCGTGTTCCTCACGCGGAAGTTGAAAATCGGGATATTCGTTGCGGCGGTACTTGTGGAGTACGTCCCGTCGTCGCTTGCAGCCCGTGTGTAGTCCAGATCGTCGAAGAAATAGGTGAGCGATGAGGTCGTCGAAGGAAGCGATCCGGCTTGTTTCGAGTACTGCGTAAGATGGGAACTCGAGGCAACTGTTACGAGCGAGGGGAATTCGGTGTAGGCGTCAAGCGCCGTGGGACCGGTGTTCGAGGCAACGCGGAAATAATACGTCGTGCTCGATGCCGCTTTTGACGTCTCGATCATATATGCGATTTCCGTGTACCCCGCGTTCGGAATCGCGGTTGCGCCGCCCGTGTCGGCCGTCCCTTCGTGCCATGTGCCGTTTGTGAACGTCCGGGAATTCGTAGCGGCAACGGCGCTTGTAATAGATGCGCCATTTGCGCCAGCCAACCCCTGCGAATCCTGAACAGCGTTCCCCGAAGCGACGTCCGTCCAAGAACCTGACGTCGAGTTTGCCTGGAACTGAAGATGGTACACCAAGCCGCTCGATTCCCCTCCTCCGTCGTTGTCGACTTGGAATCGCAACGTAAGCCGCTGGCCGATTTTCACGTCCGTCACAGCAGTCCCGGATGCCGCCATTGCGGTATTCGAATTCACGTCCACCCCGTCGTCGTTCTGCCACCGGAACGAGCGCTGGGTACGCGAGGAGTTGTTAACGGTATGCACCGCATTGGAAACGGTAGAGGACGAAGTGGAGTCAAGGCGGATTTTCGACGTCTGCCCGTCAGCGGTAATAGTGGACGTGCCCAAAGAGAAAGTAATCGTGTCTCCCGCCAAAAGATTTGTTGTCGTCGCAATCAGTATATAGCGCGTGCTCGTGGCAGAGGGCACGGTGCTTGTCGTCGCATTAAACGTAATCGTCCCCGTCCCTCCGGAGACGGAAACGGTGCCGTTCCCGAAGTGCTGGGTCGTCTCGCCACCGCCGAGCGATCCGCTTGCGTCAGCGTCAACAAAAATTTTCGGATTGGCGATGTCGCCAGTCACGATGCCTGTGATGCCGGACAAGTCCACAACGAGCGTGGTCGAAGCCGACTCGTCCCGCGGCGCAAGCTCGAAAGCGAAAAGTTCCTGGTTCGATGCGGTACTTGACGTCGCGAATTTATCCGACTCCTGTCCGGCGGAGTGCTGGGCCAAGTCCAGCCGGCCGCGGATCGTAACTGTAGTTGTAGTCGCCCGGGCAAACGGCGGTGACTGCGCGGCGCCCTCCCACCTCAAATCGAAGGTTGTCGTCGCGGCGTTCGCACCGTTGAAGTCGCGGTAGCTCAAGCCGGAAATCGTCACACTCGATGCGTTCGCAAAGTCGGTCAAGACATCCACCACGAGCGTCGAGCTTCCGTTTTCGTAGGATACCGTGGTTGAAACGTTCCCGGTGCCTCCGATCGTCGCCAAAGTGTCTGATGTGTCCCACCTGAAGTTCGTCGTGCCGGTCGCGATGCTCACTCGGATGTCGTTTGCGGCGGTAATCTGACTTGCAGCAGTGGAGGTTACCGTGATTGCCGCGATCGCAACCGACGTACTTGAAACAGTGAAAGTTTCGTTTGCCGCCGTGCGGATCACGGGCGTCACGGCGGCGTTTGTGGTGGCACTTAGTGCAACGCCTGCCGCCGAATAGTTGCCGTTCGTGTCTTTCGCCCAGATTTTGTAATGATACGTTGTGCTGTCTGAAAGACCAGAATCCGTCGTCGAGGTGCCGTTCGATGTGTACATCACGATGCCGTTGCCAATAGTATCGCCGGAACTTGGCGACGTGCCCTCTGTCGGATTCCCTGTTACGGCCGACGAGGTGGCCCTTACGATTACTAAATTCGAAAAATCGCCGTCTGCCGGATTGGTCCATGCCAAATCAATCTGACCCTGGCCCGGTGTCGTGGAGGTGGCGGTAACTTCTCCTGGCGAGAGGTTGTCTATCGTGATAATAGAGCTTGTCGTATTACTCCCTGCCTTGGTGTTTGTGCCCGTCCAGTTGGAAATGGTGCTTGTGACAACTATCTCCGCGCCGGGTGGGGCCGGCATATTGGCATGAGTGCTAGGTGTAATGCGTATACGGTAGGAAGTAAGCGTTGTACTTGCCGTAAGCGTGCTTTCATTCAGAGTTATAGTGAAACTGCTTGCGGTCGGATTTGTGGAAGAACCGTAGACGGTTGTGCCTGCATCATTCGTTATCTCAATCTTGGCGATGCCGGTCGATGTGGCAAGCGTGCTCGTAACGGCGGTGATTATGTCCGTGCCTGTGTTTGTGACAAAAGTGAAAACGGCGCTTGTGGTTGCGTTCGCTTCGGGCGCGATCGTGCGATTCCCAAGCTGGGTGCCGTTCGCGATGGTAGTTTCCGGCGTTATAGTAAAAGTAAATTTTCCCAAAATTACGTCGCGATAAGCAGGAAGAGGGGTTACGGAAGATATGCTGTTATAAGAGACGGTATGAGTGTGGTCATTATTTTTAATAGAGAGGGCTCCTGATTTTACGCCAAGTAAGGCGCTAGCCGCTTCCGATGTCCAAGTTACGGAACCGCCGTGGTCGTGAGCTGTTTCGCCTCCGCCGGTATTTCCCGCCGTGCTCGAAGCCAAAATAAATTTACCCATAATACTGCTTGTTGTAACTTGACTCCAATTCGTCGGTAAGTTGGGATCGTCGAACATGGCGATAAGTCCGTCGCTTGTGGCACCCAGAGTAGTTGTCGAATTAAGCTGTCCGAAAACAAACGTGGCAAAAGGAGGGTTGGTATTGTTGGCCGCTGAAAAACTATTGGTAGTGGCTACATCATGAGTGTGACCGGAAGCACCGACGTTCACGCCACCCCCGGTATCGTCAAGCACGTCGCCCGCGCCACCGGAGGTAAGCGTACTGCTTACAAAGTGAGTATGCGAACTCGCGCCTCCGTTTCCAGCCGTGCTTGTTCCCATAACAAGAAGGTTTTCTGCCGCCGAATAGTAACTCCAGGCAGAAGGCAAAGTTGAGGAAGTTGTATCAAAAAATCCGATTGCGCCATTCGGTAAGGTGGTGGTAGCCGCTCTTATAAGCATAAGGCCGCGATAGGGAGGCCTGTGGTCGCCGTACGCCATTTCCGGGTTTCCCCAAGTATGGGTGTGGGCATTGCTTGGAAATTCCGCTGGGTTAGTATCGTTTACTGTGGCCGTGTCTGTTCCCGAAGCACTTCCCGCCGATAAAAAACTGAGCGTATGGGTATGTGTGTTGCTTCCGATAACCGAACCGCCATACGTCGTACTCGCTCTCGGAAAAACGTCAAAAAAAGGATCTCCCCCTGAACAGGAAATACAAGTCCAGCCGTCGGGAGCCGTTGCTCCTTCCCACATCAAAATAACTTCTCCGGCCCCCGCTTGCGCTTCTTTAACTTCGATTTTCGGTAGGAAAAAATTTCCGGGCGTAAACGAAAACGGCCCCACGGCAAGCATTGTTGAGAGGACTGCGACAACCCAACGGGTTAGATTTTTTCTCGATCTCGGACGCATGTCTTTTATAACTACATTTTCTTCCGAGCGGCGAAAGCAAATTGAAAAAAATAACGGTCGAGGTCTTCCAGCGAACTCCTATATTCCCCGCCCCCGAGAACGGCATCGCAAAAAACTTCTCTTGCCCTGGCAATCTCTCGCAACCTGCCGCGCCAGCGAGGATCAACGAGGATTAAATCAAAAAGCTCCAGAGCTCGTTCTACCGCTCCTCTAAAAAGATTTTCATCTTTGCCGTGTGATCGAGCTGCGCGGGAAACTTCACTGCCGACATTGCCGAGCTGTTCGACCAGAGAAAAGCTCTGCCACCTCCCGGACGCAAGTTCCTTGTGGAAGATTGTTTTGGAGCCGAGCATGTTATCCGGGAACCAGTTTTGCGACGACCTCTTTGATCTTCTTTTGGATCTTCGCATCGTCAACTCCGCGCGAACGGTTACCGTGTGCAGGTTTTAAGTTAATCATAGAATCAAATTCAATCCATTCCTCGTCCGGTTTTTGCGGATACAGATTGATCCCCCAGATGTTTTCGCGTTTTGATCCGTGTTTTTCCACGAGTTCAGCTTCCTCGTCCGCGTGCAGTTCTCCTCCAACGGCCATCATCCCTTGCTCTATATCAACGACTGCTTTCACTAAATCGCCGAACCCTTCCTTGGCTATTTGCAAAAGCTCCTCGCGGCCTATCGGATTTTTGACAATTTTAATTGTGGGCACTTTATTTAAGTATAGTGCATTCTTTCACTATTGGCCCGAGGAAGACGGATCTCCCGGTGGCGCGGCCGAGGGGTCTGGCGCCGGAGGTGGCGGTTGCGAGACCTCCGAACTGCTATCGGGAGTCGCGGGGGGTGGTTGATCGGCGGTTTCGGAGGTTGTTTGATCGGTTGGAGCGGGAGGAGTGCTCGTATCAGGAGGCGGAGAACTGGTTTCCGTGGTCGTATCCGTCGGAGCGGGTTCAGTAGCACTCGTCGAGTCGGGCTCCGAACTTGTCGAAGTGTCGGCAGGAGGAGTGGAGGTCGCAACCGGCTCGGTGGAAGTCGCCTCGGTCGCGGGAGGTTCGGCGCTCGGTTCATCCTGCGCAATGGTTTCTCCCTCATTCGTTACCGATTCTTCTGCCGCTGGTTCTTCATTCTCCGCCTGCGGCTCCGGTGGCGCGGGCGGGGGCTCGTTTTGCGGTGGAGGCGGGCTCATAATCGTCTCGCTGATTATGGCTGTCGATTGAGTTGAGCCATCGGAGTTCTCCGGCGGCGCTCCGAGCCGCTGGATAAGATTCTGCGTCAGTCCCTCGCCGCATTTCCCCGGCACCGCCTTCAAAACTCCATGCTCGACGATTACGCAATAGGGAGCATTGGTTTTGACGTCGAAGATCGTAATGCCGCTCGGTCGCTCTTCGGACCCGATTTCCAAGTTCTGCACCTTCAGGTTTTCGAATGAATAGATTGTTTTCGGATCGAATGAGTAGGTGTTAAGGGTGAGTCCCGTTCCGTCTGATCCGCCCTGGAGGTCCGTAATCGAGATTTGCGGCGTGTACCAATGAGGATTTATGAATACTACGATCGATCCGGTTGACGACGCATCAGCTCCGTCGAACGCCTGGAGCGCAACGCCCAGGACCATGCCGGAACCAGTCGCTTTCATTCCGTGGCCGGGAAGCGTTGAAGCCGCGATCCGGTCGCCTGGCTCGATCGAGCCGTTTTCTCCCGAAACTTTTACCGGAATCCGCCCGACCAAGGCGATGACGACTTTGCCTTCGATGTCCTCCATTCCCGCGATGAACGCGGCGTGTTTCGTAACGGCTCCGGCGAGGTTCGGATCATACGGACCTTCGGCTTTCTTGAAGACCGCAATCGAAGGAGTGGTCGAAGAATACGTCGAGGTCGAAATTGCAAGCAGATCGCCTTCTTCGTAATCGTCCACGCTCCCCTCGACCGGCACATACTCGCCATAGTCGGAAGAGTTTCCGGTGATCGCTCCCCGAGCCAAGATGGAAGTCGTGCCAGTCGTCCCGTCAACCGAAGCGATTTGCATGACAGTCGAGGTCGTAACCGGCAGCGTGCAGTTCGTCTGCGCGCAGACGACGAGCATGGTGCTTGTTGCGATCGCCGCAGTCGAGGTTCCTACAACAAGTGTTCCCGTGGCGTTTACCGCGAACTTCGTGATAGCTCCCCGCTGGAGGTTCATAAAGTTCCCCGTAAAGCTCCCGCCGCTGTTTCCGAAGTTCATAAGGAGTCCGCTTCCGGAGAACGCCGACGATTCCTGGAAGAATTGGACGAGGGTTGCAGTCGTGGAAGTCGCCGAATACGCCCGGAGCGCGTTCCCTTGCGTGCCGTTTTGAAGTTCCGCATAGACTCCAGCCGGCTCGGCGACACCGCCCGCCTCGCCCGTCGTAATGCCCTGTATGCCGAAGGTTCTCCCGAAGGAGAGAATACCTGTGTTTACGCCTTGGTTATTGCTACCAGAATATGCCTGCACCTGAAGACCCTGGACGTTGTTGGCAAGCGAGGTATCGTCCGTCATCCGGATGAACGTGCCGATTGCGGTCGTCGATGCGGTCGAGGAAACCTTCACGAGCTGGCGGTCGCCGAATTGGAATGTTCCTCCGACCGTCGTATCGATCAAAAGATCTTCAAAGATGCCGGCGACTCCGGTCGCGGCGGCAGTTGAGCTTTGAATACTGATGGACCCTGTAAACGTGGTCGTCCCGATCGCCAGCCGCCCGTCAAGCGTTGCGTTTCCCGTCGTGCGGAGCGTGGCCACCTGCAGATTCCCCGTTCCCGTCGCATTCGTGAACGTCATCCCCTGCAGCGCGGAGACACCCGCAACCTGGAGATACCCTGATGCCGTGAGATTCGTGGAAGAAACGTTTGTCGTCGTAAGCGCAGTAATCGTTGAGGACGGCGTTCTGAATTCGGTTGAGGAAGCGATGCCAAGAGCTCCGATCTGGAAGTAGATCTGGCCGCTCGAGGAGGCCGCTTGGAAGAGATCCGCGGTCTGGTTTGTCGCTCCCTGGAGCATAAGGGTGGTTGATCCCACTGCGGTGCTCTGCACGTAAAGCTTGACGTTCGTCGAGGTTGCGCCAATGCCGACTGAGTTCGTCGAGGTCGTGAGATACACAAACGGGTCGTTCGTGCGCCAGCCTGCTTCTACGCCTCCCGAACCGCAGGCGGCACCGGTCGAGGTAACGTTCCCGCCTGCATCGACGGTGAGACACTTCGTGCTTCCACCGCTGAGGAAGGAGAGGGTAAAGGCGGTGGTGATCGTGGCGTTTGAGACATCAATCCTCCCGCCGTCGAATCCGGTGGAGGCGGAGATTCTTGTCCCCGATGCATTCGTGAAGAAAAGATTCCCGATCGTTGAAGACGGAGAGCGAAGTTCTGTCGTTGACGCGACGCCAGCACCAGAGACGGAGAATTTGGTACTCGAGTTCACCTGGAAATTCAGGAAGTCGCCGTTGAATGTTGAGGTTGGATTGATGCCGATGAACGTCCCCGAAGCGTTGCCGCCAGTGATGAAGTTACTTCCGAGAAGAACAAGGGTGGAAGTGGAGGTTTGGGGTGGGAGGCCGGCGACAGAAAACAGAGAAAGAGGAAGAGCGGTGCCGATACCGACGTTGCCTCTAACGTCAACTTTTAGAAACGTAGAGCCAGAAGAAGAAACAATGCGTATAAGGTCGTCGCCGCTCCCCGCCTTCCCGCTCACGAGGAACCTCGTCGTCGCGGTTGTGCCAGTGCCAACTAAGACGCGTTCATTCGTTGTATCCATACTCATCACCACTAAACCGCCAGCCTCTTTCCACTGATATGCTGCCGTGTTGTCTCCACTGGGTTGGAACGTCGTGAGCCCTACGTCGTCCATGGAAAGCAAGACATCTCCAGAGTTCCTGGTCACTTGGATGAAATCCAAACCGCTATTCGTGCCTCGAAGATCAAGATATGCAGCGGGAGTGGAGGTGTTGATGCCGAGAAGAACTCCATTCGCGCCGCTTGGAGTGAACGTAAGGACGCTCACGCTCGATGAGGCGTCAAAAATATCGAGGGTGTTGCTCGTGTTTACCGCTCCTACCCGGAACTGGTACTTCCGCCCCGTGGTTGTTCCATTCTCGAGTGTAATGATCGGAGGCGAAGAGGTTGCGTAGATATGGAGCTGGGTTGCAGGTGTCGAGGTGCCGATGCCGACGTTGCCAGAGATCACTTGAAGGGCCGTGCCAGTACCAGTTAGTGCTAGTTCCGTCCCCGTCGCATTCGTGAAGGTGAGGCTCTGGAGAGCAGTGACTCCCGAGGTGATGGTGAGGCCTCCCCCGCCTTGGATGTATCCGGAGGCCGT
>QZIV01000013.1 GCA_003599135.1 Candidatus Parcubacteria bacterium | reverse complement strand
GGCCCGAGAACCAGGTAGGTTGCGCCGAAGATTGTATCCGGGCGCGTAGTAAATATTTCGATTTTATAATCGAGGCCTTTTAGCTTGAACTCGATTATTGCCCCCTCGGACTTGCCGATCCAGTTCCGTTGCGCGATTTTTACCCGCTCCGACCAGTCGAGATGCTCGAGATTTTGAAGAAGCTTCTCGGCGTACTTTGTGATACGGAAAAACCACTGTTCGAGCTCTTTTTTCACAACTCGCGTACCACAGCGCTCGCATTCGCCGCTTACCACCTGCTCATCGGAGAGCACTGTCTTGCACGACGGGCACCAATTTACGGGCTGCTTCTTCCGATACGCCAGTCCGTGTTTGAACATTTGGACGAATATCCACTGCGTCCAGCGATAGTAGCCAGGGTCGTAGGTTTCGAGGCGCTCGTCCCACGCAAACCCATTCCCGGTGGACTCGAGTTGCTTATAAAAACGCTTTTCGGAAATTTTCGCCTGGCGCATCGGATGCGCCCCGATTTTCAGGGCATAGTTTTCTGAGTGTATTCCAAAACCATCAAGCCCCATCGGTTCGAAGACGTCGTGGCCCTGCATCCGCTTCATTCTCCCGTGCACGTCGGCGCCGACGAACGCGTACATATTCCCGACATGCAGTCCCTCTGCGGAGGGATACGGGAACATCATAAGGTTGTAAAATGACTTCCGGGCGCGCTTTAAGTTGGGCTCGTAGATTTTCTCCTTCGCCCACTTACGCCGCCACTTCTCTTCGACTTCTCGGGAGTTATAGTCCTTCATGGGGTGCTCAAATTGTAGCTCGAACGGTCGGCCGAGTTCAATTGACTGCGGAACGGACGATCTCTAGCTGATCCTCAAAACTCGCCGCGCGTTCTCAAGAATCTGGTTCGCCATCTCTTCAAGAGAAATTCCTTTGAGTTCCGCGAGCTTCTGTACCACCTCGACGACATATGCCGGTTCATTCCTCTTGCCGCGATACGGAAGCGGCGCGACGTAGGGTGCGTCGGTTTCGCTCAAAATCCTGTCGACGGGTATCGCGCGTATCACGCCGTCGTAGCTCCGGGCAAACGTGATAACGCCCCCGAACGTGAAGGAAAATCCAAGGTCGAGAAGTTTTCCCGCATCGTTTTCGGTGCCGGTAAAGAAATGGATAATTCCTGGATCGTCGAGAAGCGCATCGCGCTGGGAGTCCAGAATATCGACAAGGTCAGAAAACGCTTCCCTGCAGTGAATCATAAGCGGCTTGTGCACTTCTTTCGCCAGCTCGATCTGGGCGAGGAGCGCTTCTTTTTGTTTTTCTTTCTCAACCGCGGCGTTTGGGTCGATGCGATAGTAATCCAAGCCGCACTCGCCGATGGCGAGCACTTTCGAGTTAAGGGCAAGCTTGCGGTAGTATTCGAAATCGAATTCTTCGCCCCGACTTGTAAACGACCGTGCCGCTTCTCCTCCCCCTAATTCGTGAGGGTCGTGAAACGATTTTGCGGTATGGATCGGGTGGAGTCCCACCGTGGCGTACACTCCGTGGTGGTAATGCTCGGCTACCTCAATCGCGCGCCGTGAGGTGTCTTTCTGGGTTCCGACGTTTACGAGTGCGACGCCCTGATTTTTCGCCCGTTTTATGGCGTCGCGCCAGTCGTTTTCAAATGCGGCAAACTGGACGTGGGTATGGGCGTCAACGAATTTCGGGGGCATATTCAGACGATGCGCGGGAAAAGAGGTTCTGACTTTTTTATCTTGAGCTCCGACGGCGAAACCCAATGGATGCTTTTTGTAATCTTCCCTGACGTCTCCGGCAAAAAGGGTAGAAGGAGGCCACCCACGTTATCAAGAAGCACGATGAGTGTGAAGATTGTTGTAGAATCGGATGTTTCCCAGGGCTTTTTCTTATTAACGTAGGCGTCGCCCGTCGCGATAAGATCCCAGACGGAGGCCAGGGCCTCGTGAAACTTAAACTCGCTCAGTTTGTCTTGCACATCACGCTTCGCCTCACTAATTTTTGCTTCAATCTCGCGATCGACTGTTTTTAAATCCGCCCCGCTCAACTTCTCTCCGAGCGTAAGAACCCGCGCAGTAAAGTTTCCGAGTCCGTTCGCAAGGTCTCCATTGTAACGTTCTTTTAACTTCTCCTCCGAGAAGTCGCCGTCTCCGCCGTAGGGAATTTCTCTTAAGAGAAAATATCTAAGGGCGTCTACGCCGTACTTTTGTTTAAGATCGATGGGATCGATCGCGTTTCCCAAAGACTTTGAAATTTTCACTCCGTCAATCGTAAAAAAACCGTTCGTCGCGACCTGTTTCGGCAGAGCAAGCCCTGCGGATATGAGCATCGCGGGCCAGATTATCGCATGAAACCGCACAATGTCTTTTCCTATGGTATGAACGTCGGCAGGGTGATCATTCCACGCTTTTATGCCCACCGCAGAAACGTAGTTAATGAGCGCATCAAACCAAACATAAATCGCATGAGTTGGGTCGTCGGGCACCGGAATCCCCCAGCCTTTGCCGGGACGAGAAACGCTGATATCTTCGAGTCCCGAACGGACAAAAGACCGGACTTCGTTGAATCGCGCCTCGGGAGTCACAAAATGCGGATTCGATCCATAGAAATCCAAAAGCAGTTTTTGGTATTTTGAGAGCTTGAAAAAATAATTTTCCTCTACGATACGCTCTGGCCGCGTTTGGTGGTCGGGACACAGACCGCCGATCAACTCGGATTCCTTGATAAACGCTTCGTGGCCGTTGCAATACAAGCCGTCATATTTCCCCTTATATATGTCCCCCTTCTCCAGGATCCGCTTCCAAATCTCGCTCACCACTTTTCGATGACGATCTTCCGTGGTTCGGATAAAATCGGTGTTTGTAATCCCGAGCTCTTTCCATGTTACCCTCCAAAGGTCGGCCAGTCGGTCGGTGTAAGCTCGAATTTCCTCTTTGCTCCGGGAAGCGGCGTCGACGGTTTTCTGTGAATTCTCATCGGTGCCCGTGAGAAAAGCTACTTCATCCCCACGGAGGCGGTGGTAACGGGCAAGTACATCGGCGGCGATGGTTGTATATGCGTGACCGACGTGCGGCCGATCGTTCACGTAGTAGATCGGGGTCGTAATATAAACCCGCGCCATTACGATGCCGCCCCGCGGGGCTGTTTCCTGCCAGACCAATCCTCGATAATCTCCTGAAGAACTGCAGCGGCAGGTACCGCAACAAGAAGCCCGAGCACGCCGCCAGCCTGCGCTCCAATAAGGAGAGCAATGATCACAATGACGGGATGGAGACCTACCGCTCGGTTGGTGAGGATGGGGACAAGGACATGCGACTCAAATTGATGCAACGCAAGAAACGCAATCAACGTGTAGAGCGCAAGGACCGGCGAGTCCGTCACGGCAACGAGAACCGCGAGAGCTCCTGACAGAATCGGGCCGACGAACGGCACCAACTCAAAGATGCCTGCGATGATCCCGAGAAGGAATGAGTGCTTCACGCCCAGGACGAGAAGAGCAATCCAGACGAGAAGCCCCATGCCGACGCTCAAAAGAACTTGCGTCCGAAACCACGCCCCGATCTTTTTTCGGGACCGCTCGTACACTCGAAGCGCCATCGCTTCGTAATCAGTCGGAAAAACAACCTTAATGAACCGTTCAACTCCGTCTCGGCCCACGCTTAAATAGAACGAGCTGACAAGTACGGCGATTGCTAAACCAAACCCGCCCAACACGTCTGAAAAAATCCCCAGAGGAGACGATCCCTCTCCCAAAAATTCAGAAGAGAACCGGTTGATGAAGGCACCGAGTGACTGGGAAGTTTTTGTGTTGATGAACGGCCCCCACCACGCGTCAGTCCCCCGACTGAAGCTCGAAAAAACGGTGTTTAAACTCGCGATTACGAAAGGAATAACGGTGTAAATGAGAATGATGAAAACGAGGAGAACGGCGAGAAATATGAGGATCACTCCGAGCGTCCTCGGCAATCCCCTATTTTCCAGAAAATCAACGACGATTTCGAGGCCGGACGAGATGACAATCGCAAGAAATAATCCCAGGAGCACGTTTCGGCCCTGAAACATAATCACGACGAGAATAACGAAAAATAACACTCGCCATAAGCTCCCCCAAGAAATGTCTAATGCTTTTCGATCCATGACGCGTTACAGCCGCAAGAGTTTTTGAAACGATTTCGGATTCCGATACGGACCGATTACCGCGAGATTCAATCTGTTCGTACGGAAAAACTGACGAGCGACTTCTCGCACGGCTCCTGCGCTTACGCTTTGAATCTTATCAACTAATGTATCCGGCTGCAAAAGCTTTCGAGTAAGAATTTCCTGTCCTCCGTAGAAAGAAGCGAGTTCGTCGGATGTTTCAAGATTCAACACCAAGCTTCCCTCGAGGTGATCCTTTGAACGCTTGAGTTCTTCGGCACCCACGAGCTCATGCGTAAGCCGTCGAAGTTCCTCGAGAATAGCCTGGATTACAGGGGTGATCCGCCTGTGGTCCACTCCGGCGGAGACGGCAAGGTAACCGTGGTCGATACAAAACTCCGGAGTGGCCCGGACGTAGTACGCCGCTCCAAGCTCTTCGCGTATTCTCCGAAAGAGTCGAGAGCTCATCCCTCCGCCTAAAACCTCTGCGAGAACCTGAAGGGCATGCTTACGCCCATCGAATATATCCAAGGCCGGCACCCCGAGGACAAGGTGGCTCTGGTCCGACGCCTTAAACTTTGCGAGAGAACGGGAGCGGCTCTGTCGTACGGTCGTCCTTGGCTTCGTGGATTTCCGGGCGCGTGGAAGATGTCCGAACAAATCCCGAACAAGGAGAGTGATTTTTTTGTCGTCGAAATTCCCGGCAACACACACTGTCGTTGCGGGTGCGACGTAGTGCTTTTCCCGATATTCCACAAAATCCTCTCGCTTCAATCGCTTGATAATCTTTTTTTCTCCCAGAATGTCCCACCCCGCCGGCTGATTACCGTAGAGCAACCTCATAAAGATGTCATGAGTGCGATGCGCCGGCGTGTCTTCGTACATATTGATTTCCTCGATGACGACTCCCCGTTCTTTTTCTATCTCCCCGCCGTCGAAAATCGGATTCAAATACAAATCGGAGATAATGTCCAAAACGCGGGGCAATTTTTTTGCTTCCGCTTTTGCCCAATAACCGGTGTATTCCTGGCTCGTAAATGCGTTCGATTCGGCTCCAAGTCCAGCAAGTTCCTCCGCGATGGCGCCGGGCCTCGGGCGTTTCGTGGTTCCTTTAAATGTAAGGTGTTCCAGAAAATGAGAGATGCCGTTGATCTGTTTCGTTTCGTACTCCGAGCCCGTTTCAACGAGAACAAGCACCGTTGCAGTCAGACTCGAGGGTTGCCGCACAAGAACCAATCGCAGTCCGTTCCGTAGCGTTATTTTCTCCACCCTCGCCATCAGCTTGTAATCGTATCTATATCTTGCTGAAACTTCTGAGCGCGACTTACGACCGCCTCACCGTACGTCCAAAGATAATTCCGCCATCTGCCGCCCGCGTAGTATTTCGCCGCGACGCAACGATCCCGACTCGCTTGAGAGCTGTAAATTCCGCTGCAACCCGTAAACGCGTCTTTGAGATACAATGCAGTGGCAACAAAAGCATCCGCATTATTCCATGGAGAAGGAGGCTGGTTTCCCGTTATCTTCCCAATTCCACTCTTATAAAGCTTCCACGTCGAGGGAATGAACTGCGCAGGCCCCATCGCGCCGCCATAGACGCCGTCCCGGTTTGGACACGAGACAGTGACCACATCCGGGTTAATGTTGAGTTCCTTCGTGATCTCAAGGAAAACCGGCCGGTTCGAGGGACTCATCGCAGTCTTATAGCCGCACTTCCCCACGTTCTGACCAAGTGCGGATTCCCGGTCGAGTACCGCAAGAATCATCGCCGGCCTGATTCCTGTCGCCCCGCTGGCAAGCTTGGCATACTGGTAAGCCTCTTCAAAACTCAGTTCCCCTCCTCCCAAGAGTTCGAAAATTCTCGATCGAATCTGAGCGGCAGTTTCTTTCGTTTGCTTCAGTAGCGTTTGATACTTCGATTCTTGGCCTTTTGTTACCTCGAGAAGCTTGTTCTTTTCTCCCTTCACATTCTCAACTTCGCTCTTCTGGACAGCCTGGTACGCTTTGACGCTCGCAGCATCCGATCGGGCAAGGAAAAATTGTTCTTGCCTGTCCTTGAGCTCTGCGTGAAGATCGGAGATTTGCTGGATCGTCGCGCGGAGATTACTTTGAAGGGAGGTTATGCTGTTTACGTCATTGAAGAAGTCCGAAAGTCGTGGGTTCTTCAGGAATATTTCGACCAGGCTGTCTTTTTCGCTCTCGTACAAATTCCGTATAAGACGGCTTAGAGTAACCTTGTGGCTTGTAATGCTCTCTTCGGTCGAGGTGATTTGGGACTGTGTCTCGGTGATTTTCTTATCAAGCTGCGCGAGAGTGAGGTTGATGGCCTGAATCTGAAGATTGAGTTTCGCTACCTTGTCGTTCAGCCGCGAAATCTCGTTCTTAAGTGTTCGTCCTTGCAGTTGGTATCCAGCCACCTGATTCTCATACTGGTCGATTTCCCCTTCGAGTCGCTGAAGCTCCGCCTCGAGGGCTTGGCGCTCGCTCGGCGTCACGCCGTTTGCCGCCTGAGTCGAAACAGTCGGCGCGACTGCCGACCCGAAAACAAAGAGTGTTGCGGCGAGAAACACAGCGGCATAAGTCATAAGGTTTCTCGCGTGGAGTTTTCTCTGGCCACGATAACTCAGGTTGACGAGACGGATCCGACGTTCAAAAACGCTCCGCGCGCGAGGAGTGATGTCGTGTACCGCTTTTGGCTTTGGCATTGGAGATCGAAGCATAAAGGCTGCGCTTAGACGCGTCTCAGTATATAACGAGAGGGTGCCCTACTCGTTACAGTTTACTCTTTTTTCTCCTTCTCTGCAGCCCGCTCGGCTTTTTTCTCCTCGTCTTCCACTTTTATCGAACTAATATCCGGCAGCGCCTCTTCTACTTTTTCTTCCGCGGCCGGAGGAGTAACGGTCGCAATAACCGTTTCTGGATCAACAAGCACCCGGACGTTTTCCGGGACAACTATGTCTTTCACGTACAGGCTCTTATCGAGATCGTCGAGCGAGTTCAAACTAAGACTTAAGCGCCGAGGCAAATCTCCAGGCAGAGCCTCCACCTCTATCGTGAACATCGCCTTATTCAAAATCCCTCCCTTCTCTTTCACCGCGGGAGCATCGCCCGTAAACTCGATCGGAATAGGAGCCTTGATTTTCTCGTCCATCCGGACTTGGTAAAAATCAACATGCTGGACGTCGTCAGTAAGATAATCGCGCTGTACGTCGTGGATTAGGGCGGCTTTCCGTTCGCTTCCGACGAGAAGGGTAAGAACCGTGTTTTCTCCGGCTTCTCGGAACACTTTCGAAAACTCCTTCCGAGGGACTGCGAGATGGAGATTCGGAACGCCGTGTCCGTAGAGCTCCGCGGGTATGAAACCCTCGCGCCGGAGAGCTTGTACGGATTTCCCGAACTTATTGCGCACGTGAACAGCAATGTCCATAGTCAAGATAGACTAGCAAAAGACGAATAAACCTGCAACTCAACCGAGGGGTTTACTGGAGGTTGAAGATTTTGAGATCCTCGCTCACTACTTTCTTAATCTCCTGGACGGCGTGTTCGTAAATTCGATAAGGGGCAACCTCGTCGGGCTTCTCTTTGAGGGCTTCTTCGAGCCCCTTCCGCCATGCAACTCGAATGTCTGTATTGATATGAACTATATTGATACCTGCCTTGATCGCCGCAACAAAGTCTTCTCTGGTCGTCGCAGATCCGCCGTGAAGCACGAGAGGGATTTTCACCGCATTTTTGATCGCACGGATTTTCTCAATATTAAGTCGGGGCTTCGGAGCATTCGCAAAGATACCGTGAAGATTTCCGACTGCCGGCGCAAAGAGATCAACTCCTGTTTTCTCGACAAATTCCTTGGCTTCTTCGGGAGTCGTAAGATCTTCTTCGCGGATAGCTGCACCCGCCGGAATTTCCTTAAGAATTCCAGACGAAGAGCCAATGTAACCGATTTCGCCTTCGACGAGAATTTTGGGATTCACCGACTTCACATATTCGACAACTTCCCGGGTTTGACGTATGTTCTCCTCTTTGCTCAGCTTACTTCCGTCGAACAAGATTTCATCGTATCCGGCGGCAACGGCCTCTTTAACTCCTTCAAGCGAGTGCGTATGGTCAGCGTTCAGAAAAATCGAGTAATTGAACTCCTCGCGAAGACTTTTCACGAGCGCAACAACTTGCTGAGGACCTATAAAACTTCGCTCGCTCTCCGCCGTGCCTATCATAACGGGAACCTTGAGCTCGCGCGCAGCCTCAAAAATCGCGCGAAGCGCCACCGTGTCTGAAATATTAAAATGGCCGATCGCCACTTTCCCCCCCTCGGCACTTTTAATAACGCTCTGCAAATCCAAAGGTTTGCTTTCTCCCATATTTTAAATCCTCCGAAGCTTAAAGCTCTTAGGAGCTCTCCGCAAGAGGCGGAGGAGCTCTGGTCTAGTAAGGAGCCCTTTTTGGGCCCCGGTGAAACGCACCACATTCATCGAATTTGCAGACGCCCATCGGAGTGCTTCGGTAACCGGCAATCCGTAGATAAGCCCTCCCATAAAACCGGTCGAAAAGGCATCGCCCGCGCCGGTTCGCTCGAAGGGGGACTCGAGATCGGGGTACGGTGGCATGAAGTAGGCGTTCGTCCCGTCTGACGCATACGATCCCGCGGGTCCGTCCGTAATCACAACAATCCTCGGTCCGATGGCGTGAAGCCCCCGAAAGAGAACTTTCACATTCGGGTTCTTAATGCCAAGGATCCGCTGGCCCTCCTCGCGGTTGATAAAAAGAACGTGAGTACGGCGGTATATGGACGCGAGCTTCTTGCGGCCTAGTTTCAACTGAAACGTCCCGGGGTTGAAACCCATCTTTATGTTCGGATGTCGGGCAAGATATCGGCCTAATTCGATGTGAAACCGGAGCGTGTTCGAACCCATTGAAGAAAAATAAATCCACTCCACGTCGTCCAACACCCGCGGATGGTAATATGCGAAATCGTGATGCTTAATGAGTATCGTTCGTTCGGCCTGGAAGTTTAAAACGAAGTGATAATTCGTTTCGACTCCTTTATTGATTTTCACAAACGCCTTCGAAACCCCTTCTCTTTTGTATACATCGAGAATTTGACGGCCGTAGTAGTCGTCGCCTACGGCAGTTACTACCCCCGAGCGCAATCCAAGGCGTGCGGCTCCCACGGCAACATTTGAAGAGTTTCCAACCGCCGGAATAACTTCGAGGGTTTCATACGGAACCTTGTCGGCGAACGACATGCAGATCTGGCACCGCTCGTGGTGGATATCGCAGTGAACCGACGCATCATGTAGGCGGATGAACGCGTCTACGGTGCAGTCGCCGACAGCAATAATGTCATATCTACTTTTCATCTTGATGTAGGTGTTTTTATTTTCTCCGTATCGCTTTCCTTGCCGCCTTGAGTATAGAGGATTTTCCCATGCCGTATTTCTCGATAAGCTGCTGGGGAGCTCCTGACTCGCCGAAAGTATCTTGCATCCCGATGAATTCCATCGGCACCGGGTGGTGGCAAGCAAGGAGCTCTGCTACGGAACCTCCCAATCCTCCCAATACTTGGTGTTCTTCCACGGTAACGATCGCGCCGGCTTTCCGAGCGACCCCAAGGAGACTTTCTTCGTCGAGCGGTTTTATCGTGTGATTGTTTACCACGATCACACCGATTTTTTCTTTTTCCAGCTCACGCGCCGCAAGGAGCGCCTGGTACACCAGTGACCCGCACGCGATAAGCGCAACCTGGGGACGAGATGATTCCCAGAATATTTCCGCTCTGCCAGGTACAAACGGGGTGGTTTCGGTTGTTATAACCGGAGATTTCTCCCGGGCAAACCTGAGATATATCGGCCCCCAGGTCTGCGCCGCGGCAACCGTTGCCTTCCTTCCCTCGATCGCGTCGCACGGCACGATCACTTTCATATTCGGCATTACACGCATCGTAGCGATGTCCTCAATCGCCTGATGCGTCGCTCCGTCCGCGCCAGTTGAGACGCCGGCGTGATGCCCAGCGATTTTCACATTCGAATCATTGTAGGAAATAGTCGTCCGAATCTGTTCCCAGTTCCTGCCCGGCGAGAACGTTGCATAGGATGAGATGAAGGGAATCTTCCCGGAAACCCCGAGGCCGGCGGCGATGGTAGCCAAATTCTGTTCTGCAACGCCGAGTTCAAAAAAGCGAGACGGGAATTTCTTCGCGAACGCCTCGCATCTCGTTGATTCCGTGAGATCCGCGCAAAGAACCACAACATTGGGATCGGCTTCTCCGGCAAGGACAAGGCCGTCTCCGTATCCGTCGCGGGTCGGTTTCTGGGGAACGTCTGCGTCAAAAAGTTTTGGATTGAGATGTGCGTCAGAATGAATGGGCATAAGAGCTAGCGAACCATGGGTACCGGTTTTTGAGGCGGGTAGAGATCGGGATCTATGGTGCGCTCGAAGCACGTTCGTCCCTCTTTGTGATCCCAGCTTTCACCTTGAGGAAGTTCTGGGATGGGGTAGGGTCGAGCGTAGAAGGTAGTTCCCCCTGATGACGGCAGATTGAACTCAGCACAAAGCTCGAATGTGCGGTCGCCCGTCGTTCGATACTCATAACCGGCGCCTGTTTGGGGATCTCTGGGCACTGCATAACCCGAAATATCGTCGCGAAGCGCCTCGAGGTCGGGGGGTAGTGCCTGCTTTTTCTGCCAGTAGTTCACCGCTTGCCACTGGATATTCTGGAGATCGTTCACTTTTTGACGGTCAAAACGAAGCAGTCGCTGCTTGAAAGGCGATCCGGCCACGAATAAGCCGGCGATAACCGCGAGCGCTACGAAGATTATCGCTCCTCGCACGAAGAGCAGTGCCCGGCCACTCAAGGGCGATGCCTTGGCGCGCAGATCGTAGAGGTAATACCAAAAGACCGCGCCGGCAACGACAAGGACTGAAAGGACTTTCAGGACGAAGCGGGTGGTGATTTCGCCTTCCAAAAAACTGTAGATAAGCGCAACCAAATCTCCGATAACAAGAAGCGCCGCCAGGAAAAGCGTGAGATACATGAGCCACCGGCGGACTCGAATCTCGATCTTTTCGGGGTTCACAAGAAGATCGCGATGCAAAAAACGAGAAACCCAGAGGTACGCCGGGAATATGGTGATGAGAAGCGCCATGCTCCAGCGCATTGAGCTTCCCGGTTCGAAGTAGGGATTCAAAGGATCGGGGAAGAGCACGTTAATGTGCTGGTGAAGCAGGTTAATGATGCTCCAGACGGAAAAATAAAGCGTGATCGTCGCGAAAAGATACATAAACACGTCCCGCGGAGAGCTTTTTAACCTCTCGCCGTTTGAAATGGTGTTATTCATGCTCTGAAATGATTTTCCCGCTCATAGTTCTTAATTCCTTCAAAGCATCCTCCGCCTCTCCCGGCTTGAACGGCTTCGAGTGCCAGAGGTAATTCCGCTCCATAAAACTCACTCCTTTCCCGGCAATCGTGTGGGCAATGATGACTGTCGGTTTCTCGTAGATCGCCCGGGCCTCCGCAACCGCGTCCACGATCGCTTGGATGTTGTGGCCGTCGATTTCAAGCACGTGCCAGTTGAACGACTCGTACTTCTCCCGAAGCGGCTCAAGTGGCATGATGCTCTCCGTAAAACCGTCAATCTGGATGTTGTTCCGGTCTATAACCACGGTAAGGTTGTTCAATTTTTCTTTTCCCGCAAACATCACTCCCTCCCACGTGTTCCCTTCCTGATGCTCCCCGTCGGAAGTAAGGCAATACACGCGATGTTTCTTCCCATCAAGCCGCGCGGCCAAGGCCATCCCGATCGACTGCGAGATTCCGGAACCCAAGGGGCCGGAGGTCGTCTCCATTCCGGGAAGCGCTCCGCGATGCGGATGACCCTGAAGGCGAGTGTTGATGCGACGGAGGGTTTTCAACTCCTCTATCGGAAAATATCCAGCACGAGCCAAGACCGCGTAGAGCACCGGGCAGATATGGCCGTTCGAGAGAACCAGCCGGTCGCGATCCTGCCACTTTGGCCGCTTGGGATCGTGCCGGAGAACGTGGAAATACATCGTCGCGAAGATCTCCGCCATATCAAGCGGCCCCGCGATGTGGCCGGAGCCGGCGTGAGAAACCATCGTAATCACATCCTGCCGGAGGCGGTTTGCCATCTCTTCCAAAAACCTGATTTTCTTTTCATCGAGGCCTTTCATTGTTTTTAAAGACTCTTTAAAGCTTCATAGGCCCGCCGA
>QZIV01000010.1 GCA_003599135.1 Candidatus Parcubacteria bacterium | reverse complement strand
GGCCTTCTACGTTGGGATCGGGCCTCCCTGACCCTTTCGAGTCAGAGCGTTTCTGCTCGCACCTCTCGGCTTTCGCCGTGCGGCTGTTAGCCGCTACCTGTTTATCCCGCCTCACTGGCGGGAGAGTGTCCGGACTTTCCTCCCTTTGATCCGCCGACTGGCGGACCAAAGAGCGATCGCCTGAGTTACCAGCGAAGCGAATTATATCTTTTTAAGCGTGTTCGTCAAGAACTTTGTTGACTACCCGATCGGCGCGCTTATTTTCCTCGCGTGGGACGTGCACAAAGTCGATCTTCCCGAAATCGAACCGGAGATTCCAAATCTCAAGGAAGAGCGGCTGAAGTTCTTCCTCTAAAATTTTATATTTGCCATTGAGTTGCCGAACTACAAGTTCACTGTCCGCCCGTACCTCGACACTCGATTCTTTCGCCTTTTTCTTGCCAAGCAACTGCTTGATTTTTCTAAGTGCGAAGATGATCGCGCGGTATTCCGCCTGATTGTTCGTTGTAATACCGAGATATTCTCCATACTCTTTCCCGGCAATCACAACTCCCAAAGCAGCGGGACCGGGGTTACCCCTCGAACCACCGTCGACATAAACGATCACTTTTTGATTGTCAAATAATGTTAATGGTTTCGTCTTCATTTACTTTCTGGAGGTCTTTTGCGCGGCGCGGTGCAACAACGGCATTATGCTCTGGACGGCCACTTCGGCTCTGTGATGAGTTCTGAATTCCGCCCCGCCGACGTCTTTATGCCCTCCCCCTCCATGGTTGCGGAGAATCTTCCCGATCTCCAGTATGTTCTGGCTTCTCCGCCAAGGGTTTGCTGCAACGTTCAGATGGAAAAAGCGCCCATCCTGTTTCAGGGTAACGCTATAGATCAATTCTGGACAGAGATAATATGGAGCTATCGATATTTTCCGAAATTTCGTCCCCGAAAGATCGATATAGGATATAGGTCCCTCTATCGTCAAATGTTTTCTGTAAAACCGGATTGTTGTTTCTTGTTTTCTCCGAATCGTCCGGATTGATGTTCGAAAACGACGAGTTTGCGTTATGTACCGGATTGATTTCTCGGAGAGCAGTGGAACTAGCCAGTCAAAAAAACCTTTTTTTCGAGCGTGTTCGTCGATAAAAGCGTTGAGTTGGATCGCGGCGTCTCTCATCTCAACCGCCTGGCGAGGAGATGCGTAGTCTGCCTTGTCGATGATATCTCCCCAACGAACAAGTTCTCTCTGGTGCTTTGGGGGACGAAAACCGAAGCCCCGCCGGAGAGCATCAAGTACCAGCCCGCAACACGAAGGATATTTCACATCAAATCGCTGAAAAGGCGTCTCTTTAAAGTTCTTCTGCCACTCCGGCTTCAAGAACGTCGTCGGATGGTGGTCGTACCAGAAGGTCGCCCGGGGATGGTATGGGAAATCCAAGACTACCGAGGGGTTTCTGAATTTAAATTGCTCCGGCCACTTCCGCTTCATGCCAAAGTTCACCGGCTGAAGGCGAGCAACCGAATCACCTCTTGATTTTAGAAAAGACAACATGATAGCTGCGGATGCCGCGCCATCGAAGTCGTCGTGAAAATAGATATCGTACTTCATTATCGCGAACGCTTGAGGGCTTCGATACCCGGAAGCTTTTCTCCAGCGAGAAAATCAAGCATTGCACCCCCACCAAATATTTGGCTACGCCAAATATTTTTAAAACCCATCGGTTTTAATGTTTCCGCCACGGGAAAACTGCAGTTTTCCCGACCCCTTTCCCTCGGCGGTGGAGGAACACACAAACTGTCGTGATATTTCCTCATCTTCGCTTCAGTGCTTCTATGCCAGGTAGCTTTTCCCCTGCCAAAAAATCGAGCATTGCTCCGCCGCCGGTCGAGATAAAATTGATTTTTTTATCGAGGCTATACTTTTTCAACAGTCCCACCGTCTCGCCTCCACCCACGACAGAATAGGCTTTTCGATTGGCCACCACAGCTTTCGCAACCTCAAGCGTCGCTCGGCCGTAGGGCTCCCGCTCGATAAGGCCCAATGGGCCGCTCCAAATGATTGTCCGGGCCAACCTGATACGACTTATAAAGCTCCTTATCGTGTTTTCACCTACGTCGAGGATCTTTCGCTCCGCGAATTTGTAGTCGATCGGCAAAACAACGTTCCGAAAACTCAGAACTTTTTTCAGCCGCTCCAAATCCTTTGGATCTTTATCTGCGACTGAATCTTTCACGTCCATTCCCCGAAGGAAAAGCATGGTATTCGCGGGCGCTCCCCCGAGGAGAAACCATTCCGCCTTCCGTCGGAAACATCTCAAAACCCCGAGCTTATCGTGGGCTTTCGCCCCCCCCAAGATGACTACAAGGGGTCGTTTCGGTTTCCGCAAAACCCTAGAGAGCGATTCCATTTCCCGCTCAAGTTCGAGGCCAGCATAACTCGGCAAATACTTCGTAACCGCAACGACTGAGGCATCGGCGCGGTGGCAGACCGCGAATGCGTCATTCACGTACACATCCACAAGCTCCGCGAGCTGTCTCCCAAGCTTCGTGTCGTTTCTCTCTTCTCCTCCCAGAAACCGGAGATTCTCGAGAAGAAAGAGCGACCCGAGCGGAGCTTTTGCAACCGTTTTCTTAATTTTCCCAAAACGAAACTGCGGAAGAAAATGGACTCTTTCTTTCAAAAATGCTCCGAGATTTCGGGCGTCTTTTCCAAGGCTCAGTTGTTTCTCAACACCCTTCGGGCGGCCGCGGTGACTTGCTATAACAATTTTTGTTTTGAACTTCAGAAGAAATTTGATGGTTCGAATGGCAGCTTCCATTCGCCACTCGCCCTGGGTATTGAAATCGAGGCGGAGGAGAATCGTTTTCCCTTGAAATGCCCTTGGATGTGCGGTTCGGAGATACTTCATCGCGTGAAGAGTGATTCTATTATAAACGAAGATTAGATACAATAGAATGGATGCGTACAAAAAAAATCGTTATCCTCGGAGCCGGATTCGGCGGCCTCAGGGCCGCGCTGCTTATTGGAAAAAAACTCGGCTCGCTCAAACTTCTCCGGGACTACGAGGTTATTCTCGTCGATCGGAATGAACACCACACATACACTCCGCTTCTCTACGAAGTCGCGACTACTTCAAAAGAAACCGCGAATATCGCAAAGCTTCACCACGTCACTACTCACAGCATCTGGTCGCTCCTCGAGGACTATCCGATCGTCTTTGCCCACGAAGAAGTAGAGAATATCGACATCGCCCAGGGTGTCGTGCATTTCAAAGACGGCCAGCACATCCGGTATGGCCATGTGGTGATTGCCCTGGGATCGGTGACAAACTATTTCAACATCAAGGGCCTCAAGGAGAATTCCTCGACCCTCAAAACCTTCAAGGACGCCATAAGAATCCGGGATACCGTTTGGAATCTCGCGATGAGCGGCAAAGAAACGATAGAAATCGTGATCGGCGGCGGCGGCTCGACAGGCGTCGAGCTTGCGGCGGAGTTCGTAAGTTGGTGCGGCGAACTTGCGGGAGATTTCCCGAAGTGCAGACTGAAAATAAAAATCGTCCAAGCGGGACGCACGGTGCTCGAGGGATTCCCAGAAAACGTGATTCGGCCGGTCGAACACCGCCTTGTGTCCCTCGGCGTCGAACTTATCGTGAACGCCCGGATTAAAGAGGCAAGAAAGGGCACCGTCGTTCTTGCGGATGGACGAAAAATCTCCTTCGATGTTCTTCTCTGGACCGGAGGCATTACCGCCCCCAACGTATTCGGAAAACTTCCCCTGAAGACGGAGCCGAGAGGACAGCTTACGGTTCTCCCGGGAATGGAGTGCCTTCCCCAAACGCCGGATCTGAAACTTCATTCAAAAATCTATGCCCTTGGAGACTGTGTCTGCCTCTATAACCCGAAAACGCAACAACCCATTCCGGCAGTCGCGCGGGCAGCGATCGAGCAGGCCGGCATCGTAGCGCACAACATTGTTGAAGACGTAAAATACGAAGCCGGAATCTCAAAAAAAACCGAGCACAAACTCTACGAACCGTGGGAGTATCCCTTTATCACTCCGGTGGGCGGCAAGTACGCAGTCGCAAAAATCGGCTCGGTCGTCGTGACTGGCTTTTGGGGGTGGGTTCTCAAGGGCCTCGTTGAACTCAATTACCTTTTCTCGATCATGAAACCGCTCCGCGCGCTCAAAGTCTGGTTCAAGGGATTGAGAATCTTCATCGGAAACGACCGGCTGGGATAGTTCTTCTTGATAAATTCCTGCTGCTTACCTATACTAACCGCGGTATTCCGCAGGTATATTTTGGGGAGGCTACAATGACAACGGTGTCAGCTGTGTTGCCGGAAGGAATCGTGGAAGACCTTGGACCTACCGCAGGCACATTCCACGGAAGAGGGGGATGCGAAACGATCCGCCTCCACGTTGGAGTAACTCCGAGGAGGGAGAAAAAGATGTTCTGCCCAAACTGCCTCTGGGTGAACGACTCTCCCTGTGTCCCTTTGCTCGCGTCCGAAGTCAATCTTTAATCGCTCCGGTCAGCAGTAGCGATTCTTCGCCAGGAGGTCACATATGTGGATCGCCGCGGTTGTCGCCGCCGTGGTCGTTATCTGTTCCGTTGGATGGCTTATACAACGGAGCAATGCGAAAGCGAACAACACGACCAACGACGTGCATAAACTGTTCCGTCCACAAACCAAGAGCAAGTAAGAGGTGGCCAGTGCGCCGACCGCCCAACCTCAAAAAAGGGCGAGACCGATGTTCGATCTCGCCCTTTTTGATTTTCTATTCTCTCAATCGTTTGTAAATTCCCTCTTCGATCGCCAGCCGCTCTTGTCCATACTTCGTACGAGAGTATGTTTTGAGCTGTTCCGCCAGGTCGCGATTGCCCGGAGCCCAAGATGCTTTACCGATTTCGATGTTGAACGGTTTCGAGGTCTCCCCGTTGATAAGAATCTTTGCGTACGCATTCAGATTGTCGATGTTGATGAGATCATTTTGATCGAAGGTTGGTTCAAATTGCTTCACAAGAAACTCCGCATCCTGCACGCCCACGCGGAACACAATCTGGCTTCCGACGTTCCCGAAAACCGCATCGCGGATTTTTTCCGTGAGCTGAGCGATAAACTGATGCGCCATCGTGAGATTCAGACGGTACTTCCTTGCCTCGGAAAGGATCGTTGCGATTGAGTCCGTCGTGAAGTTCTGGAACTCGTCGATGTAGAGGTTGAAGTCGCGCCGCTTCGAGGCGTCGGCGATATTAACCCGCGAGAGCGCGGCCATAAGGATTTTTCCGGTGAAGACCATTCCCAAGAGTCCTGCGTTGATGTCTCCGATTCTCCCCTTCGAGAGATTGATAAGAAGAATCTTCCCTTTGTCCATTATATCCCTGAAGTTGAATGCCGACTGCGCCTGACCGATGATCGGGCGCATATAGTCGTTCGAAATAAAGTTATTGAATTTCGAGGTGATGTAGGGCGTCATGTTCGCAAGCGAGGCCTCCCCGCCGGCCTTCACGGCTTCTTTCTCCCAGAAATCGATCACAACCGGATTCATGATGCGGGTAAGTTTCCGGGTCCGGTACGCGGGGTCTGTGAAGATGCGGGGAACCTCAATCAACGTCGCCGGCTCATTCGGCATATCTTCCATAAGGAGAAGAAGCGCGTTTCGCATATACTGTTCGAACATCGGCCCCATCGTTTCCGGCGGGAAGAGTTTGTTAAAAATGCTCTGCATCTCGTTTACAATGAACGTCTTCTCTTCGGGCCGATCGAAGTTGAAATCGAGCATGTTAAGCCCCAGCGGCTGTTCTATGTCGGCAGGGTTAAAGTAAATAAGGTCGTCGAGCCGTTCTTTCGGAATATGTCCCAAAACACCCTCGACGAGCTCTCCGTGGGGATCGATTATCGCAACTCCCTTCCCTGTACGGATATCCTCGAGAATCATATTTCCTAGGAATGTCGACTTCCCGGTTCCCGTTTGACCGATAACGTAGACGTGGCGCCTTCGGTCATCGTCCGTGATATACACCGGCCGGCGCTCGCCCCGGAAAACACTTGCGCCGAGGAGAGTCCCCGAGGTCGGGAGGTTTGCGGGCGGCGCCGCTTCCTTGGCTTTAAGCCATTTTATTTTCGGGGTTTCTGTCGTCGAGATCGGGAAGTGGTAGAAACTCGCAATTTCTTCGCTATTCAAAAGCATGGCTTGGCCCCTCTCAAACGTTCGGAAAACGAACTGCCGCACAAGCTTTTCGGGATTCTTCTGTTTTATAATCCGAAATTCATTCCTCCGAGGACTTGAAAATTGTGTGAAGCCCGCGGAAAGGCCGTCTAATATATCATTCGCCTGAAACGGCGAGGGCGCGGAGGCCAAGAGACGAACATTCACTTCAAAGAGCGGTTTAGAGGTTTTTGCTTCGAGAGCCTTCACGGCATCTTCGTCGACAACACGCTCCCTCTTTTCTTCTTTTTCCTTCTTCGGGTTTAGAGCATGTCCGATTTCCTCGAAACTCACCGGAAACTGGTGGCCAAAAACCTTTTCGAGAGACTCACCTTTCTTCAGCGACTCAATATGGCCGTATACTCGCTTTTTCGCATTGGGAATGGGTCTCGCAATGAGCTGCAACGCAGCACCCTCTCCCACTTCGTTCACTTTGGTAAAAGCTCCTACTATAGAGTCGAATGTATCGGAACCTATTTCCTGATATGTCCGCATGGGCAACACCGAATTCTCTTTTTGTCCCAAGTATGCCGCGGCAGTAGCTCCTTCTGCGTTAAAAATATTGTAATCGTCCGCAGTCGGCACGACGCTTGCGCCGCTCCAAAGTCCCTGGACCTGTTTTGATGCAACTTCGCCGTATCGCTTCGGAACCGCAAGATAGAAGTGGATCTCTTCTCCAACGTGAGGAACAGCAAGTTCGAAAACAAACGGCTTCCGGTTGGAGGCAAGATTACCAAGCAGTTGCTCGAAACGGTTAATTTCTGACTTGAAATCCTTTTGAGGAGAATTTTCTGCTTTCGCCTCTCGCGGGATCTTCACGAGAAAAAGCGAGAGAGTGAGCGAGTCGAGAACTCTCCTGACGCGAGCTCTTCGAATCAGGAAAAAAAGACCGACCGCGATGAGAATTCCGAGGAAAACCCCGACGACAAAATTGATGGCCATATACGCTACTTCAAAATTCCCCGTTTTTGAAACTCCGGATAGAGTTTCCCTGCGAGGGCGTCGTGAAAGGTATCGAGAACGAACGGGTTCGATTTTCTCGCTTCGTTCGTTGCCTTCAAAATCCCTTCGCGAAACGCAAGGTCAAGGAGATACTCTATCTCAAGCTTGGTCTCGGAAGAGGCGTTTTCGGCGTAGGAAGGAAGAGGGCTCTTGGAATCGGAAACTGGCTGGGACGGAGAAGCCGGCGAAATCTGTGTAACGGACTGTATTGAGCGCTTCAGGATCTCAAGATCTCCTGCGGAACGGCTCTCCGGGCGCTCGCGATGACGCTGAACTTCCTCTGCCAATCGCTGCATATCTGATTCGAGAACCTTTTCAAAATTTATGATTTGCTCTTCAGCCATTGCTCTCCGAAAGGAGTGAAAAATTAGTTATAATAGAGATGATGAATTGGAAAACGCTTTACACCGTCCTACTTATTGTCATTATAGCACTCTTCTTGCGGACCTACCATTTGAAAACCGTCCCGCCGGGGCTCTATCCCGATGAGGCAATGAACGGTTCGAACGCACTCGAGGCCATTCGCAGTAGCGACTATAAAGTGTTCTATCCCGAGAACAACGGGCGCGAGGGACTGTTCATTAATATCCAAGCTCAATTTCTGAAATTCCTGCTCCCGTTAAACGACAACGAGCCGGAGCCTTGGATGTTGCGGTTACCGAGCGCCATCTTCGGGACCCTAACTGTCCTCGGCTTGTATTTCTTCGTCAAAACTTTGTTCAGCGAGGGAGCCGCTCTTTTTTCTTCATTTTTCTTAGCAACCAGCTTCTGGCACATTCTTTTTTCCCGCATCGGGTTCCGGGCAATTATGGCGCCTCTTCTTCTCGTCTGGTCGCTCTATTTTCTTACGAGAGCCATCTGGCACGGATCCGAAAAGAAACCGAAACTCCACGTGTGGTTGGCGCTCGTGGGCGGAGCACTCTACGGCCTCGGTTTCTACACATACATTGCATACCGCGTAACACCACTTCTGTTTCTCATGTTTCTGCCGTTCTTTAAGAATATGAAAAACTTTTGGCGCGTTTTTGGAATTTTTCTTCTCGCAACGTTTGTGGTGGCATTGCCTCTGGGAATGTATTACCTTGCAAACCCTGCTGACTTTCTGGGAAGAACCGCTCAGGTTTCCGTTTTCAGTTCCGAAACTCCTCTCAAAGACCTCGCAGTAAACACCGTAAAAACGCTCGGGATGTTCCATGTGCGGGGAGACTGGAACTGGCGACATAACTTTGCCGGGAAACCGGAACTGTTTTGGCCCGTCGGCATCGTACTTATCGTCGGACTCGCGACAAGCGCTTACTACTCTCTCCGCATGCGCGACGCTCGAAGTCTTCCTCCTCTTCTTACTTTCGGATGGTTTGCTCTTGCACTCCTGCCGGTCGTCGTGTCGAACGAAGGCATCCCCCACGCTCTCCGTTCAATACTCCTCGTGCCCCCCGTTTTTATCTTCGCCGGCGTCGGCGCCAACTGGATATACGAACGGCTGAAGACAAGAACTGCGCTCCATCCGCTCATCCGGAACACTGCAATCACGGCCCTCGCCGTCGTCTTTTTTGCCGAGGCCTACATATCCTACTTCATCTTTTGGGCGAAAAACCCGAACACCCCCGGAGCGTTCAGCGCCGATTACGTCGAGCTCGGGAAAACTATTAACGCTTTGCCGCGAAACACTCCGAAATACGTCGTCGTCCGGTCGGGAGGAACCCTTGTCCGCGGCATCCCTATGCCCGCGCAGACTGTGATGTACATTACCAATACGTACGGGGAAGCAGAAAGAAAAGAAAAAAACGTTCATTATCTCCTCCCCGACGAAGAAGACCAAATTCCCCGGGGATCGCTTGTCTTTTATCTCTGAATGGCGAGAAATAGAATCAAAGTTGCGGTCATCTGCGGCGGACCGTCAAGCGAGCGCGAGGTTTCTCTCAAATCCGGCGAAGAGGTCCTGAAAGCTCTGCCGCGGATAAAGTATTCGTCTGCCAAGATTGAAATCATGCGGGACGGCCGATGGCTTCTCGGGAAAAAGACGCTCGCCGTTTTCCATCCCCGAGAAGGCATCCGGAAAAGCGATCTGAGGCGTTTTGATGTAGCCTTCGTAGCCATGCACGGCCGATTTGGGGAGGATGGAAAAGTTCAGGCGATACTCGAAACGTTGGGCGTCCCCTACACAGGATCGGGAGTCCTTGCAAGCGCCCTGGGAATGAACAAGATTCAGACAAACCGGGTCGCTGAATCAGCGAGTATTCCCGTTCCCCGTTTCACTTTCTTCGCCAACTCTTCGAAACCGACACTCTCCGCGATGAAACAAGCGGTGAGGAATCGGATAGGCTATCCGTGCGTTATAAAACCGAACGAGTCGGGATCGAGCGTCGGGACAACGATCGTGAAAAATGAATCCGAATTCCTTTCTGCCACGAAGAAAGCGTTCAAAGAAGACGATGCGATCATCGCCCAACAATACATTCGCGGGCGCGAACTCACCTGCGGAGTGTTGGGAAACTCCGGTCAAACCAAGCTCTCCGCTCTCCCGATCGTAGAAATAATTCCCGAGGGCAAGTTTTTCGATTACCATTCAAAATACTTTTCAGAAGTGACGAAAGAAGTCTGCCCCGCGCCGCTCCAGAAGAAAGTAGCGGAGAAGATTAAAGATCTTTCCCGAAAAGCGCATGCGGCTCTGGGATGCGACGGCCTCACTCGCTCCGACTTTATCCTCTCGCGCGGCGGAGTGCCGTATTTCCTCGAAATCAACACGATCCCGGGACTCACCGAAGCAAGCCTTTGTCCCAAAGAAGCTCGTGCCGCTGGAATGACTTTCGGCGAGTTTCTGGATAAGCAAATAGAACTTGCGCTTCTTAAACAGAAAGCCGCCGGCTGATTTCTCGCATTTCGCGTAGAAACCTGCCGGCGGGCTATGTGGTTGACCGCCTCCGCCCACTTACGCCAACGCCGCGATGTCGTCGACGCTCGTCAAGAATTCCCAAAATTCTCTGTTCGAGTCGAAGAAAATGTTCACCGACGTGCGTTTCCGCATAGAAGGCATCCGCATACTGGCAAAAGGGCACGATCTCAAAAAACGCTTCGTTAGGAGCTGCGGTATTTCTTAATTTTGTGATCTCCGCACCCCATCGAATGTAGTCGTGCAAAGCGAGTTTTCGGCTCAGATCCCCGGAATCCTCGCTTTCACAAAGAAGTACGGTTGTTTCGCAATCATCTCCTCTTTTGAGCCTATCGATGAGACGCATCCCCCAAAGATATCCTATGCCGATCGCCCCAAGGATAAGCTCGAGAACCGCGTAGAGAAAGATGATCAGACCCCAAACGACGCTTCCGATAGCCCTATGGAATAATC
Organism: Candidatus Parcubacteria bacterium; assembly: GCA_003599135.1. Lineage (GTDB taxonomy): Bacteria > Patescibacteriota > Minisyncoccia > UBA6257 > 2-01-FULL-56-20 > SURF-56. The sequence continues at coordinate 2,000 of QZIV01000010.1, read as the reverse complement.
GCTTTACCAACGCAACACCTCCTCCTGTCAAGGTTTCCGAAAAATAAACTAGCACGTCTCCGTGCTAGTTGTCCATATTCCTATACTTTTACGATCTCAACTTCGGTGAAATGCTGCCGATGCCCCTTCTTTTTGCGGTACCTGGTTTTCGAGTGATACTTGAAGACTATTTTCTTCTCTCCCCGCCCGCCACGGACTACTTTCGCCGAAACTTTCGCGCCCGAAAGATGAGGCGTGCCGATCTCGACGTTATCACCCTCGGCGCGGAGAAGAACCTTGTCGAAGGCAACGGGTTCCCCCGTTCCAACGTCCAGTTTTTCAATCTGGATCTTCTCACCAGGAGCGACCCGATACTGCTTGCCGCCGGTCTCTATTACCGCAAAATTAGCCATAGGTAAAAGTTAATTGACGCTTATGATAGCGGCAAACCCGATAAAGATCAATAGCCCGATAAATACCGACGCACCGGCAAGGAGTCTCGCCAAAAACATATCCCTCTCCTCAAGTTCCAAAGCGAGGATAAAATTCATACAAATGGCAATCGCGCCTATAGCGCTGATTTTGAAAAGCTCTTCGAAGCTTCCGATGTAATCGATCCCCGACGTGTTCGAGTAGTGGAGAATCAAGAGCCCCTTAACGCTCCTTAAGGCGCCGTACGCCCAGAGCGTTCCCCCGAGAATAAGCGCAAAGCTCGCTCCGAAAAGCGCGCTCGTTATCTTGAACTTAGCAATCTTTTCAAAAATACCCACGGTCACGAGGAATTTTTCTTGCCCCTCAAAATCGCCGCGGCGCGATCGGGATCGACAACGTTGATGTCCATTCCCGTGCTTACTTCAAATCCGCCGGGAACCTGGATCTTCGGAGTTACCTCAATGTGCCAATGGTAATACGGATAGCGCTCCCGATGTTTCAAGGGAGTCGTATGGATAAAGAAGTTATAGTCGGGGTCGTGGAGGTATTTCGTAACTCTCCGGAGCGTTGACTGAAGGACTTGGACGATGGACCGAAGATCTTTTTTCGCCGTTTTCTCAAACGAAGAGATGTGCCGTTTCGTAAGGACTTTCAGGGCAAACGGCTCGAAGGGGGCGAAGGGAGAAAACGATATCGCTCCCGCATTTTCGTCGATCACCCGTTTTTTCTCCTTCCGCTCCCACGCTATGGTCGCGCAATGCGGGCACCTCCCGTGTTTCTGGAAATAGCGGCGGGATCCCTCGAGCGAATGCTGAACGTGGGTCGGCACGACCGGGAGCGTCAAGATCTGATAATGGGGATGATAGAGCGATGCTCCGGCTCCGGCGCCCCAATTGAAAAACGTTGCCGTATAGAGAAGGCATCTGTCGCTTGCGAGCGTCCGATATCTTTCCTGCAACACTTCGAATAGCCGAACCCCTTCGGCGACAGAGAGGTTGCTGAAATTTTTATGGTGATCGCGAGTTACGAGGAGATCGTGGTGGCCGCTCCCGGCGGCATAGGAATTCGGCCCGTGGCGCCTCTCTGGCGCGCAGAGCGGCGTATGGGTAAGAGCCGGATATTTATTCGGAATAAGTATCATCTCCCATTTTTCTTCGTCGGGGTACGCCGCAATGGGAGGCCAATTCCCCGAACGTTTTGGGTCCTCAAATGGACAAGTGGACTCCGGAGACGACTTTCGCTTCTCGCGGCGGGCGGCAAGATCGTGCGGCCGCTTTCCGCCGCGCTCCGGCGCCATAATAATCCAATCGCCCGAGACAAGGTCTTGGCGTAGTTCAGACATTATTCTCCATTCTACATTCTATTTGCTATTTTCTCAAACAATTTCGGCATTGTAGCAATCTTCGCAGTAGATTGTTTCTTTCCGCTCCGGAGCGTACGGCGTCGAGAAAACATTCAGGCAGTGCTTGTCTTTGTGGAAATGGGCTGCCGTATTCTTCCAAACTTTGTTCTCCGAACCAACGCCTATGCACATGCACTGGCGGGTCCAAAGTCGCATGGGATTTCTGAACTTCAACCTAGCGTAATAC
>QZIV01000024.1 GCA_003599135.1 Candidatus Parcubacteria bacterium | reverse complement strand
CAGCCCCAGGATGCGATGAGCCGACATCGAGGTGCCAAACCTCCCCGTCGATGTGGACTCTTGGGGGAGATCAGCCTGTTATCCCCGGCGTACCTTTTATCCGTTGAGCGACGGCCATTCCACGCAGAACCGCCGGATCACTAAGTCCTGCTTTCGCATCTGCTCGAGATGTCTCTCTCGCAGTCAAGCTCCCTTATGCCTTTACACTCTTCGCGCGATTGCCGACCGCGCTGAGGGAACCTTTGAGCGCCTCCGTTACAGTTTGGGAGGCGACCGCCCCAGTCAAACTGCCCACTAAGCACTGTCCCTGTGCCGGCTTCACGGCACAGGTTAGGATTTCTACTGAACAAGGGTGGTATTTCAAGGTTGGCTCCACGGAGACTAGCGTCCCCGCTTCAAAGCCTCCCACCTATCCTACACATGGCCAGCCAAAACCCAATGCCAAGCTACAGTAAAGGTGCACGGGGTCTTTCCGTCCAGATACGGGTAACCGGCATCTTCACCGATAATTCAATTTCACCGAGTCGCTTGTAGAGACAGCGCCCAAGTCGTTACACCATTCGTGCAGGTCGGAACTTACCCGACAAGGAATTTCGCTACCTTAGGACCGTTATAGTTACGGCCGCCGTTTACTGGAGCTTCAGTTCAGTGCTTCGCCTTGCGGCTGACACATCCCCTTAACTTTCCAGCACCGGGCAGGTGTCAGTCCCTATACGTCGTCTTGACGACTTAGCAGAGACATGTGTTTTTAGTAAACAGTCGCCCGGGCCGTTTCTCTGCGGCCCCTCATGGCTTCCTTCCGCGAGGGAATTGGCCACAAAGGGCACCCCTTCTTCCGAAGTTACGGGGTCATTTTGCCTAGTTCCTTTACAAGCGTTCTCTCGAGCACCTTAGGATACTCTCCTCGCCTACCTGTGTCGGTTTGCGGTACGGTCATCCCAAACACTCGCATAGAGGATTTTCTCGGCAGTATGATTAGGGCCAGTTTGCGGGGCTAGGCCCCTCCCCATCACGCCTCGGAGTAATGACCGCCCGGATTTGCCTGGGCGATCCTCCTACACGCTTAGACCGGCACGTCCATCAGCCGGCTGACCTTTCACTCCTGCGTCCCCCCTTAGCGTCTTTGTCGCATTCGGGACGGTTCCGGAATTTTAACCGGATTCCCAATCACCTACGCCTTTCGGCCTCGGCTTAGGGACCGACTCACCCTGAGCGGATTAGCCTTGCTCAGGAAACCTTAGGCTTTCGGTGAACAGGTTTCTCGCCTGTTTTATCGCTACTCATACCGGCATACTCACTTCTATTTCGTCCAGCACACCTCACGATGTACCTTCAACCTACAATAGAACGCTCCCCTACCAGACGCCGATCCCGAAGGATCGACGCATCCATAGCTTCGGTACCTGGCTTAGTCCCGGAAATTATCGGCGCGGATTCACTTGACTGGTGAGCTGTTACGCTTTCTTTAAATGATGGCTGCTTCCAAGCCAACATCCCAGTTGTCTGAGCAAGTCCACATCCTTAGTCACTTAGCCAGGATTTGGGGACCTTAGCTGATGGTTAGGGTTCTTTCCCTCTCGGCAACGAAGCTTATCCCCCGCTGCCTGACTCCCGTGTTAAATTGAACGGCATTCGGAGTTTGAATGGGTTTGGCAGGCTTGTATGCCCCCTAGTCCAGTCAGTGCTCTACCTCCGTCAATCATCACACGAGGCTAGCCCTAAAGCTATTTCGGGGAGAACCAGCTATTTCCAAGTTTGATTGGCCTTTCACCCCTATCCACAGCTCATCCGAGAATTTTTCATCATTCTACAGTTCGGACCTCCACGCGTTGTTACACGCGCTTCATCCTGGCCATGGATAGATCACATGGTTTCGGGTCTACTCCACGCAACTAGACGCCCGATTAGGGCTCGCTTTCACTACGGCTCCGCGGTGTCGTCCGCTTAACCTCGCTACGTAGAATAACTCGCCGGTTCATTAAGCAAAAGGCACGCTGTTAGACCGACGACACCCCGAAGGGCGCCGGAAGTCCTCCAACTGCTTGTAGGCAAATGGTTTCAGGTACTATTTCACTCCCCGCCAGGGGTTCTTTTCACCTTTCCCTCACGGTACTAGTTCACTATCGGTCGCCGATGAGTATTTAGCCTTAGGAGGTGGTCCTCCCAAATTCCCACAGGATTTCCCGTGTCCCATGGTACTCGGGTGCCCGATCGAGAGAGATTGCCGCCCTTTCGCCTACCGGACGATCGCCGTCTATGGTTCTTCGATTCCAGAAGATTCGGCTAGAGTGCAACTTTGTAACTCTCCGACCCCATATGCACTGGGATCAGATCGGGTCCCACGACACCGGCCGCACAACGCGTGCATGCTTGCATGCGGCTCGGTTTAGGCTGTTTCCCGTTCGCTCGCCGCTACTGAGGAAATCGAGGTTTCTTTCTGTTCCTGGGGTTACTGAGATGTTTCAGTTCTCCCCGTTAGCCTCCCGGGAACTATGTATTCATCCCCGGGATAATGCGGGTTTACCGCATCGGGTTGCCCCATTCGGAAATCTCCGGGTCAAAGCTTGTGTGCAGCTATCCGGAGCTTATCGCAGCTTGCCACGTCCTTCATCGCCTATCGGCGCCAAGGCATTCACCATTCGCCCTTAGTAGCTTAACCAGAACGCGAAGATGCCTGTTCGCTTTACCCTGCTTTTGTTGTCAAAGAACGAACTGGAAGGTCCAGATCTCGTATTCGTGGAGATGACCGGATTCGAACCGGCGACCCCCTGCTTGCAAAGCAGGTGCTCTCCCAGCTGAGCTACATCCCCAATTGAGTCGTCGCTCTCAACCACTCAATGGTGGGCCTAAGTGGAGTTGAACCACTGACCTCGCGCTTATCAGGCGCGCGCTCTGACCAACTGAGCTATAGGCCCCCGAATATAAAAGAAATAGCGTGCGAGCAATGCAGATGATCCGGTCGACCAGGAGTTTCCCCGTCGCGCCGTTGCCGGCTCGACCGGGACGGTCTCCTTAAGAAAGGAGGTGATCCAGCCGCACCTTCCGATACGGCTACCTTGTTACGACTTAGCGCCAGTCACCGGTTTTACCTTAGGCAGCTCCCCCCTTGCGGTCAGGCCACTGACTTCGGGTACCCCCGGCTTCCATCGCTTGACGGGCGGTGTGTACAAGGCCCGGGAACGTATTCACCGCGACCTGCTGATTCGCGGTTACTAGCGATTCCGCCTTCATGAAGTCGAGTTGCAGACTTCAATCCGGACTGAGACAGGTTTTCTGGGATTCGCTCTACCTCGCGGCTTTGCAGCCCTCTGTACCTGCCATTGTAGCACGTGTGTAGCCCGGGATGTAAGGGCCATGAGGACTTGACGTCATCCCCGCCTTCCTCCGGTTTATCACCGGCAGTCTCCCCAGAGTTCCCAGCTTTACCTGATGGCAACTGGGGATAAGGGTTGCGCTCGTTGCGGGACTTAACCCAACATCTCACGACACGAGCTGACGACAGCCATGCAGCACCTGTGCAGGTGCCTCCGAAGAGGAAACCGTCTTTCAACGGCGATCACCTGCATGTCAAACCCCGGTAAGGTTCTTCGCGTATCATCGAATTAAACCACATGCTCCACCGCTTGTGCGGGCCCCCGTCAATTCCTTTGAGTTTCAACCTTGCGGCCGTACTCCCCAGGCGGGGCACTTAATGCGTTAACTGCGGCACGGAAGGGGTCGATACCTCCCACACCTAGTGCCCATCGTTTACGGCTAGGACTACCGGGGTATCTAATCCCGTTCGCTCCCCTAGCTTTCGTTCCTCAGCGTCAGTAACATGCCAGAAAGCCGCCTTCGCCACTGGTGTTCCTCTCGATATCCACGCATTTCACCGCTACACCGAGAATTCCGCTTTCCTCTCATGTCCTCAAGTCAGGCGGTTTCAGAGGCCGTTCAACGGTTAAGCCGTTGGATTTCACCCCTGACCTACCTGACCGCCTACGAACCCTTTACGCCCAGTGAATCCGAATAACGCTCGCTCCCCCCGTATTACCGCGGCTGCTGGCACGGAGTTGGCCGGAGCTTCCTCTTACGGTACTGTCAAGCTGAAGGGCTATTAACCGATCTACTTTTCATCCCGTATGACAGGGTTTTACATCCCGAAGGACTTCATCACCCACGCGGCGTCGCTCGGTCAGGGTTTCCCCCATTGCCGAAGCCTCTCGACTGCTGCCTCCCGTAGGAGTCTGGACCGTGTCTCAGTTCCAGTGTGGCCGACCACCCTCTCAGGCCGGCTACCCATCGTAGCCTTGGTGGGCCGTTACCTCACCAACTAGCTAATGGGACGCGGGACCATCCTCAAGCGACAGCTTACAAGTAGAGGCCATCTTTGAGAGCAGATCATGCGGTCTGCAATGTTATGCGGTATTAGCAGCCCGTTAGAGCTGTTATTCCACACTCGAGGGCAGGTTTCCCACGCGTTACTCACCCGTTCGCCACTGTACTCGCAATCCGAAGAATGCTTTCTCGTTCGACTTGCATGCCTAATCCACGCCGCCAGCGTTCATTCTGAGCCAGGATCGAACTCTCCGTTGTAATAAAAAACCGAAGAGCCGTAGCCTGCGCTACGCTCGAATTGACGTTCTTCCCATCGATCCAAAAAGGACCGGCGGGCCCGAACCATCTGGCAAGGGCATCGCACGCTATTTCATTTTCAAAGAACGGAAATCCCTATATGGATTTTCTCCAAAAGGCCAATATATACCCATTGGCCCTTTTTGTCAATCCCTATCGAGGGGATTTGCAAAAAATTTTGGAGGCCTGCAAAACACTATCATGCTTTGCCTTAGGCGTGCAGTGTATATAAGGGTCGGCGGCGGGTTTGTCAACACCTTTTTATCGGGAATCGCGCGATTTCTTCCTTTTCCCTCCCGCGGCCCGCGGGGGCGCGCCCGAAAAGAGTGGAAAAGGGGCGGCGCTGTCGCTACATTATCCGCAGCCGGCGGCCGCACGGCGCGGCGCCGCGCAGCGAACGGAGACGATGAACGATGGCGTTCCGGCCACTCACGCGCGGAGAACGGATCCTCCTCTGGAGCCTCGGGCTGTGCTTCGTGTGCATGCTCGGCGTCGCCGTGGGCGCGGTTCTCTATTTCTCCCGCGATCTGCCCTCGATGGAGCGGCTCGAGATGATCGAGCCCGCGCTCAAGACGCGCATCCTCGCGCGCGACTCGTCGGTCGTGAGGGAGTTCTACGAGGAGAACCGCGTCTTCGTCCCGCTCGACCGGATCCCCCTCGCCGCCCGCCGCGCGTTTCTCGCCGTCGAGGACCGGCACTTCTACGAGCACAGCGGCATCGATCTGCGGCGGCTCATCTTCGTCGCGGCGAGCAACCTCTTCGATCTGCGCGGCGCGCGCGGGACGAGCACGATCACGCAGCAGCTCTCGCGCGATCTCTTCCTCACGAAGGAGCAGACCTTCGCGCGCAAGATCAAGGAGGTCCTGCTTTCCTTCAAGATCGAGCGCACCTACTCGAAGGACGAGATCCTCGAGATGTACCTCAACCAGATCTACTTCGGCGAGGGAACGTACGGCATCGAGGCCGCCTCGAGGAAGTATTTCGGCAAGCCGGTGCAGGAGCTCGGTCTCAATCAGATCGCGCTGCTCGCGGGGCTCCCGAAGAATCCGGGCGGCTACAACCCCTTCACGAACCGCGAGCGGGCGGTGCGGCGCATGCAGACCGTGCTCGGAGAGATGGAGGAGTTCGGCGTCGTCACGAAGGCGGAGCGCGATTCGCTCAAGGCCGGCTCCCTCGACATCGTGACGAAGGTCTCGGAGGATCAGGAGTTCGCCGGCTACTTCTGCGAGCACATCCGGCAGATCCTCGAGGCGAAGTACGGCTCGCGTCCGATCTACCGCGAGGGGTACACCGTCTACACGACGCTCGACGCCCGGCTCCAGCGCGCGGCGGAGCGCGCTCTCGAGGCGCAGATGCTGCGGCTCGAGAGCGAGAAGCGCTTCGCGCAGACGCGCGCGCAGTACGAAAAGGCGGCGGCGGGCGGCGAGAAGGTGAAGGCCGAGTACCTTCAGGGGGCGCTCGCGGCGATCGATCCGCGCAGGGGGCACATTCTCGCCCTCATCGGCGGACGGAACTTCCGCGAGACGCAGTACAACCGCGCTCTGCAGGCGCCGCGCCAACCCGGCTCGGCGTTCAAGCCGTTCCTCTACGTCGCCGCGCTCGAGAGCGGCTACAGCCCTTCGGACATTCTCATCGACACGCCGTTCGTTGTGGAGCTCCCGAACGGCGACGTTTGGAAACCCCGCAACTACGACCGGAAGTTTCACGGGGCCGTGTCGCTGCGGGAGGCGCTCTCGCGCTCGCTCAACATCCCTTCCGTCAAGCTCATTCAGGCGATCGGACCGCCCACGGTGATCAACGTCGCCAAGCGGATGGGGATCAAGAGCCGCCTGCAGAACGTGCTCTCCCTCGCTCTCGGAACGAACGAGGTCACGCTGCTCGACCTCACCGCCGCGTACGGTTGTCTCGCGGCCGAGGGGCTGCGGGCCGAGCCGATGGCGATCCTGCGCATCGAGGATCGGAACGGCAACACCCTCGAGGAGTATCGCGAGTATCACGAGGACGTCCTCGGCGCCGACGTCTCGTACATCATCACGGACATGCTCACGAGCGTGATCGACGAGGTGCAGGGAACGGGAGCCGCCGCTCGCGCCTACGGCCTCGACGTCCCCGTCGCGGGAAAGACCGGAACGACGGACGAGTACACCGACGCCTGGTTCGTCGGCTACACGCCCGAGATCGTCGTCGGCGTCTGGACGGGGTTCGACGAACGGAAATCCATGGGAAGCGGCATGACCGGCGCGCGGGCCGCGCTCCCTATTTGGGCCGAAGCGATGAAGGCCTTCTACCCGACGAACCGCGGGCCCGCGTTCACCGTGCCCGACAACATCGTCGAGGAGATCATCTGCGGGGAATCGGGGCTGCTCGGCACGCCGTACTGCCCGAACGTGCATCGCGAGATCTTCATCGGCGGGAGCGAGCCGGGGCGCCAGTGCGACATCCACCGCGTGAGCCGGTACGACCTGCTCGACAAGGAAAAGGACTTCCGGGAGCTCGACCGGGAGGCCTCCCGCGAGAAGGTCGTGCCGCGCTGAGCCGCCGCGCGTCCGCGGAATCCGATCGAGAGAGATTCAATCGATAACGAGGCGCGGGCGCATGACGGGCTCACCGGAGAAGCCCGTCGCGCGCTCGAGCCGCCGCGCCGCGGCCTCCGCGGCGGCGGCCGTCGCGGCCCGGATCTCGAAGAGCGGCTCCCCCGCGGAGACGGCGTCTCCCGTTTTCTTGAGGCATACGATCCCGACCGAAGGATCGACGGCGTCGTCCCGGCGCAGGCGCCCGCCCCCGAGCTCGCGAACGGTCTCGCCGACGACGCGCGCGTCGAGGCGCGAGAGGTATCCCGATCCGGCGGCCGGGACGATCCTCGCGACGGGAGCCGCCGGGAGACCGAACCGCGGGGCCGAGAGATCGATCCTCCCCCCCTGCGCGGCGACGATCCGCTCGAACCGCTCGAGCGCGCGTCCCGAATCGATCGCGCGGCGGGCGAGATCCTCGCCCTCGGCGACGGACGGCGCGAGCGCGCCGGCGACGAGCATCTCGGCCGCGAGCCGCACCGTAAGGGAAACGACGTCGGCCGGTCCCCTCCCTTCGAGCGCGCGGATCGACTCCTCGATCTCGAGGGCGTTCCCCACGGCGGCGCCGAGGGGCTCGTCCATCGCCGTCACGAGGGTTTTCACGAGAACGCCCATCGCCGCTCCGGCCGCTTCGAGGGCCCCCGCGAGCCCCCGCGCGTCCGCGAGCGTCTCCATGAACGCGCCTCGACCGCACTTCACGTCGATCACGACGCCCGAGATCCCCTCCGCGAGCTTCTTCGAGAGGATGCTCGAGACGATGAGCGGAACGCTTTCGACCGTGGCCGTGGCGTCCCGCAGGGCGTAGAGCATGCGGTCGGCGGGGACGAAGTCCGTCGTCTGGCCGGCGAAGCAACCGCCGTGCGCGCGGACCAGCCGGCCGATCGATTCCTCGTCGAGCGCCGTCGCGAAGCCGGGTATCGACTCGAGCTTGTCGAGCGTGCCGCCGGTGTGGCCGAGCGAGCGCCCGGAGATCATCGGCACGAAGAGTCCGCAGGATGCGGCGACGGGAAGGAGCGGGATCGAGATCTTGTCGCCGACCCCTCCCGTGCTGTGCTTGTCGACGAGCGGACCCGGACAATCGCCGACGCGGAGCACGCGCCCGCTCGCGAGCATGACCCGGGTCAGCGCGGCCGTCTCGCCGCTCGTCATGCCCCGAAGCAGAACGGCCATGAGAAACGCGGAGACCTGATAGTCGGGCACCTCCCCCGCCAGGGCGCCGGCGACGAATCCGCGGATCTCGTCCTCGTCGAGACGGCCGCCGTCGCGCTTTTTCCGTATGACGTCGTACGCGTTCACGGGAGCTTCTTCCATTCCTCCATGATCGCGACGCTCGCGCTCGTTCCGATCCTGTCGGCCCCCGCGCGCACGAGCTCGAGGGCGAACGCGGCGGTCCGGATTCCGGCCGACGCCTTGACGCCGAATCCGGGGCCGACCGCGCGGCGCATGATCTCGACGTCGCGGACGTTCGCCCCCGGCGGGCCGAATCCGGTGGAGGTCTTGACGAAACGCGCCCCCGCCTCCCGCGCGAGGAGACAGGCGCGCGCCTTTTCCCCGTCGTCGAGAAGCGCCGCCTCGATGATGACCTTGACGAGCGCCTCCCCGCACGCGGCGACGACGCCCGCGATATCCGCGCGGACGGCGTCGACGTCTCCCGACTTGAAGGCGCCGACGTTCATCACCATGTCGATCTCGCGCGCGCCGGCGCGCACGGCCCTGCCCGCCTCGAACGCCTTGACCTCGCGGTCGACGGCGCCGAGCGGGAACCCGGCGATGGAGCACACGACGACGTCCGTGCCGGCGAGCTCGCGGGAGGCGAGCGGCACCCAGTGCGTGTTGACGACCGCCGAGAAGAAGCCGTGCTCCACGGCTTCGCGGCAGAGGCGTTTCACGTCCGCCGCGGCCGCGTCGGGCCGCAGAAGCGTGTGATCGATGAGCCGCGCGAGATCGATGTGTTCCACCGTCGTCTCCCTTCGCGACACGCGGCTCACTCGAGAGCCGCGAGAAAGCTTTTTCCCGCGAGCGGCGGCAGGCCGAACCATTCGGCGAGCGTGGCGGCGAGGTCGGAGAGGGTTTCCCTCGCGCCGAGCGGGACGCCCGCGCGGCCGGAACCGGCGATCGCGGCGAGGATCGGCGAATACTCCCGCGTATGGTCCGATCCGGGCATCGTCGGATCGCATCCGTGATCGCTCGTCACGGCGAGCAGCGCGCCCCGCGGGAGAAGCGCCATGAAGCGGGCGAGCCAGCCGTCGAATCGCTCGAGCCCGCGCGCGAAGCTTCCGGGATCGCGCCGGTGCCCCCAGATCATGTCGAAATCGACGAGGTTCACGAAGAGGAGCGAGAACGGGTCGCCCTCGCGGAGCACGCGGTCGGCGCCGCGCATCGCGGCCTCGTTCCCGCCCGCCCGCACGATCCGGGCGATGCCGCGCCTCGCGAACAGGTCGTGGATCTTTCCGACGGTCACGACCCGGCCGCCGGCCTCCGCGAGGTCGTCGAGCAGAGTCGGTCCGGGCGGCGGGAGCGAGAAGTCGCGCCTGCGCTTCGTGCGGACGAACGCGCCGGGGCTCCCGGTGAACGGCCGCGCGATGACCCGCGCGACGTGATGCGGCGGAACGAGGACGCTCCTCGCGGTCCGGCACATGCGGTAGAGCTCGCGCACGGGGACCGCCGATTCGTGCGCCGCGATCTGAAAGACGCTGTCGGCGGACGTGTAGACGATCGGGCGGCCCGTGCGGAGGTGCTCCTCGCCGAGCTCTTCGATGATCTCGGTTCCGGAGGCGGCGCGGTTACCGAGCACGGCGCGCCCGACGCGCCTCTCGAAGGCGGCGATAATTTCAGGGGGAAAGCCGTCCGGATAGACGGGAAAGGGCTCGCGGAGCGCGCATCCCATGAGCTCCCAGTGTCCCGTCGTCGAATCCTTCCCCGGGGAGAGCGCCGCCATGCGGCCGAAGGAGGCGGCGGGTCGCGCGGCGGGCTCGACGCCCCGTATCGGGGCGACGCCGCCGAGCCCGAGCGCTTGAAGCGCGGGAAGACGAAGCCCGCCGACGGCCCGCGCCGTGTTCGAGAGGGAGCTCGCGCCGCGGTCTCCGTAGCGCCCGGCGTCGGGAAGCTCGCCGGCGCCGACGCCGTCGAGCACGATTGTCACCGCTTGCCTCTTCATGAAACGCCCCGGGCGGTCCCGGCCGTGGACGGACCCCGGAGGGACCGGGACGCGTCGCGGTCTCAGGGAGCGTGCCGGACGCCGAGCAGCGTCTTCATGCTCTCGATCCGGCCGCTCCGCAGGTAGATGCGCGCGACGCGCTTGCTGATGCGGCAGAGAACCTCGTAGCTCAGCGTCTCGTCCCAGCGCGCGACGTCGTCGGCCGTGATTTCGCCGGCGCCCTGCCGTCCGAAGATGACGATCTCCTCCCCGACGCGGGCGTCGGGAAAGGCGGAGAGGTCGATCATCGTCATGTCCATCGTCACGCGCCCGACGATCGGCACGCGGTTCCCGCGGTAGAGGAAGTGCCCGTTGTTCGAGAGCCGGTGGCTCAGGCCGTGGCCGTACCCGACCGGCACGACGCCCATGCGTATCGGCTGCTGGGCGACGTAGGTCCGCCCGTAGCTCACGCTCGCGCCGGCCGGCATGTCGCGGACGAGCACGAGGCGGGCTTTGAAGCTCATCACGGGCTCGACGTCGATCCGGTCATGCAGGGCCGTCGAGGGCGCGTGCCCGTAGACGAAGAGCCCCGGCCGCACGAGGTTGAAATGCGACGAGGGGAAGTTCATGATCGCGGCGCTGTTCGCGCTGTGAACGTAGCGGAACGCGACGCCGGCCGCCGCGAGGCGGTCGACGATCGCCGTGAACGAGTCGATCTGGTCCCGCGTGAAAGAGCTGTCGCTGTCCGATACGGGAAAATGCGTGTAGACGCCCTCGAGGCGCACGCCGGGAACGGCGCTCATGCGGACGATCGTATCGACCGCCTCGTCGCACGGGACGCCCGCGCGTCCCATCCCCGTGTCGATCTCGATGTGGAGCGTGCACGTTCCTCCCCGGCTGCGCGCCGCCTCCCCCGCCGCCTCGGCGAACTCGAGGGAGGAGGCCGTCACCGCGAGATCGTTCTCGAGCGCCCGGTCGATCTCCTGGGGGAGAACCGGGCTCAGCACGAGGACCGGCAGTCCGATGCCCGCTCTGCGCAGCTCCCGCCCCTCGTCGAGCGTCGCGACGCCGAGCATCGCCACGCCGCATTCCTCCGCGAGCCGCGAGATCCGCACGGCGCCGTGCCCGTACGCGTCGGCCTTGACGACGAAGAGGATCGCGACCCCCGGCGGCACCATCGCACGGACCCGTTCGATGTTGCGCCGCGCGGCGTCGAGGTTTATCTCCACCCACGCCGGAAAGCGGTTCACGTCACGTTCCCTCCTCCGCGTCCTCGAGCGGCCTGTCGCCGCGATAGAGGAAGCGGTCGAGGAGCTTCACGTACTCGGTCCAGCGTCCGAAGCGCCCCGTGTCCTTGTCGAGCACCTGGAGCGCGCCGCGCGTCTGGGCGTCGAGGTTGTCGATGTAGTGGAGCAGGATCGCCTCGATCGTCATCGGCACGATCGGGGATCCGTGCTCGAGCTGGCCGTGATGGCTGAGGATCATGTGCTTGAGCTTCAGCGCGAGCTCCGGCGGAAACCCCTCGATACGCCGGATGCGCTCGTCGACGAGCGCGGTTCCGAGCGTGATGTGGCCGAGAAGCCGCCCCGCGTCGCTGTAGTCGATGCGGTTCGTGATCTCGAGCTCCTCGACTTTGCCGAGATCGTGCGCGAGCACGCCCGCGAGGAGCAGGTCGCGGTCGACCTCCGGATACACGTCGGCCGCCCGAAGGGCGATGAGGGCCATGTCGCGCACGTGCTGCGCGAGCCCGCCGAGGTAGGAGTGGTGCCACACGCGCGCCGCGGGAGCGCGGAGAAACCGCCCCGCGAACTCGGGATCCTCGAAGATGCCGGAGAGCAGAGTCCGCAAGTGCTCGTTCTTGACGGCGGCGATCATGCCGAGGATCTGTTCGTGCACCTCGTCGGTCCGCTCCGGCGAGGCCGGAATGAACTGCGCGGGATCGTACTCGTTCTCCCCGAGCTTCACGATGGTCGCGACGTGGAGCTCGAACGCGCCCTGATACGCCTTGAGCTCGCCCTTGATCCGAACGACGTCGTTGACGTTGATCGCCCGGTCGATCTCGTCGTTCGCCTGCCAGAGCACGCCCTTGAGGGGGCCTTCCCGGTCGGTGAACTGGAAGAGGAGAAACCTGCCGTTGACGGACTCCCGCCAATCCTTCCGCGCGACGACCATGACCCGCTCCACCCGCTCCGCCACCTTGCCCATCGAAACCTCCACGTGTGAAAGCCCGGCGGGAACCGTGAAATCGCACTCACGCTAGCGCACGCGCCCCGCACGGTCAAGCCCATTCGGGCCGCCCCCGCGCGGGAAAACCGTTCCCGGCGGCGCACAATAAAAAAGTGCGGCACGCTCGAGGTGCCGCACTTCCGATATTCGAAAACGCCGGTCCGCGATCTACATCGAAATAAGGACGGCGTTGCCGCCGTAGAGGATGTAGCCGACCTTCACGTTCCCGCCGGAGCGGAAACGTTCGCGGTACTCGCGCGGAAGGCTCGTCGGCGTCGACGTGTACTGCACGCCGCCCTCGAACGTCTTCCCCTCGTTCATGATCGCGTTCATGATGGCGAGCATCGCGTCGTTGCTCTCGTCGATGAAGAAGCGGACGTTCTTGAGATTGAGCGAGTAGCTCCACCTGTCGCCGACCTGCTCCCACGAGATGCCGGCGCCGTCGACCTTGAACTTCTTGTCGGCGATGCCCCGCAGGTCCGGAAGCGACGGGGTCAGCTTGACGATGTCGATCGTTTCGTATTCCTCGGGAGCCGTGAACTGAGCCGCCGCACGGGTGTTCGGCAGCTGCGTCGCGATCTCGCCGACCTGTATCGTATCCGCGCCGGCGACGAGGTAATCGACCACGAAATGGATGTACGGCGTGAAGTACTTGCGCGCATGGACGACAAACTGTTTCCCCGCGAGCCGGCCCGTCTTCTCGGCGATGCCGTCTCCGACGAAGAACTCGATGATGTTGCCGTCTCGGACGAGCGCGACGTTGTTCGCCGAGCCGATGATCGTCGGCGTATCGAAGCTGTACTTGAAGCTGGGGCTCACGACGTCGCCGCGCGCCGCGTCTCTGAGCGTGGTCTGAACGTACGTATCCTCGAGCTTTCCGCCGCAACCGGCGACGACGGCCGAAAGAAGAACCGCGACTGCGAGGAATCCAAAAAGCTTCGACATACACGGGCTCCTTTGTAACAGGTGAATCGTCCGGCTTTGCGCGCGGGTAACCTCGCGTTGTGAACGAACGTACCGGAGTAAATTAATACTCTCCCCGCCCCTTGTCAACGATAATTTAATTACATAGAAGGCACAGAGTTACTCGAAAGCAGGAGGCTCCGCGGGCGCCTCATCGCTTCTTGCTCCGCTCCTTCTCGGTGAGCTCGAGGCCGTACTGCACGAACAGATCCTTCACCGCGGAATGGATCTCGATCGCGTCCTCGAGGGGCACGAGGCGCATCGATCCCTCGACGACGTCCCCCGAAGCGGAGAGGGAGAGATCGACCCGTCCGAGGTACTGTCCCTCGCCTCCGGTGGCGAGCATGATCGTCTCGCCCTGCTTCTCGAGCTTCTTGAGAACGGGCCTGCCGTGCCCGACGACGACGAGATCGAAGCCGCCGAGCCGTTTGGCGAGCGCGTTCGAGCGCTCGATCCCCATGTGGCTGAGAAGAATGAGGAAATCGGCCTCGCGTTCGAGCTCCGGCATGAGCTTCCTCAGCGTCTGCTCCGCGCCGAGCACGCGGAACCCCGACGCGTCGATATAGGTCGGGAACTTGATCTCCTCGTCGATCACGCCCGTGATGCCGACGCGAAGCCCTCCCTCGAGCGCGCGCACGGTGTAGGCCGCGAAGACCGGCTCCCCCGTCGCGGCGTCGACGAGGTTGGCCGCGACCACGGGCATCGTGAGACGGCTCGCGAGCATCTGGAGGAACGGAAGACCGAAGACGAAGTCCGCCTCCCCCGGCGTCACCGCGTCGAGCTTCATCACGTTCAGTGCGTCGAAGGCGAGCTGCGCCTCGGCCTTCGAGAACGACAGGTCGGGGGTCATGATGTCCCCCGCGTCGACGGCGACGAGGTTCCGGACGGACGCGCGCGCGCGATCCGTGTAGGTCGCGCGCCGGCCGACGCCGCCCATGTCCTCGACGGTGCATCCGCAGGAGCGGATCTTGCCGAGCAGATCGCTCGAGAAGAGCACCGTGAGCTCGTCCGGTTTCGCGGCCCCCCGTTTGTCCCCGCCCCCGCCGCATCCCCCCGCGGCGAGCGCGGCGGCGAGCAGTGCGAAGACGAACAGTCGGCGTATTCCCTCGATTCGAATCATCGCGCGTGCCTTTCTTCGATGCCGGGCTTTCGGCCGGCCGGTGAATCGCGCGGGGCCGCCGGCGCGCGGCTCCCGCCACACGGCAAATCTACGACTCCCGCCGCGGTGCGCACAAGCGCAAATCTGTTGCGCGATCAGGCGGCGGGCCGTATCATCCGGCACGCGCGCCGGACCGGCGCCCGAAACACGATGAAGCGAACACGATCGATCTCGATTCTGCGGAGCGGCTGGATGGCGCTCGCCGTCGTCATCCTCGTCGCCGCGTTCGTTCTCGCCGACTGGTATTATTACGCGAAAACGCGCCGGAGCCTCGACGAGGAGTTCGGGCGGCGCCTCGCCGCGATCGCCGAGCTCGCCTCGTCGGAGGTCTCGCGTTTCGCCGAGGCTCCGGCGCGGGACCTCTTCCCCGACGTCCCCGCGGCGGATTCGGCGCGCGCCCGACTCGAGCGGATACGGGACCGCCACTCGCTGTTCAACGTCGTCGTGCTCCGCGAGGATTACGTCACGCTCCTGAGCCTCGAGCCGGCGCTCTACCCCGAGGACGCCGAGTACCCCCACTGGCAGGCGGACTACTCCGCGCTCGAGCGCGCGTTCCGGGGCGAGGTCGCGGCGACCGATCTGTACGGAGAGAAGGGCGCCTATCTCAAGGCGGGGTACGCGCCTCTTCCGCCGGGCGGGGCGGCGGCCGACGCGGTGGTCGGCGTCGAGGCGAGCGCGGAGTTTCTCGGAGCGCTCGCGCGTTTGCGGCTCATCCTCATCGCCGTTACGGCGATATCCGCGGCCGGGATCGTGCTCTTCGCCGTGTTCGCCCTGCGGGCCGCCTCCTCGCTCGCCGCGGCGCGCGAATCCCTCGCGCGGGCCGAATCGCTCGCCGCGATGGGGCGCATGGCGGCCGGCATCGCGCACGAGATCCGGAATCCGCTCTTCATCATCCGGAGCGCCGCCGAGAAGCTCCGCGCGAAGCATCCCGAAAGCGCCGCCGACGTCGAGAGCTACGTCATCGAGGAGGTCGACCGCCTGAACGGAATTCTCACCGACTACCTCCTCTTCGCCCGGGACGAACCCGCGCGCCGGGTCCCGATGGATCTCGTCGCGACGCTCGACCGGTGCGCGCGCAACCTGCGCGAATCGGGCGGCGAGGATCCCGTCGCCGTCGAGACCCGCTTCGAGCGCGCCGAGGCGCCGTTCGTCGGGGAGGAAAAGAGGATAGAACAGGCCTTTCTCAACATACTTCTCAACGCCCGGCAAGCCGCCCCGGCCGGCGGCGCGATCTCCGTCTCCTTGGCGATCGACGGCGGGCGCTACCGGGCGCGCGTCGCGGACACCGGCGCGGGGATCGCGCCGAAGGATCTCGACAGGATCTTCGAGCCGTTCTTCACGACGAAATCCAAGGGAAGCGGTCTCGGGCTCGCCATCACGAAGAAGATCGTCGAGGCGCACGGCGGAGAGATCGTCGTCGAGAGCGCGCCGGGCGAGGGGACCGTCGTGAGCGTCTTTCTGCCGGCGCCGGCCGGGACGGACGGTCCCGCCGGCGGCCGGGACGGAGCGTGAGCATGACACGGATACTGATCGTCGACGACGAGCGGAAGATCACCGAGCTGCTCGTGGAACGGATCGCCGAGGAGGGCAT
>QZIV01000014.1 GCA_003599135.1 Candidatus Parcubacteria bacterium | reverse complement strand
ACGCGAAAGCGTGGGGAGCAAAAAGGATTAGATACCCTTGTAGTCCACGCCCTAAACGATGCCTGCTAGCTGTTTCGAGTATCGACCCTCGGAGTGGCGTAGCTAACGCGTTAAGCAGGCCGCCTGGGAAGTACGAGCGCAAGCTTAAAACTCAAAGGAATAGACGGGGACTCGCACAAGCGGTGGAACATGAGGTTCAATTCGACAGTAAGCGAGAAACCTTACCAGGGCTTGAAATGTTGGTAGAAATCTTGCCGAAAGGCAGGACCTCCCGCAAGGGACTGTCAACACAGGTGCTGCATGGTTGTCGTCAGCTCGTGCTTTGAAGTGTTCCCTTAAGTGGGGTAACGAGCGCAACCCCTATCGTGTGTTACAAGTGTCACGCGAAACTGCCCCGCCCAAAGTTCGTAAATGGATTTGTGAATTTCGGGCGGGGAGGAAGGAGGGGATGACGTCAAATCCGCATGGCCCTTTGATGCCCTGGGCGACACTCGTGTTACAATGGAGCCGACAATGCGTTGCCAACCCGCAAGGGGGAGCTAATCGCATCAAACGGTTTCTCAGTTCGGATTGGGGGCTGCAATTCGCCCCCATGAAGCCGGAATCGCTAGTAATCGCGGATCATAACGCCGCGGTGAATACGTTCTCGAGTCCTGTACTCACCGCCCGTCAAGCCAAGGGAGCCGGGAGGAGATGAAGTCCCGCATTTGCGGGGTCAATCTCAGCTCGGTGACATGGGCTAAGTCGTAACAAGGCACGCGTAGCGGAAGCTGTGCGTGGACCAATTAAACTAAGTCGAAGAAATGAAGCAAAAGCAATTCTCATTTCTGGTGCTCGGCGCAAGCTGAGCGCACCCATTGGGGCAACCAAAAAGCTCTCTATGAGAAACCTCCGCACGGAGTATAATCAAAGCAATGGCTGGAAGTCCTAGCGTATTGCTGGTTGAAGACGACCATTTTCTCTCGTCGCTCTTGAGGAGCCGGCTCGAGAAAGAAGGAGTCGCAGTAACGCAAGCCTTCGACGGAGAGGAAGCTTTGAATACTTTGAAAACGCTCAAGCCATCGGTTATCGTGCTTGACGTAATCATGCCAAAGGTGTCAGGATTCGATATTCTCGAGCGCATTGCGCTCGACCCGCGCCTTCATTTGATTCCGGTGATTGCGGTGTCGAACCTTGGCCAAGACAGCGATATGGAGAAGGCAAAGCGATTGGGAGCCGTGGATTATCTCGTGAAGGTAAAAATTCCGATTGACGAACTGGTGCAAAAAATAAAAAGTTTGGCAAAATAAACACAATGATTCCCCAAGAAGTTATCCATAAAATAAAACCGGGTGCGCGGCTTCGGGTCGTGCATGACAAAACGACCTTTGAAGGACTCGTCATCGCGCGAAAGCACGGCTCCGAAACTGGTGGCACGTTTACCGTCCGCACCACCCTCGCCGGAGTTGGGATTGAAAAAACATTCCCGATCCATTCGCCGCTTTTAACAAAAACAGTGATCCTCTCGAGTCCCAGGAAGGTACATCGCTCGAAGCTCTACTTTGTGCGCAAGAAATCAGGAGCGCAGATCAGACAGAAACTTGGAGTTTCTGTCTAAGGCAAACCTGCCTGCCGGCAGGCAGGAATTGGGAGTTTCGGTGTAGAATCGGAGGAATCGAAAAAGGGTTACCCGCTGTAGGAGGCAACCCTTTTTTGTTGTCTTTCTGTCCGCTACCCAACCCCGAGTTCCCTTGCGAGCTCCTCAATGGATGTTCCCTCTTCTTCGAGGGCTTTTATCTCTTCCCACGGATTGACGTCCATCGGATCATCTTCCTCGAAGCATATGCATTCGCATTCGGGACGGAGGCATTCGCCCGAGTCGTCATGCCGTGAAAGGCGATCGCCGCAGACGCAAAGAAAATCATCGGGTCCTTGAGGCGGAGGCATCTTCCAATGTTTTTTTCGGGCCATGTCTGGCCTCCTTTCCGAAGTTCTATCGAGTATTTTAATCTTCCGATTTACTTTTTGCAATTTTTTTGGTAAGGTGGCAACGAAGTAGAAACGCGCGGGTGGCGAAACGGCAGACGCACTACCTTGAGGTGGTAGCGGGCGCAAGCCCATGGAGGTTCAACTCCTCTCCCGCGCACCAAATGAAAAATGATACCCTCACGGTATCATTTTTTCATCTAGATGCGGGAGAGGAGTTGAACGGGAAAGGGGTCGGGAAAACGGAAGTTTTCCCGATGCGGAGCTCACGAACCGCTGGGTTCGTGGGAGCAAGCGGACGCGAGCGACGTGAAACTTCCTCTCCCGCGCACACTTCGACTCGCTAGGCTCGCTCAGTGTAAACACATTCGAGCGAGGCGAGACCACCCTTCGCGCCGATCACTATCGGCGGCGCACCACCTGTTATTTCTTGACGAAACTCTATTTATGTGATAGAGTTTCTTTTGGTATCTGGCCGATTGTTTCGGCTAACTCAAAACTGAAAAGGACGGTGCTATGGCGACAGAGATGATTAATCCATTGAGGCACGACGAGAAACTCGTGCCGCTTTTGAAGGACATGGCGAGCTTGCCCGGCGTGCCGGCGGTGTGGGGAGACCTCGTCCAATTCGACGAGTTACTCGAACAGGGTGCCTCCTTCGACCAGAGCCCCGTGCTTCTCCACGGCGCCGGCGTCGTGGGCACGAAGCCGCAGGTTACGCACAAAGGCGTGACGTACATTTTCCACAGCGCCTACACCCAAAGCCGCCGGTGGTTCCTCCGGGTCACCGTGGGCCAAGCGACGCGCAGTTTCTCGATTCCGGATCTCCGGCTGATGCTCGGCCTCGACGTCGGTACCCCGGAGCTGGTTCCCGCGGCGACCTGATCGGTCCTCCGCGGTCGAAGAGGTCAAAACCAAATGCGGGGCGAACTGAACTTCAGTTCGCCCCCTTTGTATTTTTGGAGCTATAATTTTCATGCGCGTTATGAAGTACGTAATCGGTATTGACGAGGTTGGTCGCGGCTCGCTTGCAGGACCAGTTGTGGTCGCGGCTGTCTCAATTCGCAGCGGACACGCGATTTCGAACTCAAGACTGGGCAGACTTCGGGATTCGAAACATCTCACAAGAAAACAGCGCGAGGGATGGTCTCGTCATTTCAAGAACCATCCGCAGGTAACACATATGATCGCGCGGGTGTATCCCCGAACTATCGAGCGTATTAACATCTCGAGAGCGGCCAACACCGCGGCATCGCGGGCTTTCCAGAGGCTCTCGGAGTGCAATGGTTTTACGCGGAGCAACCACAAGATTTTTCTTGACGGAGGGCTTTTCCTGGGCAGAGATAAAAACTTCCCGAATGCCAAAACGGTTGTGCGGGGAGACCAAAAGATTCCGGCCATTAAAATCGCCTCGATTATCGCCAAAGTGAGCCGCGATCGGTTTATGAAACGGCTTGCAATGCGATATCCAAAGTACGGCTTCGAAATTCACAAAGGATACGGCACGGAACTGCACCGGAAAGCTTTAAAAAAGCACGGGCCAAGCAACGCACACAGGTTGACGTTTCTTAGATTTCTCCAAAATTCTAAGCGGTAGCGCAAGAGTTTTTCGATAAATCTTAGGCACCGCCGGAGGCGGGGCAGTTGCTTTTTAGACACCGTAACCTATAATAAAAGCAGGTCGTAAGGTGATCCCGCCTTCGGCGGGATGCTCAATTTTGTGGCTAAAATTTCTTCGCCCCAAAGTTGAGTTCGAAATTCTAGACAAAATTGGCATGGGCGGCGTACCTGTTAAACATCATTCGAAAGGAAAAGTGGGGCGGCGGCGATCGCATCTTGCGCTCAAGAAGCGGCGCCTTTTTGTCTGTGCAAATTGCGGCGGGCCGAAGCTGGCTCACCGCGCCTGCAAGCAATGCGGGAAGAAGTAGATGGCCACGAGGCACCTGGTCCGGACCGTTCTTCTCCAATCCCTCTACGAGTGGGATTTTTATCGCGAGAAGAAGAGTCTTACGGAAATTTTAGACAGGAATCTCCAGGAATTCGCTCCGGGGATCGATGAGCCGGAATTCGCCTGGCGGATTTTGAAGGGCATCGTTGACCACCGGAAGGACATCGACGCGACAATCGTCCGCGCGGCGCCCGACTGGCCGCTCGATAAAATCGCCGTCATCGATCGGAATATTCTGCGTATCGGCCTCTACGAACTTCTCTATGCCGACCCGGGAGAGGTTCCGCCGAAGGTCGCCATCAACGAAGCGATCGAAGTCGCGAAAAACTACGGAGGCCCGAACTCCGCGCGTTTCATAAACGGGGTCTTGGGGACCGTGTACCGCGAAAAATATCCGGAAGAAGCCGCCAAAGGCCCGCCAAAGAAGGAAACCAAAACGGAATTTAAGAAACCGAGTGCACCGTAGAACGGAAACGAATGCAGGAGCTTCAGAAAAAAATCGGCATCCAATTTAAAAACACGGACCTTCTCGAAGAAGCGCTGACGCACCGCTCGTACTTGAACGAGTACCCGGGAGTGCGCCCGTCGCACAACGAGCGCCTTGAGTATCTGGGTGACGCCGTGTTGGAACTTATTGTGAGCGAGGAGCTTTTCAAAAAGTTCCCGCGCTCGCTCGAAGGGCAGCTTACCGTGTTCCGCGCGGCACTCGTGAATTACCAGATGCTCGGGCGGATCGCCCAGGAAATCGATCTTGAGAAATCTATTTTTATGTCGAAGGGGGAAAGCAAGGATACTGGGAAAGCGCGCGAAGTGATCGTTGCAAACGCGTTCGAGGCACTGATCGGAGCGGTTTACTTGGATCAGGGATTCGAGGTTGCGAGGGATTTTGTGCGGACATTTGTTCTCCGCCATCTCGACGAAGTTATCACGAAGCGGAGTTATAAGGACGCGAAAAGCGAACTTCAGGAGCTCGCGCAGGAAAAGCTCAAAGTCACTCCGACGTATCGTCTCCACGAGGAGCGCGGCCCGGCGCACCGGAAAACCTTCAAAATGGGGGTTTATTTCGGAGAAGATTTTGTCGCCGAGGGCGAGGGGGCATCGAAACAGGAAGCAGAAGTTGAGGCCGCGAAGCAAGCCCTCCAGAAATACAAAAATGGCTCACTTTCTTAGGCAGCTCGAGCTCAACGGTTTTAAGTCTTTCGCCCAAAAGACGACGCTGGAGTTTCCGGCGGGGATCACCGCGATTGTGGGCCCGAACGGTTCGGGGAAATCGAACATCGTTGACGCGATCAGGTGGCTTTTGGGAGAGCGGGAGGCGCGGAGTCTCCGGGGGGGGAAAGTGGAAGATCTCATATTCGCGGGAACGCCGAAACGCCCGCGGACGGGCCTTGCCCAGGCGAGTCTGCACTTCGACAACACGAAGAAGTTTTTCCCGGTCGAGTTCTCGGAAGTCGTCGTTACGAGAGAAGTCCGGCGGGACGGCGTCAGCCGTTATTTTTTGAATAAAGCGGAAATCCTCCTTCGCGACCTCGTCGATTTTTTTGCGAAGGTTCGCTTGGGAAGCAGGGGGTTGGTCGTCGTGACCCAGGGGAACAGTGATGTTTTCATCGAAGCGTCGCCCACCGCTCGCCGGGAAATGATAGAAGAAATCCTCGGACTTCGGGAATATCAGATAAAAAAACTTGACGCAGAGCGGCGCCTCAAAAACAGCCAAGTTAATCTGGAAAAGGTCAAAGCACTCATCGAGGAAATCCTCCCGCACCTTCGATCGTTGAAGCGCCAGACGGGGCGTTGGGAGAAGCGGGAAGAGTTGGCGGAGGAACTACGCACGCTTGAGGACCAATTTTTCGGATCCGCCTGGCAGGAGTTTCACGAGAAGATTAAGAATGTAGAGAAAGAAATCGAGGAACACCAAAAGAAATTTGAACGCCTGAAAGAAGAAAAGGAAAAAGCGGAGGCGAGAGTAAAAGAAGTGGAGGCAAGTCAGCCGAAGGAGCGAGAGGAGCTTCGGAAGATCAAGGCGCAAACCCATGAGCTCCTTGGAGCAAGGAGTCGCCTCGAAAAAGAAATCGGGCGTCTTGAAGCTCAGATCGAGCTACAAGGGAGAACGTCCGCATCTCCCGATTCTCCCTCGGTCCAGAAACTTATCGAGCTTGCCAGGTCCGTACGGGATGGCTTGCGGAAGGCCTTGAGCGATGAGGGAGATGAGCTCAAGCGCAGCATCCAGAGCGTCTTGCACCAGATAGATGCGGTACTTGAGGAAGGCGCGGGTAAGGAAAAAACGTCCGCCGGGGGCGAGCTACAGTCGCTTTTTGAGAAAATCAAGCGCGATCTTGAGCGTGTTGAGCGGGACGTCCTCGATCTCGGCGAGAAAGAGAAATCGCTCGAAAAAAACCAGGAGCAGTTCTACCTCTCTTTCAAAAAGGCGGTCGGGGAGCTCGAAGAGGCAAAAGACAAGGTGGAAGCGTGGGAAAAAGACCGCCGCGAGAAGCTTTTTGCAAAAGAAGGGCTCGAACTCCGGCTTCACGAACTCGAGCATCAGATCGTTCAGGCCGGCCGGAAGCCGGAAGAATTCAAGGACGTGAAACTCGATCCGCAGATCGGAGGAGGCGATACGACCGCCCACGAGCGCAGAATTTTCAAGTTACGGGGAGATCTCGCCTCGATCGGCGAGATCGACGAAGCGCTCATGAAGGAAGCGAAGGAAACGGAAACGAGATACGAGTTTTTGAAACACCAATCGGACGATCTTCTGAAAGCGTGCGAGGATCTCGGAGAGCTTATCGTGGAACTCAACGAAAAGGTGAAAACCGAATTTTCCGGAGCGCTTGTCAAAATCAACGAGGAATTCGACAAATTTTTCGGCCTCATGTTTCCCGGGGGACACGCAAAGCTCAAACTCGTGTTTCCCAAGAAACCGGTGCTCGACGAAGAGAACGAAGAAGACGAGGAAACGAGTGAGGGAGGCGAAGAGGAGGAACCGAAAGAGGAAGAATCCGAAGGCGGGATAGAGATGGATCTTCGGCTTCCTCGAAAACGCATCAACTCGCTCGAGGTTCTCTCCGGAGGCGAGCGGTCTCTTGTGGGGATCGCCGCGATTTTTGCGCTCGTGTCGGTGAGTCCGCCGCCGTTCTTGGTGCTCGACGAGATAGACGCCCCGCTCGACGATCGGAACGCGAGGAGGTTTGCCGAGATGCTCAAGGAGTTCTCCAAGAAAACCCAGTTTATCGTTGTCACGCACAACCGCGCGACGATGGAAGCCGCAAATGTCCTCTACGGCGTAACCGTAAACGACGACGGCACTTCAAAAATCCTCTCGATGAAGCTTGAACAGTAGCGTATTTTCTTCGCCTCGGGAAACGTGTATACTATAGAGAAGTCGCCAAATTTTTACGTTCTATGAAACAAATCTTCTCGCGCCGCGGCGATGCGGCATTCAATGTGTTCGTCATCGCAGCGATTCTTTTCGTCGGAGGCCTTATTTACTACTCGTATTACGGCACACTGCCCGAGTCAGACGGAACGCCGCCAAAGACGGAAGTAGCGAGCGAACCGGTGGCTCCGGCTTCCTCAACGCCGGAACCGCAGCTTTCATCGCCGCCTCCGACCGCTCCCCAGACTCCGATTCAAAGCGCGCCGCCCGCGCCCGTCGCGAAGACTTACGTTGTTGAAATAAACGACGCGGGATTCCGTCCGTCGTCGCTTACGATCCAACGCGGAGATACGGTTGAATTTATAAACAAGGGCAAGAACGAGCACTGGCCGGCGTCCGACATCCACCCGCTCCACGACCTCTGTCCGTATTTTGATCCGCGCCGTCCCCTCGCTTCCGGCGAGACGTATAAGGTTACCTTCAACGAGGCGCGTGAGTGCCCGATGCACGATCACCTCGCGCCGCAGTTCGAAGGAACGATCATTATCCGCGAGAAGAGCGGAGCTCAAGCCTCTGCCTCGCTGGCAGGCGGGTCCCCCGCGCCGATTGCGTTTTCGGGAGCTCGCCTCGCCGGAACCTCGGCTCCGCTTCTTGAATACAACAAGAGTGATTTCGACAAGGTGCTCGCATCGGATAAAATTCTCGTGCTTTATTTCTATGCAAACTGGTGTCCGATTTGCATTGCCGAATTTCCCAAAATGCAATCAGCATTCAACGAGCTTGCGACCGATAAGGTCGTCGGCTTCCGCGTAAACTACAATGACAATGAAACGACAAGCGACGAAAAGGACCTCGCCCGCGCGCACGGCGTCGCGTACCAGCACACGAAGGTATTGATAAAGGGCGGAACCCGGATTCTCAAAGCTCCCGACGGGTGGGACAAGGCGCGGTATCTTTCGGAAATCAATAAAGCGCTTTCAAGTTAATGTTCGGCGAAGAAATCACAATCGCAGTCGCATTCGTCGCGGGGCTCGTATCCTTCCTTTCGCCCTGCGTCTTGCCGATCATTCCCGGCTTTTTGGCCTACCTTGCCGGGGCATCTTTGAGCGAGTCGGCATCGAAGCGGAAGGATATTTTTGTAAACGCACTGCTCTTCGTCCTCGGGTTCTCGCTCATCTTTGCGATTCTCGGTGTGCTCTTGAATACCGCGCTTGAAGCGGTCGCCTACGACGTGCAAACATGGCTTGCGCGGATTGGGGGCGCGATCATCATTTTCTTCGGCCTCTACCTTACGGGTCTTGTCCGGGTTCCGTTTCTCGAACGGGAGTACAAATTTGCGGTAAACACGAATTTCAAATCGAAATATGCGACATCCTTCGCATTCGGCGCGGCGTTTGCCGCTGGCTGGACTCCGTGCGTGGGCGCGGTCCTGGGGAGCATCTTGGGACTTGCGGCTACCCAGCCGGGGTCGGCATTCTCACTCCTTTTTTCGTATTCGCTCGGACTTGGGATTCCGTTCCTTCTTGTCGGGCTTTTCGCGTCGCAGGCCTCGGAATTCATCAACCGCTATGCCCACGTTTTGAAGTACGTAAATATCGTCTTCGGCATCCTTCTTATCATCTTGGGTGTTCTTGCTTTCACGCAGAACCTGAACCGGATCGCGAACTTGGAAGTTTTGAACCGGTATCTTCTCGGCACGTAGTGATGAAAACAGGACTTTTGGTTTTGGTATCGGTTTTGATTGTCGGCTCGATCGTCTATCTTGAGGCCGGAAAAGTTCGCCCGCCCGCACCGCAAGATCTTGCCGTGGAGGAGGTTCAAGCTCCCGCGGCGTCCGGCGAGGCAGAGGGAGATGGAGGGAATTCGCCCGCCGAGAATTCTTTCGCTCCGGTTCCGAAGCCGATCGGAGACAAGTCGAAACTCCTGGTCCGAGCAAAGGAAATTACGACCCCCGACGGTTTTATCAATACCGACAAAATCACGATAGGCGAGCACGTAGGCAAGAGCGTGGTGCTCTTGGATATCTGGACCTACAGCTGCATCAACTGCCAGAGGACGATCCCATATTTGAACGCCTGGTGGCAGAAGTATAAGGACAAGGGACTTGTGATCGTGGGACTCCATACGCCGGAATTCGAATTCGAAAAGAAATACGAGAACGTCCTTGCGGCGGTGAAAAAATTCGGCGTCGGGTATCCGGTGGTCTTAGACAACGACTACTCGACCTGGCACGCTTACGCCAATCGCTACTGGCCGAGGAAGTACTTAATAGACATAGACGGCTACATCGTCTACGACCACATCGGCGAAGGTTCATACGAGGAAACGGAAAAGAGGATCCAGGTAGCACTTGCGGAACGTATGGAGCGGTTGGGGATGAAAGGCGGCATCGCGGCGGATGTCGCGAAGCCCTCGGGAGCGCAAGCGGTTGATCCTCGCGGCCTAGGGAGCCCGGAGGTGTACTTCGGTGCGAATCGGAACGAATACCTTGGGAACGGCGCAATCGGCACGGTGGGGTGGCAGGAACTTTTCCCGCCGGCAAACGTGCTCTTGAACAAGCTCTATCTCGTAGGCGATTGGAACATCCAGTCGGAATATGCGGAGACAAGGAGCGCTGCGCGGATCATTTTCCGCTATAAGGCAAAGAACGTGTATCTCGTGGGAAGCGCCGCGTCTCCCGTTACGGTGCATGTCCTCCGCGACGGGAAGCCTGTGGGCGCGGAAGCCGGGGAGGACGTGAAAAGCGGAACAATGACAATCAAAGATGACCGGCTCTACAAAGTGATAGAGGATTCATCCTATGGCGAACACACGCTCGAACTTTTGATCGAAAACCCAGGCTTTAAAGTATTTACGTTCACCTTCGGCTAGTTTGCAAGTTGTTATTCATTTTTCTAGAATCTAGGAGCTTCGGGCCCGTAGTAAAACGGCACCTGCCTGCCGGCAGGCAGGTTACGGAGCATTTTCACCCCCACACCATAGGATTATCGGGCCTATGGTTCAGTGGCAGAACACGGCATTCGCATTGCTGGGACGGCGGTTCGATTCCGCCTAGGTCCACAAGAAATGGTGTGGGGGCGCGGTTGCCGAGGTAGGGGTTCAATTTCCCTCGGGTCCACCATTTCAGATTTGCTATAATTCCCCCATGGGACACAAAAAGGGTCACTAGTTCAAGATGAGGAAGGCCATTTTCACTACCATTGCCGCTGTCGCTGTAGCAGCTAGCGGGCTTGCAGGTGCAGCTCCAAATCTTGTTCCTGCGATGGTTGAGCCAGCAGGGAAACCCGTTCTTATACCGCAGCATGCGGTCGAAGTTGCACCGCACGTGTTCGATTTGGGTATTGCAGTGGATCCTGCAGACGGTGAGCTCGTCCAAGGATACGCAATCATCCATCCTGCGAGGGGTAGTGCGCGCGGAGGGCAGCCCGGGAAGCCGAGCGGCAAGTCTTCCTGCTACGGTTTTCTTGCCAAAGGTGCAAAATGGAAGTCAGTTGAAAATTGGGTGGTCAACACGACAAACCCCGATGGCATTCCGAGCGGGACAATCTTCGGAATTCTCGACGGGGGCATTCTCAGGTGGGAAGACGCTGCGGATGGAACAATCGGCGATGGCTCGAGCAAAGACGTTGTCGGGGCAGGGTCTGTAACGAGTTCGACACTCGTTGCCGATGAAATAGCTCCGGATAATCAAAACGAAGTGTATTTTGACGCGCTCGACTCGGGAACAATTGGAGTGACGATCGTTTGGGGAATCTTCGGCGGGCCACCAGGGGGTCGAGAACTTCGGGAATGGGACCAGGTGTATAACACTCTCTACTCGTGGTCTGCAGAGGCCGCTGGGTTTTTCGGGAAGATGGATTTCGATAACATCGTAACGCACGAGCTCGGACACACGGTGGGACTCGCGGATCTCTATACCCTAAGCTGTAGCGACGAGACGATGTACGGCTACGGCGCTGAAGCGGAGACAAAAAAGCGCGATCTGAATGCAGGCGACATCGCGGGCATAAAGGAGCTCTATAAGTAACTTAACTTACGTGCCATAACCTTTTGGGAGATACAAGCAAGGTCACTAAGCAAAGACCCCGCGCCGGCGGGGTTTGTGGCTTTTAACGCTTGCGCTCGAACGGCGCACGGGGTACTCTTTGTGACAGCGTAAGGGCAGTCGCAGTTATATTTCAAAGCGAACGAGGAGGGTTGCCGATGTGCACGGTTGTGCCGAAAACGATATACCGTGTCCGATTCAACGGCTTCCGGCTCGCCGGCCTGCCGGTTGAGGTTGTTGTGATCCGAGAGGCCATGAGCTGGAACATTCAACAGGGCGAGGAGCTTGACCTGCGCGAAGGCCACTTCGAGGGAGACGTCCACCTTGAGGCAGGGGACAGGTTTCTCATCTTTGTGCGAGGGCTTTCCATCGAGGAGGCGCGCCGCGTGTTCTGGAAGCGGGCCGAGGGGCGCCTTATCGCTCCCGGGGAAAGCTTCTCCTACCGGCATGACGAGCAGGGGTTCTTCGCCTGCGTGACCGACAACCCGAAATTCCCGGTCGTCGGCGACGGTTTTCCCTATCCCGTCAACATCGTTCCCGAGCTTGCCGTCGCGGCGGCAAGCTGACAACCAACTCCAAGCGCGTTTTCTCTTCCGGCCGGATCCCTGATCCGGCCGCTTCATTTTCTTGCGCGCGAAGCCGGAAATACCATATCCCAAATCGCCCCGGCGATGTTTCTGGGTTTTCCGGAGAACGGGTAGTGGTGATTGTCTATAAACGGCCGGCTGTTTAGCTCGATCACGCCGCATCGGTCCTGTTCTTTCCGTGGCCGACTTATGTCCTCGATTACGAAATCGATGCCTATAATCGGATTTTCCAGGAACTTCGCTATCTCCTCGAAAAGCCGGATATTCTCGGGGTGAGTTTTTTCGCTTACGTCCGTGGTCGTTCCGCCGACGCTCCAGTTTATCTTCTCGTGAAGCGCGATACGCTCACCTCGCTTCGGCACGGTGTCCCATGAAACTCCCTGGCGCCGGAGTTCTCGTTCGGCCGCTTCGTCGAATTTGATTGCATGAAAGTGGGGGCCGTCCCGAAGAGGATTCCTGTTTTCTTCTTCGACGAGTTCGCGTACTGTGCGTTTTGCATCACCCACAACTTCCGGCGGATCGCGCCGGATGACTCCTTCGACCACGCCCGCAATTACTGTCGCTCGAAATACGGGACCGAGGCATTCTTCTTCAACGACGACGAAGGGAGAGAGTTTTTGGGCGATTGTGAAAGCTCTTTCAAATTCGGATTCGGTTCCGATGTGTGTTGTCGTGTGGCGGCTCGCCGAGCCGATGCTTGGCTTCGTTACAACCGGCTTCCGGAGCGTCCGGAAAAGTTTGAGTCCGCCCCGCAGGGTTACGCGCGCTCCGCCGGAGGGAGATGGGAATCCAGCGGCAAGGAATATTCCTTTGAGGATCGACTTGTCGTCCATCCAGTTTATGGATTCGGGCCAGGTTCCTCGAGGGCGGGGGATGCTGTCGAAAACTCGGGTGTCTCCGCCGTATTCCGCGGCAAAGATGTCCCGCCGGAATCCGAAGGGTCGGAATTCCCGCATCCGGATGCCGCGTTTCACCGCTTCGTCCCAGAGACAAACGGCAAGGAGAAGGTTTTTTTCGTCCGGCGACATCTGAATTTTCATAAGTCCGGCGCTGGAAAGCGTTTCGAAAAGTTTTACGAGCGCGCGGTCGGTGGCTTTGGTCTGAAACGGGGGCGCGCAGAGCTTCCGGATTTTTTCGAACGGCGCGTAGAGCGGAGTAAAAATCCTGTCAAAAAAAGCCGAGAGCCACTCGGCGTTATGGACTACCGGAGACGAGCCGCAGTCGGGGCATGTCGATTTCTCCACGATGAGATAGTATCAGATTTTTTCTCTTAGAAAAAAGCGCGGGCGACGTTTTCGTCGCCCGGTTGTGCCGCGCGCTACGATACGCGCCGGCTGATAACTTTGTTGTTCTCCTCTTCTATGACTCCAAGGTCGGAGTAGGTGCGAGGCATGACGATTTCTCTTGATCCGTCCTCGGCGGGCCCCACGAGGTTCACCGACATCTTGGCATTCAGTCCGTCCTGCATTTCAGACGAAACTGCGACAACGACAGCCCAGTTTCCGTCTCCTTCCGTGAGGTCTCGAAGAATGGCTTCGCGGAGTTTCGCGAGCGGCAATTCGGCTAGCCGCCCGAGAAACGCGACTCTCGGAGGCAGGAGGAACCAATTGAGTTCCTCCTTGGAAAAATCTCCGAAGCCGGGATCCGGAAGAACCGGGAATGGGATCGGGGTTCCGTCCGTGCCCTCTCCCGGTGATTTGATGAATACGCCGGTTTCGGGACTACAACCATCCGACACGACAATTTCTGGCTTGACAACACGAGAAGCGGGAACGGCGCGGGAAGCGCTTCCCATAAGACACCTCCGAGGGTCAGTGGTTCAAACTGGAAATACTCTACGCCTGGTTTATAGAGCGAGTCAAGCAACAGAGAAACGAAACAGGCCGACGCAAGGTCGGCCTGATCGAAGTGGTTGAACGTACAGGAGTTACACGTGGAGGCGGTTCAAGGTGTTTTCTTCGGATAGAACCTCTCCGGCGCCCAAGCCGATGAGGGAGTTGAAAAAACGGCGGACCTCGCTTTCGAACTGCTGGTTCGCCTCCGCCGTGCTGGGGCCGACATAGAATTCCTTCTGCTGCGGCTTACTGTTGGGAGGATGGACGGTGACGTTGACTCGCCGACCGCCCTCGGAAACCGTCATCTCAACCTTCCAGTCGCTGAAGGCCTTTTCGTTCGCGATGCCGAGGACGATTGCGGCGCGTGTCCCCGGAAGGCCCAGGGCGCCTACGAGCTCGAGCTCCATCTGACTCGTCGGTTCGGGTGGCTTGACGATACAGAGACATCCTGATTTCTGCTTCCATTCGAGCATGGTTTTCCTCCACGTTGTAGCTGAATTTACGACTCAAAGTGCATCATCGTTATATCGGATAGCCGGAAAGGAGTCAAACCGGAAGGTGGGACGTGATATACTGAGTACATATAACTCGAAAGGTCGAAGGATCAATCGGCTTACTATGAATCCAAAACAATTTCTTCAGGTCGGCGGGGTCGTTCTCGCCGTCCTCGGACTTCTCGGATTTTTTGGCTTGATTGGCCCGACGGCCGACCAGAGTATTTTCGGATCCGCGTGGTGGTTTGATAACGGAGAGAACTGGGCGCACATCATCCTCGGAGTTATCGGGTTTGTTGCCGCATTCGCCTTCCCGAGCACGGTCCAGAAACCGCTCGTGATTCTTTTGGGTGCTCTAGGGGTTTTGGTGGGGCTCTACAGTTTGTTTATAAGCGAGATTTTCCTGGGGACGACTCTTCAAAATCCCGCGGACACCATTCTCCACATTGTCGTCGGAGCGTGGGCGCTCTGGGCGGGATTAGGGAAACGGGGAACGATTGCAGAAGGGGCGCCGAAAGCGGGAATGTAGCCTGTGGAAAACTTGACTTGCAGGTTCTCGTTTTCTTGATACAATCGATACCAATTGAGTGGTCTATCAAGAGTCCGGGGAGGGAACCGACCCGATGATCCGGCGACAACCTGAGTTGCGTGAGGCAGCTCAAGGTGCCACCTTCGGCCCCGAGCGGGGGAAGATAACACGGAAAATTCTCCCCGCAAGGGGAGAATTTTTTTCCGGACAACGAACAAACTCGCGCATATGTTTTCATTCAATACCTGCACAGTGGAAAGCGTTACCTCCGGTCACCCCGATAAGGTCTGCGATCAAGTCTCCGACGCGATTCTCGATGCGTGCCTGGCGGAGGACCCCAAGAGCCGAGTCGCCGTTGAAAGTTTCGGGAGCCACGGACTGCTTGTCGTCGGCGGCGAGATTACGACGCGGGCGAAGATTGATTTTGAAAAAGTTACCCGCGATCTCTATGAAGGAATCGGCTACAAGAACGATCTCAAGGTTCTTGTACACATCGCGCAGCAATCTCCCGACATCGCCCAGGGGGTGGACGTCGGAGGCGCGGGCGATCAGGGAATTATGTACGGCTATGCGACGGACGAAACGAAAGAGTTTTTGCCCGACGTCGTCGTGAAAGTTCACGCTTTGGCGTCTGGCCTCGAGAAACTCCGGCGAGGCGATGCGAACTTTTCGTGGCTCCGGCCCGACGGAAAAACACAGATTACCGTGGAAAACGGGAAAATCCGCACGGTGCTTGTAAGCACACAACACGCGGAAGATATTTTGCAGGAAGATGTCCGGAAGGCGCTCATCAAGCATCTCGTTCTTCCGGTAGTAGGGGATATGAGTTCGATCGAGGTGCTCGTCAACCCGACCGGTAAATTTGTGCAAGGCGGGTTTGAGGCGGATACGGGCCTTACAGGCCGGAAGATCATGGTTGATACTTACGGGGGACTCGCGCCGCACGGCGGAGGGTGTTTTTCCGGGAAAGATCCGACGAAAGTTGACCGCTCCGCTGCGTACATGGCTAGGTTTGCGGCGAAGAACATCGTCGCCGCCGGCTATGCGAAAAAGTGCTTGGCCTCGGTTGCTTACGCGATCGGGAAGGCCGAGCCGCTTATGATTGAGGCAATAAGCGAGACAGGGAAAAACTTATCCGCGCTCGCGCGGGAGAAATTCGATTTCAGGCCGCTTGCGATTATCGAGCGTCTGAACCTCCGGCGGCCGATCTACAAACAAACGGCGGTCTACGGACACTTCGGGAAACCGGGCCTGCCGTGGGAAGAAATTGTAGAATTGTAAAGCGATACGCATAGCGTCACTTCATGTTTGAATATCTTGGATTCCTTGTTTTGGGCACGCTTGTTTTTGCAGCATTCTTTCTGGGTGTTTTGACAGGAGGAATCGGGCTCGTCGTTCGACCCCTGCTCATCCTATGGGGAGTACCGCCGCAAGTTGCGATTGGGAGTACCCGGATTGCTTCGCTCGGGACAAGGTGGGTGGGTTTGGGGGAACTCGAGCGACATAAAAAAGTAAATTGGAAAAGAGGACTTCTCTTTTTCGCGCCCGCGAGCGCAGGAGGATTTTTCGGAGCTTACGTTACGGGAATACTAGACGACGAAGTACTAAAAATTTTCATAGCGGTTACCTTGGTTGCCGCCGCCTTCCTCTTCGCACGGCAGAAAAATCTCGGCACTAAACCGAGTACTCATGTGCCCACGCTGTTTAGGAAAGCGCTCGGATTTGTGCTCATCGTTTTCGCTACCGCTCTAGGGTCGATAACAGGAGGAGCCGGCATGTTGGTATCGTATGCTCTTATTGCCTGTTACGGAGAGACGTATATCACAGCCGCTGCCACCCGGAAGGTGATGGGTATGGGAGCGGGCATGGCTG
>QZIV01000002.1 GCA_003599135.1 Candidatus Parcubacteria bacterium | reverse complement strand
CGCCGTGATATTGCCGACCGATTGGTCTGCGGTTGTTCCCACGCTCAACCCTCCGCTTCCGATCGCAACCGTGTCCGCAGTCGGCTGGGTGAGAAGAGAATTCCCAAGCTGGCTTGCGGATGTCCAAATCGGAATCGCATTGACTACTGGCGTCGTGCTTGTGCCGACTCCCCCACCTCCACCACCTCCAGAACCGCAGGCGGCGCCAGTGCCCGAAATGTTACCGTTTGTATCTACCTGGAGACACTGTGTGCTTCCCGTAATGTTCCCGAGCGTGAGTACCCCCGTGAAACGGCCTGTTCCTGCAACGTCGAGCATATAGCTTGCGTCTCCGCCTCCGAGCTTCAAGCCAGTCGCAGTCAGCGTCATCTGTTCCGCTCCTGTAGAAACCGACGTGCCACCTACTCTCCAGCGGCGACGCGTCGCGAACCAGTCGGTAATCGTTCCAGCTTCCACCCCCGTGCCATACGTATTCGAGAACCAGTAGATTTTATCACCGGTTTCGTCATAAAAATCGGTTTGCACGCCCGTGTCTAAGATGACGTCTCCGCCGGCAACGTGGAGCCGTCCGGTGGGTCCGGTTGTTCCGATGCCGACGTTCCCGGTCGCATCAATTGTCATCCGATCCGTGTTAGCAGTCGTGAATCGCAAAGTATCAATTCCTCCCCGGTACATTCCGAGACCTCCGTCCGAAAGAAAACCATAACCGGCGGCGGCCGCACTGCCATCTGTGGCGTAGAAGTATCTTGTTGATCCGATTACCACGTTCCCTGCGACAAAAATGCCTCCTGGTGAGTTGAATAAATCACCTGCAGCGAGAGAGAGCGTATTCACGCCAGACCTATAAAGTTCGACATCCCCAAAAGCGATACCCCCGGAAGCCACGGTGGAACTCACGAACTCTATCTTGTGCGTCGGCGTACCAGCCAGCCCAAAGCCCACATTACCCGCGAATCCGTAGTTCCCGCCTCCGTAATTTGCTCCGAACTGTCCGGCGGAGACGTTTTCCGCAACGATCTGACCCGAGAGTGAAATCGCGGTTACCGCTCCCTGCACGTCGAGCGAGCTTGCCGGAGAGCCGGTTCCCACCCCGATATTGCCGTCGTTCCGGATGACGAGAACATCCGCGCCGCCCGGCTGAACCACCCGGAGCCCGTAGTTAGTTGTGTCCGTTGACGACGCGACGATGATTACCTTCGTCGTCGGCGACGGAATCGATGTTCCAAAACTTACGTTGTTCGCCGCATCCACTCCGATGGCGCCCGCTCCCGTCCCTCCGGGCTGGGAAGGACCCGTGAAAGCGGCCGCTTCAAAGGAAAAAAATACCAGAGAAAAAACAAATGCGGTCGAAAAAGTTATTCTTCTTGCTACCTCTCTCTTCATTGAGAGCTTTCCGCTGAAGGAGCGGCTGCCGAAGGCGGCGTTAAGGCCGAGGGGTTCGCAAGCGCCTGCGCAAGCTGGCTGTCGGTGCGGAGCGACGTCCAGAAAATAACCTGCCGGGGATTGAGCGTCATCTCATCCATCGGACCCCAAAACACTCCGGGGAACGGTGCGACGCTCAACTGCGGCTGATTGTTCTCATCCACCGCCCGCTGAAGGTACCACACGTTCGTGAGCTTCGGCCACGGAAACCAGCTCAATTTTCCGAAGTAAATATCTCCCGATGCCATATACACCGCGGAATAGGGAGATTTCGACGAAGTTTTTGCTCCTCGAAGATCCATCGTCAAAACTACAACGAGCGCGACGAGAAGAACGACGAAGACGATAAGAAGAACAATGAATTTTTTTGGCATATTGTTTTATTTTTGACTTACGACTATATACCCCACCGGTCCCCGATCCGGGCCGCCGCAACTTTCACAGAAAAACGTAAACTTCCCATCGGTGGCCGCGGTAAACCCGATCCGCTTCGCAACACCCTCCGGCAACGCAGTCCGGACGCCGTAGTCGGGCTGAACAAAGTCATAGTCACCGTCGACCGCCGTAATGCTCAACTGGATCGAGTCCCCCTTCCGCACAACAACCGTGTCTGGCACGAACTTTCCCCGCTCAACCTTAATGTCGAAACTTCGAAAGCTTGACTGGGACGTCGGTGCCGACGGAGCAACAATCTCCGGAACCGCAACGTTTTCGGGAACGTCCGTCGAATCCTTTTCCGGGACGCGAATATCCTCGGGTGCGGGCGCTCGGGTTGCCGAAGCTGGGGATTCTGCTCCATTCTCCGGAGCGGGAGCAGGCGCTCGTTTTATGAATACGCTGAATCCCACGACAACGACGATGACGACAACCGCAACAACAATGGCAAAGATCTTGCTTCGCTCCATAGGCTTAATTGTATGTCACTCCGCAATCAAGCTCAACGAGCTTATCCACAACGCTAATAGATGGTAACCCAGCTGTACGAACCGTCTCCGCGGCGCACGCAGAGCTGGAGCGTGTCCGTTGCCACGCCGCCGGCTTGAGTGAGCCAGAGCGTGCCGCGGCTCTGACCCCCGGCGCTGCAACTCGGCTGACCGGACGTGGTATTCAGGCGCACTCCCCCGTCCACTTCCAACCGCTGCTGGGGACCCGAGACGCCGATTCCAACATTCGAGCCGCTGAAGTAAATGAGGTTGTTCACCGATCTCCAGACCTGGGACGACACGCCGAGATCGTACACCGCGGTCGACGACGGAATAACGTTCGAATCGAATGTTGCGGCATTCACCCTCGCAATGGCAGTATCGAGTGTCTGGGCAAAACGTTCTTTGATATTTTGGGTGTTGTAGGTAACGGTGAACGTGACACTCACCGAATCGTGACCAGGCGGGTTTTCGCGCTTCACAAATGAGACGTTCGAAATAAGCACTCGACTGGAATTCAGCCGTTCCGGCTGACCGCCGTCGGTTTGCCGGACGTATAAGTCGGAACCGGAAAGATACACGTATGTCGGATCCGCAGCACTCACTCCCATCCGAAGTTTTATCGTACTCGTCGGAGTGTTTACCGGCATCTCAACGAGACTTGACTCCTCAACGTACCGTTGGACGATTTGGAGCAGAAACTGACTCTGCTGATTCACTTCCGCCGCTCCCGATTGCCGAACTTGAACTCCGGTGAAAGAAACCAAAACCATGACGAACGCGACCATCGTTGCGGCAAAAATCGCCGTAAAGACGAGAAGTTCGATAAGAGTGAAACCCGACCGAGAGTTAACCTTCACGCCTTTCATTATAGCAAAGCTTCCTATCCAGTCCCTTTTGCGGTTCTTGCGTATCTCCCCTTAGGTGTTACCCAGAAACCCAGCCGGAATCGTCCGCCGAGCATAAGGCGCGTCTGCGCTTCAAGTCCCGGAATCGCCCCGAATACGATGAGCGTGAAAGGGATGAAAAGCCACTCGAAAAGGTACAGGGTGTAGTGCCGAATCCTAAACCACTCCGGCCGCGGGGGCAGTAAGAGAAAACTTAAAACGGCAGAGCTTGCGATGCCAATCATGGAAAGCGTGATGATGAATCGCGTTACTTGCGGCAGGCCGTACGAAAGAAGCGTGTAGTTGAAATGCTTCCCTCCCAAGACCACCGGAAGCCAGCCCAGCGCAAAAATCATGAGCGAATTCGTTGCCCACGAGTGAAACCCTTCGAGGAGGTTGAATCCCCAATACCACTTTTTTGCTTTCGGAATACGCGGGTTCTTCCGAAATCCCTCAAACATATATGGAATGTTCTCGGCGCCCCATCCCCACCGGCGCTGTTGCCTGTAAATGTTCGCCAGAGTTTTCCAGAGCGTCGGAGCGACATTGGCATCCATCGAAACCGGGTAAAAAAGCGGCTCAACCCGAAAATCGCCGTCGTACCGCAAAAATCCCTGCCAGAACACCCGCGAGTCCTCGGACACTATGTCCGTTTGCCAATATCCAATGTCAAGGAGCGCTTGGAACGGTATCGACTGAGAAGAGAACGTGGTAAGCCTCTCCGGCCGCGATTGCTGGATCATTTGCCAGAATGTGGCGGAGAAGGCCACGACGCGGGCAAACGATGGCGCCTGGAAAATGTTGTTCGTAAAAAGCGGAATCGGCTGATACACCGAGCGCAAAGGTCTCTCGGCATGGAGAAATACGTACGCAAGGCGGCCAAAATATTCCGGGAAAACCTGCGTATCGATGTCGAACGAAGACACGAGAATATTTTTATAATCAATCTCGAGCGGATCGATGAGAATGCGTTTCGCTTCCTTTGCCGCCCACGTTTCGTTTGCACCTTTCCCCGGAACTTCGCCTGGCATATTTGCCGGGTGAACAGTGACAAGTAACTTGGAAAACATTCTCCCGAATTCGGTTTCGATTTTCTTTGCAATCTCGGCAGCTTCCGGACCCGCGCGCTCCTCCGTCGCAAGAACAACAAATAACTTTTCTTTCGGATAATGTATCTTCGCGAGACTCTCGACGCTCTCACGTACAACCTCGTACGGCTCCCGATACATCGGAAGAATAATAAGATGATAAAAATGTTCCCATTTCCCGCTCGCCCCCATTCTAAGCTTGAGAAGCCAGTCCTCTTTGAGATTTTTCTTCATCGTCCGGAAAGTAGATCTCATGTGGAGCGAGAGGTACAAAGACTTTAGAAGCCAGTAGATATCGAATAAGATGATAAAAATGGCAACTGCAGCCGGCAGTTGCCACGAGAGAAAAATCATGAGTGCAAACGTGAGCCATGCGAGCGCCCCCGGCACAACCTCAAAAAAACGGTACATGAGATTGGGGCAAGTCGTGCCTCGTCCTAGTAGCCGGCTCCGTAGAAGAAGCTGTCGAGAGCGGGCGCGTCGGTAGCAATTGTTGCAAGAAGGAGTGAAATGGAGAGCACAAGGAGATCTAATTCCAAGCTCCCTACTAATTTCTCGCTTTTCCCGATTTTCCAGAGGACGATCACGGCAAACTGGAGCACAAAGATAACGGCAACCGGCTGCGTGAAGAATCCGAAAAAAATCGCGATACCCCCAAAGAACTCGAGGACCGCAACCGCTGTTGCCCACAATCTTCCTGGCCGGAATCCCTCGCTTTCCATCCATTCGGCGGTTCCTTTAAGGTTTTTGAGCTTCGGCAGGCCGTGTGCCGCCATAAGAAAACCGAACACAAGCCGGAGAACCAAAATAGCCCAATCGCTGAAAAAGTAGAGTATCGGAAACATGTTTGTATTGTACCATACTGCTTTGACTTTTCTCCTTCGATTTTCTAACTTGTGAGGAAGCCCCTATCGTCTAGCCTGGCCCAGGACGCGGCCCTTTCACGGCTGAAACTCGGGTTCGAATCCCGATGGGGGCACTTCGTTTGTACGAGATGCTTGTGAATCGTCTCCATCTCCTCCCTTTCTGCGTTTACTGATGGGCAGGCGTGGTACAGTAATAAACTTGTTGATTATATGCGCAAAACAAAAGCTTACACGTCTACAAAAGAAACCCTCGGAATATTCTGGAGCCACAGTAAAAGATATCCCTGGCAAGTCGGAGTGCTCTTGAGCGGAATTCTGATCCTCACGCTCCTCCAGACGTACATCCCCCTCCTCTATAGAGATCTCGTCAATATCCTTTCGATCGGAGCCTCTTCGGAAACCGCATCGAGGGCTCTGGATGTTGTCTTTATAATCCTCGGCGTGAATCTGCTACGAGTAGTCCTGTGGCGATCGTCAAACTTCGCGAACAACTACTTCCAGTCGCGGGTAATGAGCGATCTCACAAACTCCTGCTACCGATACCTCCAGCAACATTCTCAGAGTTTCTTTAACTCTAATTTCGTTGGAAGTCTCGTGACAAAAGTAAAACGTTACGAACGAGCATTCGAACAGATCGCTGACCAGGTCTACTACGATCTCGGCCGCTCCCTCCTCGAAACCGCTATCATTCTCGGAGTGCTTCTCTGGCAGTACAAGACTTTCGGCTTCCTTATGCTCGCATGGTGTACGCTGTTTTTTGCCTTCTCGTACGCCTACTCGATATTTAAATTACCGTACGATGTGAGGCGAGCGACTGCGGACACCCAAACCACCGCCCAGCTCGCGGACAGTGTCACAAACAACGTCAACGTTAAGCTTTTCGCGAGCTATCAGAAAGAAAACGACAGGTTCTATGAGGTTACAAATAAACAATTTCTCCTGCGAAAAAAAAGCTGGAACCTCGGAATAATTGGCGACTTGGCGCAGGGACTGATGATGATCGCAGTCGAATTTATCATTATCTACCTCGGCGTGACGAGGTGGCGCGAAGGACTTCTCAACGTGGGCGACGTTGTTCTCCTTCAAACGTATCTCCTCAGAATTTTTGACAAGCTCTGGAATACTGGGAAAAACATCCAAAGAATCTACGAAGCGCTCGCAGATGCAAACGAAATGACAGAAATTCTCCTCACGCCTCACGAGGTAGAGGACGTACCGAACGCTCGGGTTCTCGAGATAAAGAAAGGCAGAGTCGAGTTCAGAAACATTTCGTTCGCATATCACAAAGGGGTTCCTGTTCTCAAAAACTTCCACCTTACGATCGCGCCCGGTGAGCGCGTTGCCTTTATCGGTCCCTCGGGGGGAGGAAAATCAACTATCGCGAAATTGCTATTCCGGTTCTACGACATAGATAGAGGCGAAATCCTCGTAGACAACCAGAACATCGCAAAGGTTACCCAGAATTCTCTCCGATCTGCGCTTGCACTCGTGCCACAAGAACCAATTCTTTTCCATCGAACGCTTATGGAAAACATCCGCTACGCGAAGCCGGATGCAAGTGACGAGAATGTCGTGCGTGCCGCAAAACTCGCCCACGCCCATGAATTCATCTCCTCATTCCCGGAAGGATATAACACGCTTGTCGGCGAGCGCGGAATTAAGCTCTCCGGAGGCGAACGGCAACGGGTCGCCATTGCTCGTGCAATACTCAAAGACGCGGCAGTTCTCGTCCTCGACGAAGCCACCTCTTCACTCGACAGCGAGAGCGAACTCTATATACAAGACGCACTCAAGGAGCTGATGAAAGGGAGAACAACGCTTGTCATCGCCCATCGCCTGTCCACCATCATGCAGATGGATCGGATTATCGTTATCGATAACGGCACCATCATCGAGGAAGGAAAACACAAGGAACTTGTGAAAGTGAAGCGAGGACTCTATCAAAAGCTATGGGGTATCCAAGCAGGCGGATTCGCGAAAGCTTAGCACCGTGAAAAAGATAATCTTCGGCGTTGAGACAAGTTGTGATGAAAGTTCGCTGGCGCTCGTTGAGGCAACCGGCGGCTTCGCCAGCCCGAAATTCAAAGTGCTCGCGCACGAGCTTGCCTCGCAAGTCAAAGTCCATCGCCCGTTCGGAGGTGTTGTGCCGAACTTGGCGAAGCGCGAGCACGAAAAGAACCTGCCGATTCTATATAAACGAATCTTCGGCTCAAAAGAACAAAAGCTATGGCAAAAAATTGACGCCATTGCAGTAACTGTGGGGCCGGGGCTTGAGCCAGCGCTCTGGGCGGGAATCACGTTCGCAAAAGAACTGGGAGAAAAATATGAGAAGCCGCTCATCGGAGCAAACCATCTCGAGGGACATCTCTATAGTTTCCTTTTGCCAAATAAAAAAGCGGGAAACGTAAATCCAAGAATAGCGCTCCCTGCGATCGCTCTTATCGTAAGCGGGGGGCACACGATTTTACTCCACGTAAAGTCGCTCAAGGAATGGGAAAAGCTCGGCGAAACGCGGGACGATGCGGTTGGAGAGGCGTTCGATAAGGTTGCGCGACTCCTCGGCCTCCCCTATCCCGGCGGGCCAGCTTTGGAGAAGCTGGCCTTGAGCTTGCCGAAGGGCCGGAAACCTTCGATTAACTTCCCTCGGCCCATGATCGGAACAAAAAGTTTCGATTTCAGCTTTTCCGGACTCAAGACCGCCGTTCTCTATTATCTCCGAGACAATCCGAAGACAAGCAAGTCAGATGTTGCTGCGTCGTTTCAAAAAGCCGCCGTTGACGTACTCATCAAAAAGGCGACGGATGCAGCGACGATGTATAAGGCTACATCCATCATCCTTTGCGGCGGTGTTGCGGCAAACAAATTCCTCCGAAAAGAGCTCGCAGAGCGAGCGCGGAAACTGAAGAAAAAGTTTTTCGTTCCGGATTTTATCTACAACACCGACAACGCCGCGATGATTGGAGAAGCAGGATACTTCGCGATGCTTCGGAAGAAGAAATATAAACTGCGCGCGCAGGGAAGCCTCAATATATAGTAGAATTAACCTTATGCCCGAAAATCTTGATCCCCGCTACGACCACCCGACCATAGAGGCAAAAATATATGACCTCTGGGAAAAATCGGGGTTCTTCAACCCCGATAAGCTCCCCTATCCGAAATCTGCGAAGCCCTACACGGTTATTATGCCGCCGCCGAACGCGAACGGCGCACTCCACGCGGGGCACGCGGTTTTTGTAACGCTCCAGGACATTCTTGCGCGTTTCTGGCGGATGCGCGGAAAACGTGTTCTCTGGCTCCCGGGAGCAGATCACGCGGGGTTCGAAACACAGGTGGTCTTCGACAAAAAACTCGAAAAAGAAGGGCGAAACCGGTTCCAGATCCCGCGCGAAAAGCTCTGGCAGGAAATGTGGAACTTTACGCAGGAAAACAAGAAAGTGATGGAAAACCAGCTCCGAAAACTTGGCGCCTCCTGCGACTGGTCGAGAGAAAAATTCACACTCGATCCCGACATTATCAAGGAGGTCCACAGGACGTTTGTAAGGCTCTACGAGGACGGCCTCGCCTATCGCGACGTTCGGGTCGTGAACTGGTGTCCGAAACACAAAACAGCACTTTCCGATCTCGAGGTGAAATACGTCGAGCGCGAAGATCCGCTCTACTACATCAAGTACGGCCCGCTCACGCTTGCAACCGTCCGGCCCGAAACGAAGTTCGGCGATACCGCCTTAGCGGTAAACCCGAAAGATAAGCGATATAAAAAATATATCGGCAAGGAAATCCACGCCCAAGGCGTGCTCGGGAAGCTCACGTTCAAAGTGATTGCCGACGACGCGGTTGACCCCGCATTCGGAACGGGCGTTATAAAGGTAACTCCGGCGCATGATTCGACGGACTTCGAAATCTGGCAGAGACATAAAGAAGAGATCCCGGGACTTCGTATCGTAATTGACGAGAACGGCCGGCTTACAAAAGAAACCGGCCCGTTTGCGGGTTTAAAGGTCGCCGAAGCGCGCGAAAAAGTCGCGGAAGAGATGAAGCGGATCGGGATTTTGGAGAAAGTTGAGCCGAATTATAAACACCAAGTCGCAACATGCTATAAGTGCGGCTCGACGCTCGAACCGCTCCCCAAGCCGCAGTGGTTTATCAAAATGAAGCCGCTTGCCGAAAAAGCAATCAAGGCGGTGGAGCAAGGAAAAATAAAGTTCTATCCCGACCGGACGAAAAAAGTGTATTTCCACTGGCTCAAAAATATCCGTGACTGGAACATCTCTCGGCAGATCGTCTGGGGCATCAGAATTCCAGCGTGGTACCACGAACCAAAGTGTGTTCCAAAACGAGGCCATGAAGGAGACGTTGTGAAATGCAAAGAGCTTATCATCTCTCCAACCGAGCCGAAGTGCGAGTTCTGCGACGCGAAATTCGTGCAGGACCCCGACGTTTTCGACACGTGGTTTTCATCCGCACAGTGGCCGTTTCTCACGCTCGGATACCCGAACGGCAAAGATTACAAAATATTCTATCCAACCGA
The DNA here is from genome assembly GCA_003599135.1 of Candidatus Parcubacteria bacterium. GTDB lineage: Bacteria > Patescibacteriota > Minisyncoccia > UBA6257 > 2-01-FULL-56-20 > SURF-56. Next base: position 7,694 of record QZIV01000002.1, on the reverse strand, counting down.
CGTGATGGAAACCGGCTACGACATCCTTTTCTTCTGGGTCGCGCGGATGATTATGATGGGGCTCTATCGAACCGGAAAAGTTCCGTTCAAGACCGTTTATCTCCACGGTCTCGTGCGCGACAAGGACCGGCAGAAAATGTCCAAATCAAAAGGGAACGTAGTTAACCCGCTTGGCGTTGCCGAAACCTACGGCACCGACGCCCTGCGGATGGCGCTTGTTGTCGGAAACACCGCAGGGAACGACATCGTGATCTCGGAAGATAAAATCCGCGGGTACCGGAACTTCGCAACGAAAATCTGGAACATCGCCAGGTTCATTCTCATGAACAAACCGGAGGCGAGAGACGTGAGAGTGGCGATGAGAGCGGAGGACAAGAAAAACCTTGCCGAGCTTAAAAGATTAAAAGCTGCCGTCACCAAGCATATTGAAAAGTTCGAGTTTCACCTTGCTGCGGAAAAGCTTTATCACTACGTCTGGCATACGTTCGCGGACAAGATTGTGGAACAATATAAAAACCGCCTCCGCGTCAACGAACCTCCTGCTTTTGGCGCGGCTACGAGGCCGAGCGGGCACGGCTCGCCGCTCCACGGCGAGAGCGAGGCCGAGTCGCCAGCGAAATCGCTCGCTGGGCGATTGAGCGGTAGCCAAAAGCAGGAGGTTCGTGGCGACCAACGCGCGGCCTACCATGTCCTCGAGACAATCCTCCTCGAGTGCCTCACGATGCTCCACCCGTTTATGCCCTTCGTAACCGAGGAAATTTACCAAAAGTTGAGGCCGGGGCAACTTCTCCTTGTCGAGAAGTGATAATGAAGCCGATTTTTCGCACGAAAACACGCTATCCCACAGTACAATAAAAAACGGATGACCCTCATTACACTCACCCTTTCGCTCCTCCCCGGCTTCGCGTGGCTTCTGTTTTATCTCAAAGAAGACCTTCACCCGGAACCAAAGCGCCTCATCGTTTCGGTTTTTATCGCCGGCATGGCATTTTCGTTCTTCGCGCTCGCGCTCCAAATATTCGCAAATCCGTTTCTCGAAAGTCTTGGTATTGTTCGTTTCTCCATTTTTTCTCTTGTAGTACTTGCCTTCATCGAGGAGGTCACCAAGTTTTGGGCGGCATACTTTGTCGTGCACAAGAACCCTGCCTTGAACGAGCCCGTCGACGCGATGATCTATGCAGTCGTTGCCGGCCTCGGCTTTGCCACCGTCGAAAATCTGGGAGCGCTTCATGGCGGAGGGTCGGGAGGAGCTCTCATAAGCAACACGCTCCAGATCGCATCCGTCCGGTTCGTCGGAGCGACGCTTCTTCACTCGCTCACCTCGGCGATCGCGGGCTATTACTGGGCGATAAGTATCCGCGAATTCTATGCGGAAAAATTCATCGTTATCGGCCTTATCATTGCAACCGCCTTGCATGCCGTCTTCAATTATCTTATACTCTCCTACGAAAGTATCGTGTATCCCGTGCTTTTCGTGGTAATCGTTGGATTCTTCGTCCTCAGCGACTTTGAAAAGCTTCGGCGAAAAACAGTGTAACCATGGCAAGTTCTTCCGAAGAAAAATTTCTCGAGGGGTTTGCGAAAAACCGAGACAACGGCGGCCAAGACTATGAAGTCAAGCTCGCCGCCGCAAGCTCGCCGGTCGTAAATGCCCAGAAAAATATGACTCCGAAGACAGACGACGCCGATCTTGAACCGGAGGGACAGCTCACCATCGACGTCTATCAGACGCCTGGCGAGATAGTCGTGGAATCAGCGGTCGCAGGAGTAAGTCCGGAGGATCTCGACATCAACGTGACGACGGACGCCATTACAATCAAGGGAGAACGGCTGCGAGAGAAAGAAGTGAAGAGTGAAGATTATTTTTACCAGGAGTGTTACTGGGGACGGTTTTCCCGGTCGGTCATCCTCCCCCAGGAAGTTGATCCGGACAAGGCGACGGTCAACTTCAAGAACGGGATCCTTTCGGTTCGGCTTCCGAAGCTCAATCGCCAAAAGTCAAAAAAATTGAAAGTTAAGCCAGAATAAAAATCATGCGACAGTGTGCAGTATGCGGCAAAGGATCGGTGATTCGAGGTAAGCGAAGATTGCTTCGCGGTCACTACAATCCGACGGGAACCTCTCGGAAATATCCGAATCTTCAGTGGGCGAAAGTCGGGGGCACTCGCAAGCGCGTCTGCGTGCGGTGTATGAAAAAGCTCGGTCGAAAGAGCTAAAAACTACTTTCCACTTCTTGGTAAATGCCTGAAATACCCAAGATTCAGATTGCGGGCAGTGTTGAGCGCAGCGAAGAACTCAGGCGCGGAGTCGAACGTTTTCTCGAACGGATGAAACGGGACGTTGAAGAGGAAATCATCCAAATCTCCCGGAACGAACGCCTGCTCATCGGCGAGGGTATGGCAGCGAGAGTGTTTAAATTCGAGCTCCCCGGTCATCCCTCGCCCTGCCGGATCTGCATAAAAATCTGGCGGGACAAGCCGAAACGGGAATCTACTCCTGCTGAATATAGAAAGATTCAATTCCTCTCTCCGGATGAGGAATTTGATCTTCAAGACGACCTTTTTAAGAAAAATTGCAAAGTTGCTCGCCCAGTCGCCTTCGGACACGTTGAAGATCGGCTAAACGGCCGCGATATCGTGCGGGATGTCATGGCAATGGAAGAAATCTCCGGTTACAACTTACAAGAAATCATTGACGGCGAGGCGAAAATCGCCGAACCGAAGTGGAGTGAACTCCTTTCGATTATGACCCGCATCAAAAAACAGCGCGTTGTGCACCGCGACTTGAAGCCTTCTAATATTATGCTCAAGACAGACCAGGAGCTCGAGGCCGGTGCGGAGCTTAGGGGAGAAATTTTCGTCATCGACTTCGGAGTTTCCCGGAGAGTCGCGGGTAGTTCTCCCGATGACGATGATTTCATAGAAAAGGCTCCGAACGGATCGACGATTCACTTCCCCCGCGACGTTGACTATATCAATGCGCTCGATCCAAAACAGCGCGGCAAACAAAGCCCGTTCCTGTTCCATTGAGCGATGAAATCTCCACTTCGCTTCAGCGCGAACGTACTCGAGGAACTCCGAAATGCGGTGCGCACCGGCAAACCGGCTATTTCTACGGAACAAGGAAATCTTTTTATGCTTCTCTCCCTCCCGCTTGGGGCGATCAAACTCAATATTCCGGCCGAGAAATATCTCTCCTATATTGAATCCCTCCCCTCGCCGCTCCGTCCGCGGCCGGCGCACCTTTTCCCAAGCGAAGAAAAAGATTTCGAAATAATCGTGAACGCCGCGATCGAGTGCCTAGGAGGAAAAACGTTTATCAACGGGAAAGAAGTCAAACTTCTCTAGCGCCTCGCCAAAGGAAATCGCTTGGGCTAGAATGAGAAAACCGAACGCGGGCTGTAGTATAACGGCAGTATACACCCTTGGGGTGGGTGCGATCCGGGTTCAATTCCCGGCAGCCCGACAAAATGTGGAGTCCTCTAAAAAACAATAAACCGCTTCTCGCGTACGCCGCCTGGTCTCTTCTCGTATTCTTTATCACCTTCTCTGACGGATTGAATGCAGACGACATAACGCACGTTTTCATTCTTGTTTTCTTCGCGATCACCTACAGACTTAGGTTTCTCTTGCGAAAACTGCTTCCTTCAAGTACGCCCCTTGCCTTCATCGGCCTTGCGACAATCTTCGCCGCTTTCGTAGAAGGGTTTTATATGATTTCGAAACCCCTGCACCCTTCTCTTGTTGTAACGAAAGATATGGGTATCGGGCAGATGATGTATAACTACGGCGTTGACGTCTTGTTCACTTTTCCTGCGTATGTAGCGATCTTTTCCGCGATCTGGCTTTTCGTGCGCCGATACGAATACAGCAACTTCGGTTACGCGCTCATCATGGGACTCGGACAGGCGCTCGGCGACGGACTCGGCTTTCTCCTTGCGAATCCCGGAACGATGCTCTTCCTTCCGTATATCCTTTTCAACTACCACGCTATGAATGTCGTGCCGTTCCTCCTCGTTCGGAACAGATTACAAGATACGCCAAGGATCGACACCTCTTGGAAGTATCTGCCGATTGTCGTTCTGCCGCTTATATATTTCACCGCTGCAACCGTTATCTTCGCTCTCGGACCGGCATTTGGGTTTTTCGCAAAATAATATGCAGAAGGGCGTTGATTATCCCGGCGTCTGTGTTGTCTTCTTCTGCCACGACGGCAAAGGCAGTGTCGTCCTCGCGAAACGATCTCTCAATGCCCGCGATGAGCAGGGCAGGTGGGATATCGGCGGAGGCGGTCTCGAATTCGGAGTAACAGTTGAAGAAACGCTCCGCAAAGAGATTGAGGAAGAGTATGGAACCGAAGTCCTTGCGCACGAATTCTTAGGTTTCCGCGACGTCCATCGAGAACACAGCGGAAAATCGACTCACTGGATCGCGCTTGATTTCAAAGTAAGGGTCTCTCGCGAGAAGGTTAAGAATAGTGAACTTCATAAATTCGAGGAGGTACGGTGGTTTGCGCTCAATGCCCTTCCGTCTCCGCTTCACTCGCAGCTTCCCGGGTTCCTCGAAAAGTACAGAGATCGCCTCTAAGTCCGGAAAGGAAATCCTGTTCCCGTATCAACGGTGGGTGATACAGGAAGAATCGGTGGAGGCGATTGCGGCGGGGTCGGAGGCGCTGAATCATCTTCTCCATGGACGCGGCGCCGCCACGCCCGGATCCGCGAAACAACATACTGACCGAGGAGCACGAGAAAAACTCCGAGGCCTACGAAAAAGGCCCTGAAAGATATCTGGCTGCTCCCGAACCGAATTCCCACACCCGGAACGATCTCGAATGTCGGTTTTACGATCTCGAGCTCCTGGCTCGCCTCCCGAATATTCCCAGCTTTATCGAACGCCTTTACGAACACCCTGTAGCGCCCGAGAGGAAGCTGTTCCGGAGGGATATAGGGACTCCGGGCCGTGAGGTATGCGTCTGCGGTAGGAATCTCTCCGACCCCCACAATCGCAATTTCATATCTTTGAACCCCGGAAATCGCATCTTTCGTCTCGAAGTATATCAGTGGCTGTCGCTCCGACGTCCGCCTCGATGGAGTAATTTGAACGAGGAACTCTTCCGGGGGGGTCGCATCGATTTGGAGTCGAAAGTCGGTCACCCCGCCCCACGCACCACCTTTAAGCGATTTTACGTGGAAATAGTACACGCCGTCGGTGAGCCCCGAATAATCCACTCCCGGCGCGAGACTTTCCGAAACATCGTCAGGCGCGCCGAGCGGCGAGTCGTTTAAAATATAACTGTACCCTTTCGCTCCCTCTTCGGTCTGCCACCGAAGCGTCGCCGCTCGACTCTCGTACCAACTCGCCCCGTCAGGATGGGTCGGAGAGATAACCACCGGGCCCCCAGGGAAACCCGAAACGAGGTTATATGTTCCGCGGCGAATGGCTCCCAAAATGTCCGTTCCGAAGCCGTCGTTCAAGAACACCCGCGAAGCAGGAGAGAAGCTCAATGCCGCGGTGCCGGGCGCTTTTACCGCAAAAGTTATTGATGTTACAAGGCCGCGCCGGACATTCACGCCTGGATTCGGAGTTCCTCCCTGAAACGAGATTATTCCTTTGCTGTTATCGAATTTCGGCGTGTCGGTCCAAATACTCACGACCGACTTTCCGCCGCTCGGAGAAACAACTTCAAGCTTATCCGGAGGAAAAGAAATAGAAGACTCGATCAGATTGACGTCAGCTCCCCCTGTGTCGAGGAGTACGGACACCGAAAACGTGCCTCCGACAGCAAATGTTCCGGTTGCGGGGTCGAGAGAAAGCACTGCAACCCCAAACGTTGTCGCTGGCAACCCGACTGATGCTACGCAGGCAATGATAAGCATCTTCCGAAGAAGATATATAGACATGGAGAGATGGCCTAATTTTAACTTCTCCGATGCGAAAGCGCTACTTGCGAGCCCTCGCGCGACGGAAAAGAAAACCAGCAAGAACTCCGATGATCATTAAAAGAACTATGCCGAGAACGAATATTGCTACGACGTTCGTCTTTTTCGCTTCCTCGCCTATCTTCAGTTCGAGCGGAAAACCCAATGACTCGGCTCGGGTCCCTTTCCCGTCGGCATAATAAATGTTTGCAGATGTGAAATAAAGATTCGCAATCCCCGGTTTTTTCGCCCGAAACACGAGTGTCGCAATTTTCCCCCGTTTCCCTTCGAAACCTTTCACGACCCCCCCGCCAAGGGCGATCGATCCGACAGTGGTTTTTTCCTGGCTCAAAACCCACACATCAACGATCGAGTCGTCATTCTTCAGAGTAAGAAATTCGAGCGTGCTCGTTGAGTATCCGATCTGGAGATCGAAAACATTCACGGGATCCTCGCTTCCCATAAGAACATGCACCGGAATTTCTTCGCCCGGGAGGAGCGCGCCTCGTTCCGCCTCAAGATACACCCGGGGTTCTTCCGCCCCGAACGAAGTTGAGAAGAAAACTGCGAGGAAAAGAAGAATCGGAAAGACGGAGAGCTTCATCGTGATGCGTCAGGCAAGCCGCTCGTTCCAGTAGTAAAAGAGGATCGAAATGTCGGCAGCGTCGAGTCTGCCGTCACCGTTCAGGTCGTATGCCAAGGCGAGCGTTCCCGGTTTATTGAAATAGAAAAGCATGATGCTCAAATCCGCGAATCCGACTTCCCCGCTGCAGTTGAAATCTCCTCGCAAGGGGCATACCGAAAGGAATGGCGTCTCTCCCGGGAACTGGAAACTCGAAGTACTCCCCGCAAACGGCGTACTGGTCGGAAGCCCGAGCACGTAGCCGGGAACGCCCGTGCCGCCTCCTCCCCCTCCCCCTGCGCCTCCGGCGCCTGCTCCTCCGCCGCTACTCCCTCCGCCCGGACTCGATGTAGTTGCCGTCGGTGCGGGAAAAAAGAGGAACCCCGCTCGGAGACCGAACGTGGTGCTCGACGAGATCCCTATGGCAATCTGGCTCACCGAAGCGCGAAGTCCGAAACTTGTCGATGTTCCGTCTCCCCCGCCCGGCGTAATAACCGGGTCTTTAATGATGAAGTTCGATGACGAAAAATCCGTAGCAAAAACCAGAGTGAAGCTTCCGAGGAAAGCGATTGCAAGGAAAATGGCGCAGTGCTTCATATCCGTTCGATATGAGGTCCGCCGATGCTATTGATTTCCACTCTTAAATTCCCTGATTGCCTCCGCAACTCGCGAATCGGATCGCAAGTCTTCCACGAAAAGAATGTGGTCTCTGTTCATTCGCATCTCGTCAACCGGCCCGTGGAGCTCGCTCCCCAGTTTCACAAGACTGAAATTCTGAACCGTCTCACCGGACGGAGCCTGGAAGTAATAAATATCTCGGAGTGTCGGACGATTGCTCTGTTCATCGTGGAGCCTTCCGAAATAAACTTGGCCGTTCGTGAGAAACACCGCCTGATACCCATTCTCGGTGCCAGAAAACCAGTTTTTAGGAATGATCCCCGTCGAGTAGAGGGTGATCGCGAGTGCCGCGACAAGGAGAAAAAGGACGATGACAAGAATTTTCTGCGCCAAAGCCATTGGTAAGATTATACCCAAAGAAGTCGGAGAAGCGAACTCCCCCTACCTCACCTGCGCCTGGAGTTGTTGGAGAAGGAGGAGCAACCCTTGGAGTTGTGCTTGGAGTTCGGGAAGGGTGGCGCCTGCCTTCGGGGTCTG
>QZIV01000022.1 GCA_003599135.1 Candidatus Parcubacteria bacterium | reverse complement strand
CATCGGGGAGATTGGGATCTCTCGCGGCACATGGAGTATTCCGGCGAGGACTTGCGCTACACCGATCACGCTACCGGCGAAAAGTTTATTCCGTGGGTCGTCGAAACCTCCGGCGGAGTGGATCGGGCGTTGCTCTTTTTCTTGATTGATGCTTACGAAGAGGACGGAGACCGCGCGGTGTTAAAATTGCATCCTCGCTTGGCGCCGTACAAAGCAGCAGTTTTTCCGCTTTTAGCGAATAAGCCCGATCTCGTGAAGCTCGCACGAACGGTTTACGACGATCTTCGGAAGGATTTTTCGGTTGCGTGGGACGACCGGGGCAACATCGGTAAGCGATATTATAGCCAGGACGAAATCGGAACACCGTACTGTGTCACGGTTGATTTTGACAGTTTAGAAAAAAACGACGCGACAGTGAGAGATCGCGATACCGCGAAACAGGAACGGATATCAATCAAAGAACTCGGAGCGTTTCTCCATGGGAAAATTCGTCATTAGGGGCGGGAAGCGACTGGAGGGAGAAATCCGTCTTGCGGGAGCAAAGAATGCGGCAACGAAGCTTATGATCGCATCGCTCCTTACGGACGAGCCCTGCCGTTTGGACAATTTCCCCGATATAGGAGATACGGAGATTACGGAAGAACTTTGTCGGAACGTCGGAAGCGAGATTCAAAAGCAAGGAACTACGGTTACGATTCAGACGTCGGACATAAAAACAAACCGAATTGTCCTTGAGCAAACCCGGAAGAACCGGATCCCGATCTTGGCCTTAGGGCCGTTACTTCACCGCACGGGCGAGGCAGAAGTACCAATTTTGGGAGGAGATAAGATCGGCGCTCGGCCGGTTGAGCTCCATATCAAAGCTCTCCAAGCGCTCGGCGCAGAGATCGAAGAGAACGGCAACACGTATCGCGCCCGGGCGAAAGGAGGGCTCCGCGGCGCTGAAATTAAATTTGATTTTCCGAGTGTGGGAGCCACCGAGAATACGATTCTTGCCGCGGTGCTTGCGAAAGGCAAAACAGTCCTCAAAAACTCCGCGCTCGAGCCGGAGCTTATGAATGTGGTCAAAATGCTCCAGAAAATGGGAGCGATCATCGAACTTGGCGCGAATCGAGACTTTTACATTGAGGGCGTCCAAAAACTCCACGGGGTGCGGCACAAAGTGCTTCCGGATCGGAACGAAGCGGTATCCTTTGCCTGCCTTGCGATCGCGACGAACGGAAGGATTTTGGTCCGCGAGGCGGTTCAGGATAACCTTATTACTTTTTTAAACACTGTCCGCCGGATGGGGGCGGAATACGAAGTCGTACCGGAGGGAATCATATTTTCCCGGCCGAACTCGCTCCGGCCAGTGGAGGTTCAAACCGCCGTGCATCCCGGTTATATGACCGACTGGCAGCAGCCATTAGGAGTGCTTTTGACGCAGGCCGACGGCATTTCTCGGATCCATGAAACAATTTACGAGGACAGGTTTGGTTACATCGAGGACTTAAATCGTATGGGCGCGAAAGCGGAAATCCAAACGGCGTGCCCTCCGGAATCCCCGTGCCGTTTCTCCGGAAAAAACTTTGCGCATGTCGCGCTCCTTCACGGACCGACGCCGCTCCGGGGAGCGAAGCTTGCCGTCCGCGATCTTCGTTCGGGCATCGCTCATGTTATCGCCGCTCTTGTCGCCAACGGAGAATCGGAGATCGAAAATGTAGAAGAGCTTGACCGCGGCTACGAAAAAATCGACGAGCGTCTTCGGAAGTTAGGAGCGGAAATCAGCCGTTCGGGATAGGCGTCCGAAATCCGCGTTGTTTTGACTTCGGGCCGTTTTTCCGGTTAAATAACCTTGATGTTTACATCGAAAATCGGGATTGACTTGGGAACCGCGAACACGGTTGTGTTCGTGCCGGGGAAGGGGTTTATCATCAACGAACCGACCATCGTTGCTTTGAGCAAACCGGACAACACCGTGATGGCGGTTGGCGTTGAGGCAAAAGAAATGATCGGGCGAACTCCGGAAGGCATTGTTCCATACCGACCCTTGAAGGACGGCGTCATTGCTGATTATTACATCACGAAAGCGATGCTTACCTATTTCATTTCAAAGGCAATTGGATGGTTCAATATTATAAAACCCGACGTTGTTATCTCTGTTCCCGCGGGAATCACGCAGACGGAGCGGCGGGCGGTGATTAATGCCGCGCGCGAAGCGGGTGCCCGGAACGCGTTTATCGTCCGCGAGCCCGTCCTTGCGGCTCTTGGGGCTGGAATTCCCATCAACGCACGCTCGGGGAATATGGTTATCAATATGGGAGGGGGTACCACGGAAAACGCCGTCATTGCCCTGGGAAACATCGTTTCCTGGAATAGTCTTCGGATCGCCGGGAACAAGTTCGATCAGGCCGTAAGCGACTACGTGAAGAAGAAATATGCCCTTGCGATAGGCGAGCAGACCGCCGAAAACGTAAAGATTGAAATCGGATCGGCGCTTCCCATGAAAGACAAGCTGGAGTACCAGCTTCGCGGAAGGGACCTCATAACCGGACTCCCGAAAGATATTGTGATCACAAGCAACGAAATCGCCGAGGCATTGAATCCGCTTCTTCTCGATATCGCGGGATCGGTGCAGAACGTTTTTAACGTGACTCCGCCGGAGCTCGTCGCCGATATCATGGAGAAAGGAATCATCCTTTCGGGCGGGAGCGCGCAATTGCACAACTTGCCCAATTTTTTTGAGCGGGCGCTGGGCGTTCCTGCGTACGTGGCGGAGGATCCCTTATTCTGCGTCGCGAAGGGAACGGGCCTTATCCTTGATCACCTCGACACGTATAAGCGCACGCTTCTCGACAAGCGATGATCCTCGGTCACGGACGGGTTGTTGAGGATTTAAAACGCCTCGCGGAGCGAAAAGGGCTTTCACACGGCTATGTTTTTTTTGGTCCGGAGGGAGTAGGGAAACGACTTGTTGCGCAAAGCTTGGCGAATCACCTTGAAGGAGGGCAATTCGAGCCGCCGCAAAACAGAGTGTTGACCGACGCGCTTTTTATAGAACCCGACGCGGAAGGGACGATCGGAGTTGGTGTGATCCGGAGCATTAAGTATTTCCTCTGGCAGCGGCCCGTGAAAAGCGCGTATAGACTGGTTCTTATAGACAGCGGCGAAGCGCTCACCCCGGAAGCCCAGAATGCGCTTCTTAAAATAACAGAGGAGCCTCCCTCGTACGGACTTCTCATTCTCGTCGTCCGGGAGCCGGAGTTTTTCCAACCAACCCTCCTCTCCCGGCTTCAGAAAATTTACTTCTCAACGGTTTCGCAGGGCGCGATTAAAGAATGGCTTATCACAGAGCACACAATAAAACCAAAAGAAGCGGAGGCGATTGCAGAGAGGTCGTTCGGGAAACCCGGGCGTGCGTGGGTGCTCGTGCGCGCCGACGAGCTTGACGCATTGTACTCGTTCGCAAAGAAAGCGCTTTCCGTGGGGATTCCCAATCGGCGGGATTTCATAAAAAAACTCATCGAATCCGAAACCTTCCGTTTCGAGGCGTTTCTCGATGCCATGATAAGCGTAGTGGGGGAAGAACCAATTGCTTCAAAAACGAAGATCGATCCATCCGGTAGATTCAGGATCGATGCTGAGCTCCGCCGAAGCATCGAATTTTGGCACCGGCTCCTTGAACTAAGGAGTGATGCCCGTTATTATAACCTGAATCCCCGCATCCAGCTCGAAAGCTTGTTGAGCAACCAATGACAGAAGAAACACATCTCAAAGAGCTCGAATCAGGCCTCAGAACCCTCACCGATCGCTTTAAGCAGGACATTCAGATGATTCGGGGCAACCGGCCGTCTGTTGATCTTATTGAAAGCATTAAAGTTAGTCTCTACGACCAGTCGCTCGCCATAAACCAACTGGGAAGTCTTTCGGTCGTCCCTCCCCGCGGCATCAACATAACCGTGTGGGACAAAAACGCGGTCGGAGCCGTCGCAAAGGCCGTTGAAAATGCGAAAGTGGGCTTGAGCGTTTCAACCGACGGGAATACCATCCGGGCGTCGCTTTCTCCCTTAGGAGAAGAACGGCGCGAGGAATTGATCAAGCTTACCGGCAAGACTGCCGAAGGGGCGAGGATCCAAGTGCGGCACACGCGGGATGAAGCGATTAAAAAGATAAAAGCGGCAGGAGAGAGCAGGGAGCTTACGGAAGACCAAGTGTTCAAACTCAAGGAAAAAATCCAGAAAGCGGTTGATAAAGCAAATAGCGATATTGAAGTCCTGGTCGACCAGAAACTGAACGAACTCGGAGAGTAATGCTCATCGCACTCATCGTCATCGTCGGTTTGTCGCTTCTCATATTGGGACACGAGGCGGGCCATTTTTTCGCGGCGAAGAAGCTTGGCCTCAAAGTGGACGAATTCGGATTCGGCTTCCCTCCGCGAATGGCGGCATGGAGGAGAGGTGAGACCGAATACAGTTTCAACTGGCTTCCGTTCGGCGGATTCGTGAAGATCGCGGGCGAAAATGATCGGTTAAACGGGGAAATCGAGAAACTCGCGTTACTCCCCGAAGAAGAAAAAAGAAGACTGTTTCTTTTCAGACCGGCGTGGCAGCGAGCCGCCGTCACCGTTGCCGGAGTTCTCGTAAATTTTGTGATCGGATGGATCCTGCTCTCGTTTATCTTGATGGTGGGGACGCCTCGAGCGCTCGTCGTGGGAAGCGTCGAGAAAGGATCCCCCGCAGAGGCGGCGGGAATCGCGGCGGGCGACGTTATCAAAAACTATCTCGAAGCCGATGCTTTTATAAAATTCGTTGATGAGAATCGCGGAGGAGTAGTCCGGCTTGAGGTGAAGCGGGGAGGCGAGGAGTTTGTGATAGAAGCTTTTCCTCGTCTCGCTCCTCCCAAAGGAGAAGGCGCTTTGGGAGTGGTTTTGGCAGAAGCAGGAGAGGAGAAGAGAGGAATTTTTACCGCGCTCTTCGAGGGCTTGCGGCGCGCGGCGCTTCTTTCTCTGTGGACATTTGTTGCTTTCTACGAAGTCGTGAAAAATCTCGTCCTTCACGGGACTCTTATTGCGGGTGTCGTGGGTCCGGTGGGGATCTTTTCGGTTGCGCAGCAAACCGGCCAGCTTGGGCTCATCTATCTCGTGCAGCTCGTGAGCCTGATTTCTCTGAATCTCGCAGTTATCAATCTGATTCCTTTTCCTGCGCTCGACGGCGGGAGACTGCTCCTCATAGCGATTGAAAAGGTGAAAGGGAGTCCGGTTTCCTTAAAAACCGAAGCGTGGATAAACGGCGCCGGGTTTATATTTCTTATCTTTCTTATGGTGGTTATTACAATCCGAGATGTTTCGCGGTGGTTTTAGAAAAGGAAACGGCGCAGGGGATGCCTACGCCGTTTTTGTCTGGCGGGGTCAAGCTCTTGGCTAGTTCGGGCCGTAGACCTGCCGCTTCTCCACATAGACGAGAAGAGATGTGGTTACGGTTGGACAGGAGGGAGACCAACTGCCACGGAATCTCCCAATGATTCCCTCCGTTTTCAGGATCTTGTGGTTCCTGCCGATCCACCGCACGCCGGTCGTGAGCGCCGAGGAGCAATCGAAACGATCTCTGCCGAGTACGTCCTCTGGGTACTCGCACTTGCGGGCGTTCACCGAGAAGAGTTCGCCGGGGATGACCTCGATAGCTACGAAGGGAGAAGGCTCTCCTTCGTAGGTCCCGCCGAGGGAGCCGCCGATGGTGTGGCCCGTCTGTGGCACCGCAACGATCAGAATCGCCGCAAAGCAAATCCCGACTGCTAGCCGCTTTAGCGGAAGCGCCAACCAACTTTTCGGATTCATAAGTCAATACCTCCTGCTGGCGTTTCTACCACATCGGGTCGTTGAGGTCAAGTGTCCGTACTGACTATGTGCCGAGCGCTGGCAAAAGCACCGGCCCGTAGGTTTGGAGAATTGTTGAACCATCGAGCGCCTCCATCCGATAATAGTGGTCAGCTCCGCTTGAGTTGTCGCCGAAACGCACGACGTCGGGTTGAGTCGGGTCTACGCCGGTTTGCTCTAAAATTTTGAGCCATGGCCCGCTTTGCGACGCAGAGCGGTAGAGTGCGATTTTATTCGTGCTCGTCGAGATGTTCTGCCAGCCGACCTCGATAAATTGGTTTATGTAGAGCACCCAGAAATCCGCGTCTTGGACTCCGGATCCCGTAGGGATGATGCCCAGCGGAGAGTAATAAATACCTTTCATAAAGATCGTGACACTGCTTGTAGGGAGGAAAGCAAGGACGATCGGGGCCGGCTCGGAAGAGGTGGCAGTACTCGTAGGCGTGGGTTGAGTTGAGGTGTTCGAGAGATTGAATTGAGTGGTCGGAGGAGCAGTGCCAGTTGCCGTGCCCGCGAGATTGAATCCGCTCTGCGGCGGGGCCTCAGTCGAAGTGCTCGCAGCCATCACCAGATTGAATCCGCCGATAGGAGTTCCCGGCGAGGTCGAAGTGCCGGGAGATCCGCCTCCAGGCTGCGCAACGGGTGATGTATAGAGGGAATCGCCTCCGCTGGAGGCGGCCTGAAAGTAGTACGAAAAATTATTCAGGTCTTCTTTTGAGCCGATTTGTATCTCCGCGTTCCCGCTCCCGCCTGCCGAGGGGATGGACTGCCACTGGAGCCAACGGTTTTTGCCGACAGGGGATCGAAACACTCTAAGAATCTCGGTTCCCGAGGGGAAATTTTCCCACCGTAATCCGAGCGTTGTTTTGTCTTTTTGCGTGATGCTTACCGACGGACTTGGCCCCTGCGGAGGAGGGGAGATCGGTAGAACGCTTTGCGCGGGTTCCGGAGTAACAACTTCAATCGAGGCGGGTCGCTTGAGGAGCAGAAAAACGAGTCCGATGAAAATCAAAACAAAGACAAGCGGCACCAAATACTTAATGCTTGGGTGCATCTACTCTATTGTAGCAGAAAAACAGTCTTTCGAGATTATTTTCTCTCAAGCGCAATAGATATCTCGTTGCCTTTCTTGTTAAACGCAACTGAACCTCCGAGTTTTTCGAGACGGTATCTTATGAGAAATATGCCGCGCCCGTGAGTTTTTAAAACATTCTCCTCTGCGGAAGGATCCGGGATATTTCGCCAATCGAACCCTTCTCCTTGGTCTTCAACGGTCACTTTTACGAGGTTTTTCGAAACAGTCAGGGCAACAAAAACTTTTTTTGCAGTGGATTTTTGCAGAAGTTCTTGCGTGGCTCGCGCCTTAAGATCTTCACCCTCGTTTATTTCCGGGATCCCCATATTCCCGTGGGCCATCCCGTTTATGAGCATTTCCCGGAAGCTCAAAGATAGATGATCAATTTCTTCTGGAGTGCAGCCGGCGCGTTTAAGCCTTTCTTCAAATTCGTCTGTTGCGGGGTCTACTACGTCCATATCGGTCGGTAATTCCCAGCGATCTCCTTTTTCTTGGCCACCAAGAAAGTCGCCAAGCTTCTTGGTTTCTCGCCCTTCCTTCTCTTCCGCGTTTTCGAAACCCATTGTAACTAAGTTCCGAATCTCTGTTCCTCCTCTCTCTGCATTGCGCCAAGGTTCTTCAGTCTGTTTTCTTCCCGAAGCGTTATGACATTGCGCATCTTCTTGAACAGCGCTTTCCCCAGTGCGGACAGCGCCTTGTCTTCCTCAAGCGCCCGTTGGAACTTCGAATCTCCCCACTCAATCCCGTGTTGGTTGAAAGATGTCTTGAGAGACGCTTCCGCCTTGGCGATGTCTTTGTCGAATTTTCCTGTTGCTATTTCTGCGTCCGTGACGTGTCTTCCTGCAGCGATTGTCTCGGCGGCACTGTCGAGCAGCATAACTGCAAGAGATATTTTCTCGAGAGGATTTTTCCTTTCCGGCATATTCCCCGGTTGTTCAAAGGAGTTTCTGCTCATCATGGGTTGATAATACCACGTTTCCGCTATTTTTGCAAGTTATTTCGAGAAAAGCTTCCTCAACTTTTTCATTTCACGCGGATTTGCTTTGGCTCGAAGTATCATCTGGGTCAGTTCCATGGGGAGGCGAACATTCCCCATTAGGACAAGGTTAATGAGTTTATCGAGTGTTATGAATTTCGGTTTAATCTTCTCTCCTGCGTCAAGATGGATTGGGGCGACCTTCTTGCAGTTTTTTGCGATGAAGACGTATATCGTCCATACGATCTTATTATACGGCCTCCAAGAGAGCCAAGGAATAAGCTTTCCTGCGGAGTAACCTGTTTCCTCAAGGAGTTCTCGCCGCGCCGCTTCAATAATACGCTCTCCCGGATCTACGCGCCCGCCGATAACGCTCAAAAAAGATTTTGTGCCGGGCTGTTGCTCTCGGACGATCATAACTTTTCCGTTGCCCAGAATCGGAATAATAGTTACAGTATCGGGTCGCTTGAGACGTTCGAACGTTCCATAGCTTCCGTCGAAAAGCTTCTGTTTCCACTGGTATACATCGAAGATTTTCCCTTTAAAAACGCGCCTTGCGCCGCGCGGAAAGTCCGGCAAAGGGCTGTTATTTCGGCGGCGATTCTTCATGGAGACGATATGCTATACTATAAACGTACTTCTTCAACATTTAAAGGTCGAAAGAGAAAACTAGATTTCGACTATGAAAGGATTACACATGGTTACGTTCATCCTCCTTGTCGTTGGGGGGTTGAACTGGCTTCTTCTCGCGCTCTTTGGTTGGGAAGTGGGGCAGCTCTTCGGCGGAATGGATGCGGCTGTTTCGAAGCTCATCTATGTCCTCGTTGGACTTTCTGCCGTTGTCGAACTTGCGACCCACAAGAAAACCTGCAAGATGTGCGAGCCAGGAGGTTCGATGATGATGAAATAGTTTTTCGAAGTGTTGCTATTCTTACAAACCGCCCGAAGGGGCGGTTTGTGGTTTTGAGCGACACAGTCCGGAAAGCTTGGGAATTAAAATGCTATAATACAAAAAAGGTCGAATATATTTTTATATATGGCAAAAATAATTCAGAAGCGAGGCGGCAGAAAGGAAGCGTTCAAGAAATCGAAGCTCGTCGGCTCGATCGGAAAAGCGCTTCGTGATGCCCATATTTCGGGATCTCGGAAGAAGAGGGTGCTTGGCAAGGTTTCTCGAGCGGTTCTCAAGTTCGCTCGATCAAGAAAAACCCTTCGGGCATCTGACCTCGGCAAGAAAGTTGTGAACCAGCTCCGAAGAGTCGAACCTGCCGCGGCCCGTGCATGGCTTGCGTACGACAGGAGAAGGCGCGCTCGGAGAGCCAAGGGCAAGGGGAGACGTCGCAGGAGATAACTTCTGGTAAGGTCGTTTGCGTTCTTATGATTCCTTCGATAGAACATTGAAGGGATGTTTTGAGTAATGCCAACTGTGAAGAGTGATAATCGAAAACCTCCGGAGCGGAGCGAGATCGTCCCCGGTACGGCCGTCTGGGTAATTCAGAAAAAAGACTACGGCACGAACAATTACGTACAAGGGATCGTGCAGGAAGTTCTTTCATCTACATCTTTCCATCCTCGCGGCATCAAAGTACGGCTCACCGACGGCGTCGTCGGTCGGGTTCAGTGGCTAGTGGAATAAAGAGGAACGAAATCGACGATACGCACCGTGGTATAATACTTTCTATGAAGCGACAGTACGTTTATGTACTTGCAGTTATTGTCATTCTGGGCGGCATCTCTTTTTTCTTGCTTGGAGAAGCGACCGTAGTTTCCGCCGACACAGTCGTGAACGGAAACTATAACGTCGATAAGAAAGTCGTGATGAAGAATGGCGCATCTCTTACGGTGAATGGAGACCTCTCGGTTTCGGAGAAAATCACCTGCGAGAATGGACCAATAGAGCTTATCGTGCAAGGCGATGCCGTGATAAACGGATCTCTCGAATGCAGTCGGTCGGACGATCTGGGGGAAGGAACGTTTCCCTCGGGTATTACCCTCGTCGTCAAGGGAGCTCTTACGTTTGGTCCCGATGCGCGGGTCATCTCAAACGGCACGGTGCAAATAGTGCGAGAAGAGAGCCGGCGTATTGGAAATAAGGAAGAACTTGAAGAACTTTTCCGTGATGCAGGCGAGGACGTTGGTCCCGGTCCGAGACTTGGACCCTTCGTTTCAGGCGGTTCAGCCGAAGCGATGAAGGATGTCGGTGCGGCCTGTTCGCCAATCGCGAGCTCCGAAAGAGGTGAGTGCCGCAGCGCTTTTCGTTTTATTCCCGTTGCGAACGCCCAGGAACCCCGAGATGACGAGGCGAATGCCGTTCCGAGTGTTGTGATTGGGGGGAAATGGTACATCGGAAACGGAGGCGCTCTTCCGGGTGGTGTTTCTGTACCGAAACCGCCGAAAAAGGTGCAGCACATTCTTTTGAATTTCGATTTCGGTGACAACGATGCCGTTGAACTTAGGAACTTTTACCTCGCGGGTCCTCGCGGCAGGGACGGCACGGACGATGTTAGTAAGGGTTGCAACGCGCGCGGGAGTCGAGGCGAAGACGCTTTTCGGATGCGCGTCCGCGCCGCTAATATCGTGCTTAATAACTTCACGCTCGAACTCGGCGACGGCGGGAAGGGGGGCAATGCGGAAACAACAAAAGACTGCGATCACGGAAGAGCGACAGGCGGCGATGGCGGAGAGGCGGGAAATTTTAAGATGACCGCCCTCGGGCAAATTCAGATACAGTCATTTACGATCATTCCCGGCCGAGGTGGGAATGGCGGGAATGCAATCGCCTACGGAAAGGATGGGAAACCCGGTTGTAAGGGCAACAACAATGGCGGAGACGCGACCGCAACCGGCGGGAAAGGCGGCGCGAACAAAAAGGAACTTGCGGCAGTTGGGGCGGTCGCCGGCGCGGGCAATATTACGGTAAACGAAGTTGTCGGTGGATTCGGGGGTCAGGCAGAATCATATCCGGGCAAAGGCGGCGCAGGCGAGGGGTGCGGATGCAAGGGAGGAAACGGTGGGAAAGGAACTGCGACGGGCGGCGACGGCGGCAGCGCGTCTGCGAAAATTCCTGGGGTTTCTGTTGATGCGAAAGGTGGAAGCGGAGGCGACGTGAGCGTTGAAGGCGGCGCTGGCGGCCCGGGAGGGAGTTGTGGTTCTGATAAAAAAGGCGGCGACGGCGGGAAAGGCGGAGACGCCAAGGGCAAGGAAGGACAAGCTGGAAAAGGAACGACGAGCGATGGAGAACAGGGAGTTATCGAGAATGAAGCGGGCGGAAACGGAGGAAACGGAGGTGATGGCTGTGGCCCGGGAGCGGGCGGCGCAGGCGGAGCGGGCGACCCCCAAGGCGAAAATGGGAAACCAGGGAAGAATCTCTGTGTCGACAAGAAAACCCGATCACAAACTGCGCCTCAAGACGAGAGGAAAATCAAGGCGATCAACTATCAGGGGAAACACCTCCCCGTCGATCAGCTTATTGTTGAGAACGAAGTCGGTTGCGGCGCGGATCACTGGCATGCGTTGGAGGGCGTGGTCCGCGCTACCGACGGAACGCTCGTTTCCGATCCCGGGCCACAGTGCGGCTATGGAAAGGTAAAAGAACATCCCGTGATTGAAGTTCCTGTTATCTGATGAATTTCACCGGTTTTCAGAATTTTTTAAATGCTTTCCCGCATTGATATAACATATTCCATTCCCGATGCGCGGGCGGTAACGAAGAAAAAGTATTTCGAAGGGCTCGGTCTCCGGGGAACTGTGCGGGATGTAGTTCTTGTAGATTCCTACGTCATTGACGCGTCGCTCAACTCGAAAGAGCTTCGGCGGGCGAGCGAGTTCCTTGTGAATCCTCTTATAGAAAAGTATTCGATCAATACGCCGCAAGCTCCGAAGAAGTTTAACTGGGCAATCGAGATCGAACCGCTTCCGGGAGTTACGGACAACATTGGTACCACGGTTCGCGAGGTGATTGAGGATGGAGTGGGGAGACGATTTAAGACCGGCGAAAACGTATACGCATCGCAGGCCTTTTTTGTTTCGGGGCGTTTGTCCCGTGAGGACGCGGAAAGTATCGCGGACAGTTTGCACAATCCCTTGATTCAACGAGCCCACATCAAAAATTACCGTGAGTTCAGGCGCGACGGAGGAATGGGAGTTGCAGTTCCAAAAGTAAAACTGCTCCGCGAGAGGCCGGTTATCGAGGTGAACTTGGAAGTGGGAGAAGGAGAGCTTGAGGAAATTGGGAAGAGCGGGGTACTCGACCCGAAAGGATTTCGGCGGGGGCCGTTGGGGCTGGACGCAAGGTCCATGGAGGCGATCCGAGCGCACTTCCGGACGCTCGGCAGGGATCCGACGGACGTTGAACTCGAGTCCATCGCTCAAACGTGGTCTGAACACTGCAAGCATACAATCTTTGCGAATCCCATAGACGAGGTGCCTCACGGCCTCTATCGAACCTATATTAAGGCCGCAACAGAGGAGGTCCGGAGGCGCAAAGGCAAGAAAGATTTTTGTGTTTCTGTCTTCACCGACAACTCTGGGGCTATTGCGTTCGATCGCGACTATCTTGTTACCCATAAAGTAGAGACGCATAACAGCCCTTCGGCGCTCGATCCTTTCGGAGGGGCGATTACAGGTATCGTTGGAGTGAACCGCGACGCGATCGGCTTTGGATTGGGGGCAAAGCCAGTCATTAACATCTACGGATTCTGTTTCGCCGACCCACGCGATACGTCGGTCTTGTATCGGGATGCCGCCCGGACCCAGAGAATGCTCTCCGCGCGGCGCATTATGGAAGGAGTAGTGAAAGGCGTAAACACAGGAGGAAATTGTTCCGGAATCCCAACGCCGCAGGGATTCGTACTTTTCGATAAGCGATATCGCGGGAAGCCGCTTGTGTTTGCGGGTACCGTCGGTCTTATTCCTCGAAAAAGCAAGAACAGACTCTCTCACGTGAAGCGCGCCCGCCCGGGTGATTACGTTGTTATGGTCGGCAATCGCGTCGGAATCGACGGGATTCATGGAGCTACGTTTTCCTCCGGAGCTCTGGATTCGAGGAGCCCTATTGCCGCCGTTCAGATCGACGACACGGTTACTCAGAAGAAGATGAGCGATGCTCTCGTGAAAGAATCTCGGGACAAAGCTTTGTATACAAGCATTACCGACAACGGAGCGGGAGGTCTTTCTTGTTCGGTCGCAGAAATGGCCAAGGAATCGGGGGGATGCCTTGTTGACCTTCATAAAGCTCCCTTGAAATATCCGGGACTTTTGCCTTGGCAGATTTGGATTTCCGAAACTCAAGACCGGATGACGCTTGCGGTTCCGAAAAAAAAGTGGAGACAGTTTTCTGATCTTATGAAGCGTCGGGGCGTTGAGGCGACGGTCATAGGTATATTCACGAATTCCGGAAGGTGCGTTGTGAAGTATGAGAGGAAAACGGTGATGAATCTCAATTTGGATTTTCTGCACGATGGCTGGCCGAAGAGACACCTTAGAACCACTCAGCCATTCGTTTCCCGAAAAGAAATGACGCCTCCCCCTTCTCGCAACCTTTCGAGAGATTTTCTGAAAATGCTTGCGCGTCCGAATCTTGCAAGTTACGCGTTCATTTCGGAGCAGTTCGATCACGAGGTTCAGGCGGGATCGGTCTTAAAGCCTCTTGTTGGACGCGGACGAGTGAATGGAGATGCAACGGCAACGCGACCGCTTTTGCATTCCAACCGAGCCGTTGTGCTCTCGCACGGCGTTTGTCCGACATATTCGGACGTGAACACCTATCACATGGCGGCATCAGCCGTCGACAGCGCGGTTCGGGGAGCGGTGGCTGCGGGAGCCGATCCGGACAACCTCGCGCTTCTCGATAATTTCTGCTGGTCGAGCTCTTACGATCCGGAACGGCTTGCCGAGCTCAAAAGTGCCTGCGAGGCTTGCTACGATTACGCGACTGCATACGGCACCCCCTTCATTTCCGGGAAAGACAGCATGTTCAATGATTTCAAAGGGTTCGATGAGGAAGGACGCCCCATAAAGGTATCTGTCCCGCCGACACTGCTTATTTCAGCAATAGGCGTCGTTCAGGACGCGCGGCGCTGCATCTCGATCGATTTTAAAATGCCCGGAGATCTGATTTATCTCCTTGGGGATACCCACAATGAACTGGGTGCTTCGGAGTACTATGCGATGCGCGGTGAGCTTGGTGATTCTGTTCCCAGGGTTGATAGCGCAAGAAACATTACGATATATCGGAAACTTTTCCGAGCGATCAGAAAGGGTCTTGTGGCCTCTTCAGTAAGCGTGGGAAGAGGAGGATTGGCGATTGCTCTGGCTAAGTCCTCAATGGCCGCCAAGCTCGGGGCGGATGTATCTTTTCGACTTCTCGGGGGCAGTGCCACTCGAGACGACGTTCTTCTCTTTTCCGAGAGTCAGGGGAGGATACTTGTAAGTGTCTCTCCGGAGAAGCGAAAGGAATTCGAAAAAGTATTCAAAGAAAAATCCATCGCGCTCCTTGGGAGGGTGACATGGGAGCGTGTCCTCAAGATACGGAGAAAAAGCGGAAAAGCAGTTGCCCGACTCGGAGTGGATTCAATGCTCCAAGCGTATCGATCGATGTTCCGCAAATATTGATATGAAAAAACCTTCAGCAATCATTTTGTCAGGGTACGGACTGAACTGCGAAGAAGAAACAAAATTCGCTTTTGAGATTGCGGGCGCAGTCGCAGATGTTGTTCATATCAATGATCTCATCGCGGAGCCGCGCTGTCTTCGCCGATACAACGTGCTGGCGGTTCCTGGGGGTTTCTCGTACGGCGATGACACCGGGTCGGGAAAAGCGTATGCAAATAAAATGAAAAATCACTTATGGCATGAGCTCCAAGAATTTTTCGAGGGTGACAAACTCGGCATCGGCATATGCAACGGTTTTCAAGTGTTGACGAATTTCGGACTTCTTCCCGGCGCTCTTACGTTCAACGATTCGGCCCGATATATTGATCGGTGGGTGGACCTCAAGGTGAGAGGAGAGAGTCCGTGGCTTCGCGGGATAGAGCGCATGAGCGCCCCGATCGCTCACGGCGAGGGGAAGTTCGTGGGAGCGGAAGAAATGCTCGACAAACTTGAACGGGAAAACGCCGTTGCTTTTGCGTATACAAAAGGCGAAATGTGTAAGTATCAAAGTTTAGCGGCAAATCCAAACGGTTCCTTGCGGAATATTGCGGGAGTGTTAGGGCGTCGTGGTAGAATTTTGGGTATGATGCCTCATCCGGAACGGGCGATGTTTACGATCCAGTTGCCTCACTGGACATACCTGAAAGAAAAAATAGAGCGGAAAGGCGGGAAACTGCCGCAGTACGGCCCCGGTCTCCAGATTTTTAGAAACGCAGTCCAATACTTCACTTCCTGAACGGCTATGGGCCTTGATCTAGAGAATTTTGATCGTAAGTTCGAACGAGGTCGGGCCGAGCGGCGCTTGCAGGAAATTGAAACGGAAGGCAAAATAGCAGGCCTTCAGGGAAAGTTGTCGGAAGAAAATCCCTATACGGATGAGCCGGAACAGGCAGTGTGGGAAAGAGGCTGGAAAGCAGGAAAAGTCTCACACAGCACGTCGGAGCTGGATCACAAGTAAGAACCGTGATGGATTCTCTGAACGAGAAATGCGGCATATTTGGTATTTACGGTAAGGCGCTCGACGTAAGTCGTCTTGCGTTTTTCGGCCTCTTCGCGTTACAGCATCGAGGACAAGAGAGTTCAGGAATCTCGGTTGGGAACGGAGAGGAAATCCGATCGTATAAGAATGTCGGCTTGGTAACGCACGTATACAACGAAGAGATCATCCAGCAGCTTTCCGGCCACGTTGCTATTGGTCACAATCGCTATTCCACCTCCGAAGGAACCGGATTACTTCACGCTCAGCCGATCATAGAAGGCGAAACATTTGCTCTGGCTCACAATGGGAACTTGCCGAGTATCACCGCGCTCGTGCACTTCCTCGAGCGGCGAGACGTACCCGTGAAAGGCCACACGGATTCCGAACTCATGGCGAAGGCGGTTTACTATTACTATTCGAACGGACGGAGCATCGAAAACGCCGTTCGGGAAGCGTACCCGCTTTTTACGGGGGCATTTTCTCTTGTGATGATGACGAAAGATGCTCTTCTGGTTCTCCGCGATCGCTGCGGCGTTCGGCCTCTCGCGATGGGAAAACTGAACGGGGGATACGTTTTTGCCTCGGAGAATTGCGCGTTTCACACGATCGGGGCGGAGTTTGTCCGGGAGGTGCATCCAGGGGAATTGATAATTGTTGATAATGCGGGCCTCCGATCCTATCAGCTCGAAGAACCGACCCAGAAACTCGACATTTTCGAGTTCGTCTATTTTGCGAGGCCGGACAGCACGCTCTTAGGCAAATCGGTTTACACCGTACGGCGGAATTGCGGACAGAGGCTGGCAGAGGAAACAAAAATTAAAGCAGATGCCGTTGTCCCCGTTCCGGAAACGGCTTTTCCTGTCGCCGTAGGATATTCCGAAGCGACGAAAATTCCGATCGAGATGGCGCTGGTAAAGAACCGCTATATCCATCGCACGTTCATCCAGCCCGACCAGCACTCGCGTGACCTTGGAGTCAAGCTCAAGCTCACGCCGCTTCCGGAAGCTCTGAAGGGCAAGCGCATTATTTTGATCGATGACTCGATCGTGCGAGGGACGACTTCGCAGCAAATCGTGCGAGCCTTATTTGAAGCTGGCGCGAAGGAAGTTCATTTTTTGGTAAGTTCGCCTCCGGTGAAATTTCCTGATTTCTACGGCATTAATACGCCTCGCCAGAAAGATCTGATTGCTTCTCAGAAAACCCCCGAGGAAATACGCGAGTTTCTGGGAGCGACGTCTCTCCACTATCTTTCGCTAGAGGGATTGCTTCGTGCAACCGGGCTCCCGAAAAGCGTTTTTACGACGCATTTTTTCACCGGCGAGTATCCCATTCCGCTTCACGAGCGGGAACGCGATTTCATACAGCCTTCGTACGATCGTCCGGCGCGCCCGTTGGGAGGGGTGTCGCGATAGAGTATGCGGATCGCCTTGTTTATCTCCGGAGGCGGCACGACTGCGGGACGGATCATTCTCGCATCAAAGTCGGGGAAGCTTGAGGGGGTCACTCCGGCGCTCGTTGTGTCAAGCAAAGCCGATGCTCCAGGAATAGGACACGTCAAAGATGCCGGTGTGGCCGCGAAGGACGTGGTCGTGCTTCGTCCTCATGGATTCCATTCATCTGATGCGTTCGGCGAAGCGATTATCAGGGAGTGCAAGAAGCGAGGCGTCGATTTTATAGGTCAGTACGGTTGGCTTGTGAGAACTCCGGCAAACGTCATCGAAGCCTTCAAGGGGATGATGGTAAACCAGCATCCGGGGCCGCTTGATCCTGGCCGGCCCGATTTCGGTGGGAGAGGAATGTTCGGGCGGCGAGTGCACTGCGCTCGACTTCTTTTCGTTCGAGCTGTGAACCGAGATTTCTGGACAGAGGCGACAGCACAGCGTGTGGCCGCGAACTACGACGAAGGAATGGTTTTGAAGCGAAAACAAGTCCTGATACTTCCCGATGACGACGTTGTCTCGCTTCAGACAAGGGTTCTTCCTGTGGAGTACGAGGTTCAGATCCAGGCGCTTAGAGATTTCGCGAATGGCGCAGTTCAGGAATTGCAACGGGAGACGTCACTTATTTTGCCTGGCGAGGAGCCAATTCTTGAAGAAGCCAAACGAAAGGCGATCGAAATGTATCCGGCAGGCTAATTATGAAGAAGAACGTTCTCGTTATCGGCGGCGGCGGACGAGAACACGCACTTGCGTGGAAACTTTCGCAGTCGCCGCGAGTGGAAAAGATATATGTTGCGCCCGGAAACGGTGGGATTGGGCGGATTACGGAAAACATTCCAATCTCCGCAACCGAGATCGAGAAGCTCGCCGCCTTTGCGTCGAAAAATGCGGTTGACGTAACCGTCGTTGGCCCCGACGATCCGCTCGCACTGGGAATCGTTGATGCCTTTCGGGCTCGCGGACTTCGAATCTTCGGTCCCACGAAAGCGGCCGCGGAGATAGAAGCTTCGAAAACATTTGCAAAAGCTTTTATGAAAGAATCAGGAATTCCTACAGCGAGATTCGAGATATTTTCAGATTACGAGAAGGCGAAAGTTCATTTGGTACAGTGCGATCTACCGATCGTTGTAAAAGCGAGCGGTTTGGCGCTTGGGAAAGGTGTTGCGGTTTGCAAGACGACGGCCGAGGCTGAACGATTTTTGGAAAACACCATGGTCAAAAAAGTTTTCGGCGATGCGGGCAAAGAAGTTGTCATCGAGGAATATCTTGAAGGACAAGAGATATCGATTCACGCTTTCTCCGACGGGGAAGCGTATTCGCTTTTTCCGACGGCTCAAGACCATAAGCCGATAGGCGACGGAGATGCGGGGCCGAATACCGGTGGGATGGGTACGATTGCGCCGGTCCCGTGGGTTGCAAAGGAAAGTATGGAGAAGATAGAAAATAGCATCGTAAAATCGGCGCTCAAGGGACTTGCTGAAAGAGAAAGGACTTTCACTGGTTGTCTGTACCCGGGTCTCAAGATGACTCCACAAGGTCCGAAGGTGCTTGAATTCAATGCCCGCTTCGGGGATCCTGAAACGCAGAGTTACATGCGGCTCTTGAAGACCGATCTACTCGATGTCGTCGAGGCGTGCATAGACGGCACGCTCTCCGGACTGAAGGTCGAATGGGATCCCGGCTACGCGGCGTGTATTGTCCTTGCATCCGGCGGTTATCCGGGAAAATACAAAAAGGGTAAAATCATTACAGGTGTCGATGAGGCAGAAAAAGTTTCCGGTGTTGTAGTATTCCACGCCGGGACAAAGGAAGAAAACGGAAAGCTTCATACTTCCGGGGGCCGTGTTTTGGGAGTTACCGCATATGCCGAAGATCTGAAGGAGGCGCTTCGCCGCGCATACGAAGGGGTTTCAAAAATCCATTTCGACGGCATGCAGTATCGAAAAGACATCGGCGCGAAGGCGCTCGGATAGTTTCTATCCTATGCAAAAACGCATCGGTATCGTTGGCGGAGGACAACTCGGGAGGATGCTCGCGCAGGCGGCAAAGAAGCTGGGTTTTTTCGTCACGGTTCTTGATCCGACGTCGAAAAGCCCCGCGGGCCTTGTTGCGGACGCACAAATTACTGCCGGCTTCAAGGACGAAAGCGCCATACGGGAACTTGCCTCGAAGAGCGACTTTCTTACTTTTGAAATCGAGCTTGCGAATCACGAAATCCTCCACGAACTTGCGAAGGACGGCGTCGCGGTGAACCCCTCTGCGGAGACGCTCGGCATCATCAAGGATAAACTCCGGCAGAAAGAATTTCTCCGAGAAGCCGGTATCCCGACCGCCGACTTTGCACCTGTGCACTCGAAGGAAGACGTCCTTCATGCTCTAAAGAGGTTCGGGTATCCAGTGGTCCTCAAGGCACGATTTGACGGCTACGACGGACGGGGGAACGCTCTTATTTCTTCTGAAACGGATATAGGCAAAGGACTCGAAAAACTCGCCGGACGACTTCTCTATGTTGAGAAATTCGTTCCATTCGCGAAAGAACTTTCCGTGATAATTGCTCGGGAGGCGACGAACGAAATCGCGCCGTATCCGGTTTTCGAGACAGTTCATAAGAACAACATTTGCCATATGGTGATCGCTCTGGCGAGAGTTTCGAGCGAGGCGCGGAAATTGGCCGAGGACGTTGCGCGGCGGACGATGGAGGAACTGCAGGGCGTGGGGGTATTTTGCGTCGAGATGTTTTTGTTGGAGAACGGAGAGGTGTTTGTAAACGAGATCGCGCCGCGCGTCCACAACGCCGGACATCTTACGATTGAGGCATTCCGGACGTCGCAGTTTGAACAGCACATCCGCGCGATAACAGGAATGAAGCTTGGGTTGGTCGGGATGATCGTTCCTGCGGCAGTGATGGTAAACATTTTAGGAGATCGGACCGGTCGGGCCGATCCTAAAGGAGTGGAGCGCGCCGAGGCGCTTCCGAACGTCCGCGTGCATCTCTATGATAAAATTGAAACACGGCCCGAACGGAAAATGGGACATATCACCGCAACGGCAGATACCGTTGACGAAGCTGTAAAAAATGCAATGCTCGCACGGAGTTATGTGACGATTTAGTATGGAATCCGAGACGAGGGTTTGCCAGAACTGCGAAAGCCAGTTCATGATTGAACCGGAAGACTTTGATTTCTACAAAAAAATAGATGTTCCGCCGCCGACATGGTGTCCCGATTGTCGAATGAAGCGACGCCTAACATGGAGGAACGAGCATGATCTCTATCGGCGAAAAGATGACGCAGGGGGCAAAGAGATTTTTTCTGGGTTCCCGCCGGATGCTCCGATAAAAATTTATGAAAAGGAGTACTGGATCTCCGA
>QZIV01000019.1 GCA_003599135.1 Candidatus Parcubacteria bacterium | reverse complement strand
GATTCTTGGTACAATAGCCGTATGGCGGACAAACGCGAGCGCATCGATCACCTTCTCACGCGGGGCGTTGAAGAGGTGATCGAAAAAAAACACCTTGAGACCGCGCTTCTCGGCGGGAAAAAGCTTCGAGTGAAACTCGGCATAGATCCGACCGGCGACAAGATTCACATCGGCCGAGCGGTCGTTATCTGGAAACTCCGGGAATTTCAGGACCTTGGCCATACAGTTGTCCTTATCATCGGAGACTTTACCGCGCAGATCGGCGATCCTTCGGACAAACTCCAGAAGCGCCCATTCCTCACAAAGGACGAGGTCAAAAAAAATCTTCAGGATTACCTTTCCCAGATCGGGAAGATCCTTGATCTTAAAAAAATCGAGGTTCGCTACAACAGCGAATGGCTCGCGAAGCTGAACTTCCGGGAAGTTTCCGAACTCGCGGAACTCTTCACGTTCCAGCAGATTTTGGAACGGAGGAACTTCAGAGAACGCTGGGAAAAACACCAAGAGATAAGCTACCGCGAGGGGATGTACGCCCTAATGCAGGGGTACGATTCCGTCGCCGTAAAAGCCGACGTGGAACTCGGCGGGTCCGACCAGTTATTTAATCTCCTCGCCGGACGGAAAATCCAAGAACATTACGACCAGAAACCCCAGGATATTTTGACGACCCGGATGCTCACGGGCCTTGATGGGCGGAAAATGTCCACGAGTTGGGGGAATGTGGTAAATATCGCCGACTCTCCGGACGAGCAGTTCGGGAAGATAATGTCCATGCACGACGATCAGATCCCCAACTATTTCGAGCTCGCGACGGATGTTTCTC
Source organism: Candidatus Parcubacteria bacterium (assembly GCA_003599135.1). Taxonomy (GTDB): domain Bacteria; phylum Patescibacteriota; class Minisyncoccia; order UBA6257; family 2-01-FULL-56-20; genus SURF-56. The sequence goes on along the minus strand of QZIV01000019.1, from coordinate 23,966 downwards.
GCGAAACAATCGCTGGATATGAGAAGGATTTACAAGGCGGCCGGGTTAATCCGAAAACAATAAAGGAGAAGTTAGCAGTTGAAATTGTGAAGCGGTATCACGGAGAGAAGGCGGGGGAGGAAGCTGGAAAGAAGTGGGAGAGCATGTTTTCAAAAAAAGAAGTGAGAGCCGCTGAATTGCCAGAATTTAAGGTCAAAAGAAAGACACTTTCCGTCCTGGATTTAGTTTTGTCTCCCCAGACTGCTACACGCCCATCTCTGAAAAGTAAGCTTGAATGGCAGCGGCTTATAACCCAGGGTGCGGTAAGTATAAATGGCGAAGTCAAGAAAGACGCGCGAGAAATAGTTGGAGCAAAAGATGGCGATGTCCTCAAAATCGGGAAAAAGGATTTTTTTAGAATCAAAATAATGTAGTCTTTCGGCTTCACTCGGGACACTTGAAAGTCTAATCCCGCTTCGCGGCGGGAAAGATTTTCTAAGTGAGCGGGTAAGGGGAATCCCCGCCTGCGCCGCAGGCTTCCGCCGACGATAAATCTATGGCGGACAAGTCGGCGGGCAGGGAACCCCCGTCACCAACTTGCCTTGTCCTCCGCAGTAGCAGTGAGCGGGATACCAGAATCGAACTGGCGCTTGCTCCTTGGAAGAGAGCCGTACTACCACTATACGAATCCCGCGTTCGTACCAAGTCTATACTCGCTCGTATATTATTTCAAACGGATATAATACATTCCGTGGCCGAGAAGCTCACTAAAGAAAAACTAGAAATGCTCCTTCGTGAAGCCGAGCAGGCACACGGCGAATGCGAAAGAACTCTCGGTAAGAGAGACGAGAACTGGCCGTCATGGTATGCGTCCTACATTGTGCAAAAGCTTAACGGCACACCTTCGGAGTCGCGGTAAGACGCCGAAAAACCTGCAAATCGTTGACTTTATAGCGCTTTTACGGTACAATTTCCGAAATCGGTTGTATGAAATTTGTTATGCGCCACAAGAAAGCATTCATCGCGCTCATCGTACTCGGAATCGGGATTTACTTCATCAGCAGAGCCGGTTTCTTTTCTGCGACGATCCCTCCGGAATTTGAAGAAGCGAGACTCCGGGGCGCCCTCATTTCCGAGGCGATCGTGAACCTTTCGAGGGAATCCGTTTCGGTTCTCGAAAAGGTGAACGAGCTTGACGAGAAACGGGATTTCACCGAGGCGCTCAATATGACCTCTGATCTTCTCAAGCAGAGCGGAGAGATTCGCAATAAAGCCGTGGAGCTCTCCGGGGAACTCGAAAAGATGACCCAGGCGCTCTCGAAAATTAATTCGTTTGAAGCTCGGCAGGCGGCGCTTGAGGCGATTTCAAACCGATTGGCGCTCATCGCCCGTCTCGTGAATTACAGCGCGTATTTCAGCGATCTCTTGAATGCATTGAACGCCAGGTTTTCCGGAGCATCCGGAGATCATCAGGTTGAAGCGATCATAGGGCAGATCAACGCCGAAATCACCGCGATCAATAACTTTAACGCGCAAGCCGGCCAAGCAATGGAGCGGTTTGACGCGATAGTAAAAGGCAATTAAAAGCGCGCACTTAGCTCAACGGCAGAGCAGCCGTCTTATACACGGCCGGTTCCTGGTTCGAATCCAGGAGTGCGCACAAAGGAATACTCAATAATCCAGGAGATTCATGTCCAATTTTAAAGAGTTTCCAAGAGGAGAGCACGGCTTTTCTTCTCAAGAGAAAGCGGAACAGCAGTTTGGTTTTGAGGGTTTTCCTGCCGCGGACGCAATACTGGTTATGGCAGGAGATTTAGAGAAAAGGCGCGGCAAGGTCGTCCCCGGGGTAGAGTCGAAGATGAGATCTCTTGCGGCGCTTGAAATGCTTCGCGAAGGCGTTGTTCGAAAAATCGTCTTGGCCGGCGGGCGAGTCAAATCCCCGAAAACGGGAGTAACCGAGGTTCCCGAGAAGGCAGTCTCCGAGTATATGGAAGAATATCTCGAACCATATCTCAAGCGTTACGGTATTCCGAGAGATTCTATTATTGTTGAGAATCTCTCTGTGAACACGAATGAGAATCTAGCCAAGGCTCTCGAGGTGATGGAAGAACATGGCGTCAAAAAGTTTTATTTACAAACGAGCGAATATCACTTACCACGGTCGGAGCAGTTATTACGGAATGTTCTCGGAAGAATGGAAGACACCGAACTCGAAAATATTGGTTCTATTGCTACCGAGAAAGCGTTGAGAGAGCGATCCTCTCATTATGAAAGATTACTTTCGCATTTCGAATTCCCGTCATCCCTCAAGGAATCACCCAAAGAAGCTCTCTATAAGGGGTTGCGGGAATTACTCAGGCGTTGCTTGATTTTCGTTGACCCGAAAGACAAAATAGCAACTCGGTTAGCTCACTTTGTTCGAGAATAAGAGGCATCCTTTCTCTTCGGAATTGCACCGCTAGATGGCTATCGGCCGTATCTTGAAAGGCTTCAAAACGCCGTAAAAATCTTCTTGTTCAAGAGTCTCTTTTTCAATGAGAGCTACCGCAACTTTCTTTAGCGCCGCCTTGTTGTTTTTAAGTATCCGAACGGCTACGTCATACGCATGAGAGATGAAACTTCTCACTTCGCGGTCAATCTCCGCCGCGACTTTTTCAGAATAATTTTTTTCCGTTGCAATTTCGCGGCCCAAGAAGATAAGCTCCTCGGTTTTCCCGAATGTCATCGGTCCCAGGGATTCGCTCATTCCGTATTTTGTAACAAGTTTCCGCGCAAGCTCAGACGCTTCCCGGAGATCGTTTGATGCGCCGGTTGAAACGTCCCCAAAAGTCAGTTTTTCGGAAGCGTACCCTCCCATCATAGCCGCGAGGTCGGTGAGAAACTGTTTCTTCGTGCGGAGACGCTCTTCTTCTACGGGGAGCTTCATCGTATATCCTCCCGCAATGCCTCTGCTTATAATTGAAACCTTGTGGACCGGATCCGCGCCCTTGAGTGCCGCGGCGACAAGAGCGTGCCCCCCTTCGTGATATGCGGTGATTTCTTTTTCTTTCACGGAGATCACCCGACTTCTCCGTTCGGGTCCCAAGACAACTTTTTCGACTGCCTCAAAGAGTTCCTCTTGGCCGATCGTTTTCTTGCCTCGGCGGGCGGTGAGAATCGCTCCTTCGTTCATGAGGTTCGCAAGATCGGCTCCCGAGAACCCCGGCGTGCGCACGGCGACTTTCCGTAGGTCTATGCCTTGGGTAAGGGTTTTCCCATGGCTGTGGATTTTCAAAATCTCCTCCCGGTCCTTGAGATCGGGGAGGTCGAGCACCACGCGCCGGTCGAATCGTCCCGGTCGGAGAAGGGCCGGGTCCAATATGTCTGGCCGATTTGTGGCCGCAAGGACAATAACGCGAGTGTCGCGATCAAAACCATCGAGTTCGACGAGTATTTGATTAAGCGTCTGTTCGCGCTCGTCATTTCCTCCGCCGAGTCCCGCTCCCCGTTGTCGGCCGACGGCGTCGATTTCGTCGATGAAGAGGATCGCCGGAGATGCTTTCTTCGCGGTCATAAAAGCGTCGCGCGTGCGGCTGGCGCCTATTCCCACAAACATTTCTACGAATTCGGAAGCTGAAATGTAGAAAAAGGGGACGTTACTCTCTCCTGCGGTCGCGCGAGCAATGAGCGTTTTCCCGGTTCCCGGCGGCCCCATGAGAAGTATCCCGCGTGGAATGCGGGCTCCGAGATCGAGAAACTTTTTCGGATTCTTCAAAAAATCAACGACTTCAACAAGTTCTTCCTTCGCTTCTTTCAGTCCCGCGACGTCTTTGAACGTTACTTTTTCTTTGAAGTTCGAGAGGCGAAGGTTCGAGCGGCCGAAGTTGAACGCCTGATTTACCCCCGTCCTTGCCTGGCGGAACATGAGCCAGAAGACAAACCCGATGACGATCAGAGGAAGAAGCGTCGGGATGAGAATTCCGGCCCAGAACTGCCAGCCGCTCTGGTTTTCGACGACAAGTTCAACAGCACCGAGCTTTGCTGTTTCGACGCCGAAGTTTTTGAGCGTCTCGGTGAGTCCGATCTCGGACTCTTTTTCAGCGACAGCTTTTTTCTCGTCGGAGAGCTTTATCGAGAGCTCATCTCCGCGGATAGTGATAGTTTGAACTTCACCCTTCGCGATTCTATCGGCGAGTTGACTCAAGCTTAACTTTTGCGGCGCCTCAGCCCTGTCGGTTCCGAGGACTCCCGAGAAGACGAACGAGATTATAATAAGGGTGACAATCGCCCAGAAGATGTTTTTGAAAAGCGTTTGCATGTGGAAGTACGCTCAATAATACCAGAGAATTTGGAAATGAAAAGAGATCCGGTGCGGGAAACTCTTTATTTTTTTAAATCCAGGCGCTCCTTGGCCGCTCGGAGTACCAGGAATTCTTTTTGGACTGCTTCCTCGATTGCGTCCGCAAGGCCGGGTACCTTTGCGGTAATTGCAGCAATCTCCTCCTCGAAGGTCTCTTTCTGGAGAGCTGCCTTGAAATCGACAAGTTGCTTCTCGTCGAGACTCAAAACGACGGTTTCAAGAATTACTTTATTTACGTGATCGAGGGCGGCGCTCACGACCTCTTCGGCGTCTCGTCCTGAAAGGTTTTCCACTCCGAGTGCCTCGAGGATGGTTTTACTGTCTTTGTCCAAGACTGATTGTGTTTTGGTCATGGTATTACGCTTTTTGTTCGACGCTAGGCAGGTTTTCTTCGAGGAATTTTTGAATGGCCTCGGGGCCTTGATTCACGCTAATCCGGAGAGTGCCGCTCGCACCCCGGAAAGATTCCTCCTCGGTGATCAAAGAAAAAACAGAACTTTTAAGTCGTTCGATCCCGATTTTGTTAAATACCTTTTCTATCTTTTCAAGCTTGGAAACAAGATCCGTAAATTCTTTGAAAGACGAGACATTCGTTCTTATAATTACGCCCTTTTGACGCCAAGACTCCTCAAACTTCTCGATCGCTTCGCTGGTCTTAGGAATTTCTTCGGGACTGGTCGCGGGAGCAGTTTCGGCGGCTGGAGCCGATTGGGTTATTGCGTCTTGAGGTCTAGCGGCATCGCTTTCGGGTGCGATCTCGGAGGGGGTCGGCGGAGGCACCCCGCCAATCCCAAGCGTTGATTCCACGGCTCCACCTTTTCTCTCACCTCGACTCGCTAGTCGTTCTCTAATAGCTCCCGTTATCACAGAACCTTTCTTTTTGGCGAGTACTCCGACTCCAATTGCAGTCGCCGCGACTCCCCCATATTTCAAAACCCTCATGAGCGTTGCATTCATGGCCTTTTGGGCCGCTCCCGTCGCTTTCTCGGTTGTGATCTCCTCGGCCGCTGCCCTGGTTGTTTCAAAAGTAGCTTGTGCCTCCGCTGCCGCGTCTCGTCCTGCCGCTTCTGCTGCCTCCCTCGCTTCGGACCAGAAGTTATTCGCCTCGTCTGTTACTCCCTCCCAGTTTGTCATAAATTCGAGGGTTTTACTCGAGAGTCGGTGGGCCGGATCTTTCAGGAGGCCGGAAAGGCTTTTCATTTGTTCTTCGCTCAAGCCGCGGGCTTTCTCGAGAATGCTTTTGATTTCATTCCCCGTAAATTCCCATCTCATTTCTGGTTGGACTGCGATTCCGCCCGGCGTTCCCACTGTTCGTTGCAGAGCATCTTCCGCCCAGACAAGTTGTTCGGTCGAAAATCCGCTAAACTCATCGGGATTTAGATGGTTTTGGTTTGCAAGATAATCGTGGATGAGTTTGCGGGCCACATGTGTAGCTCCTTCTCCCTTCTCTGCAGCAGCCGAGAATTTCTGGGTAAGCAGTTCTTCCTGCGCTTTCTCCATAGCTCGTGCGGTTGCCCCTGCCGACACCTCGGCTTTTTTAGCGAGAAGTTCTTGCTGGAGTTCTTGTGATGCCGCACGGGTTGCTGCCTCCGTTTTCTTTAGTATAACTTCTTCCGTTGCCGCGCCACCGATGTTGATATGCTCTGATATCCAGCTTGCGAGTGCTCCTCCAACGGCGCCGCCGACTGCGCCCACGAGCGCGCCGCGCATCGCCGCGCCGGCGATCTTCCTTCTTTGGAGAGGACCGCGCTCGAAGTTGATGGTTTTCAGAAGCTCTTCAACCTCCTTGCGTTTTGTTGCGGGAATTTCCTCTTGTATTTTGTCGGCATGTTTAAGAATTGACAGGATCCTTTCTTTCTCACCGAGATGAGATTCGGTTTCCACCTCTCCAGAGATGTATTCTTTTACGGTTCTGAGTTCTTCGGCCAGTCGACGGACGTCTTCTTCGTCTCCGGAAATCCATGCGTTTTTATATGCTTCCTCTGCTTTTGTGACGATGAGCGTCGCCTTGGTCATATCTTTTGTTTCCTCAAGTTGCTTTCTAATATCTGCAGCCGAAACAAGTCTCTTTCTCTGCACGAGGATTTCTCGAACGGCGCCCGTCATGGCCCCGCCTGCGGCCCCTGCTCCCGCCGCCCACCAAATATTGCTTCCGTAGGCTGCCCGGATCGCGTATCGCGTTGCGGCTCCAGCTGCGCCGCCCGCGAGGATTTCTTTCCAGCCTCCTTTCCAGCTCGACTTAGGGAGGAGTGATTTCAAAAACGATCCGACTTTCTTGCCGAGGTTTTTCGCCGCTTCCGGCGTGCGAAGGAGCTTAACAAGTCTTTTTCTTTCTTCGGGTGGCGCTTCTGGAACTGCCGCCGCGACAGCTGCCTCTACTGCGCTTGGTTCTTCCATCGCCTCTGTTACCGCAGTCTCGGCATCGGGCGGGGGCGGTCCTTCTTCCACGATTTTGGTTTCTAGCTGGGGAGGGGCTTCCGGTGTAGCGACTTCGGGAGTTATCGCTACGGCAGCAGTTTTTTGTCGTTCCTCGATCTCAGCGATTTTAGCGAGCAACGCCTGCTTTTGCGACTCAAACTCGGTTTCGTTTGCATCGGGGTCGCCCGCGAAAGTATCTTCAAGGAGTTGGAGTTCGGTTTTCGCTTGGGCGAGCTCTGCGTCGAGGGATTCTCCCCCTGCAACTTCAAGTCTTAGTGCGCTCTCCATATCTTTAATTATATCTCCGCTGATTCAAAAATCCCAAGAGTTTTTGCCTTCGTAACCGCCTTCTCCGCATTCTCGGGAGAAAGCCATGCAATGATTTTCTGAGCAAGTTTCTGTTTCCTCTCGTCGCTTCCAGCTGCGGCGATCTCGAAAAGAGCAACAATACCTTTCCTACAAGAACTCGTCTTATCTTCTACGATGGCGCGAAGCGCACCGATCTGTTTTTCTCCGGGGTTCCATCCTTCGAGAAGAATATCGAGCTTGAATTGAAGTCCGGGCGTTTCGTCGCTTTCGGATTTCTCGGGGCTGATCTCTGGGCGAGTCCCTTCTGACCTTTCCACTTCGAGCGAGGGAAACTCCTCGGTTGCAATCTTCGCTATGGGAGCTTCGGGTTCCGTTACTGGAGGTGGAATTTCGGATACGTGTTGCTCGGGCGGGAGAGTAGCTTCTATCCCTTGAGTTGCAGGCCCAGATTGTTCAACTCGGGCGGCTTCAAGTGCTGTTTCAAGTCGGGAGAATTCGTCGTCCGTAACAAGATCTGGCCGGGGAAGACTTCGGAGGAACTCAAGAGCACTCCGAAATTCTTGCGCGGTGTGTCTTGCCCCTGCCGTTTTGTGAAGGAGCGAGCCCACGGTATCGAGCATTGTGGTCATCTGTTTAAACTTGTCGTGAGGTATTTCGTTTTTGCTCGCCCGTATCGCCAGCCGTTTGCCGATTTCGATACTCGCTCTCTCCGGGGTTGGGAGTGAAATATCTCGTTCTGGGACTACCTCTTTGTATCCGATGACGGGGCGGAAAAGCTCGCCTATTTGAAGGAGCATCTTGCGGGTCATCTTGGGACTACCCTCCGCATCCATTTGTTCGGCGACTGCAAAGAATTTCCCTGCGTCTGCGGTTATTTTTCTCCGCTCCTGGAGTGTTTTTGCGCCGGGGAAAGCGGAAGCGATTCCTTGCGCCGCGGCCATGATTTTTTTTCGATACTCAAGGACGTCAGGAGTTACTTCTACAGGAGGCGCCCCTTCGATTTGTGCGTTCAGTCCTTCGGGCACCACAATCGTTTCTACTGCAGAGACGGCGGTGTCTCCGGTTAGTTTCGGCATGACCACCACGTCGGCAACGCGGGCGGGTTGATCATCTCTTTCCCTCGTAATTTGTGTCGCAACATCGCCCCGTATCATTCTGGCAATCTTACTCTGGGTCAGGGAAGGCCCTTGTTCTAACGGACCCTCGCGCCCCAAAACAATCGGTTGAAGTAAATCTTGAAAGAGCCGACTCGTTCTTTCGTCGACCGATCCATCTTTACTTTTTTCCATTATCTCTCCGTAAATCACGGCCAGTTGATTTTTTATGGCCCTTTTCGCTCCAGCGTCTTTCGTGGAGTTATAGAGCCTGACCGCTTCCGTCGTTGTGGTTATAAGCTTCACTGCCTGCTCTTCGGGAGTACTGAGTGGAAGAAGTTTTTCTGCCGAAGCCGCCATTTGTTTGAAACTCTACGTTTTTTAATGGTTTCTGTCAATATGCAGACGAGCAGTAAAAGTCGATTTCAAAGTTTTTCGCAAAAGTTTTGCGGCGAAGTATTCGGCAGTTAAGAAGAGCGCAAGGCCGAGAAGAAAAACCCACCAGAACCTGTTGAAGAACGCCGCGGTGCGGAGCGGCGTAAGCCCCGCAATAAGTCCGTAGGCGATTCCGAGAAGAATTGGCAGCCATGCGAGCGTTGCAAGGACGGACGTTGAGAAAAACTTCTTGAAAGACGCCTTTGACCAGCCAAGCGAGAACACGATCGGCGGCACCGATCCGTAAAGAAGCTTTGTCATGAAAAACCATCGCACCCCGTTTTTCTGCACGAGCTCCTCAAATTTTTCATGGTGCCGCGGGATCCGGTTCATTACGAAATTTCCGATTCGGGTGTCGCGAAGTCCTCTTCCCAGTGAGTACCAAAGGAGATCTCCGCTTACGTTGCCGAGGAAAATCGCCAGAATAAGGCGCGGAATCCCCCACGGACCCAGTGAAAGAATTGGGGCTACCCAGAAACTTGCAAAGGCAGAGACGTTTCCGATGAAAATCGTTGCAACGTAGACGGCGCAGTACACGAAAAATTCGTTTTGACCCGCAAGAAGGGCTGGATCGGAAAAGAGGTTAGACATCCTGTGTCCTCAATTATATCAGGAGACGGGTTGGCGCTCGTGCTTCGGTTGCAAAAGCTCGCTCGCGGGAGTAGATTGTATGTGCATTATGGTGGGCGTAGCTCAATGGTAGAGCACCAGGTTGTGGCCCTGGCGGTTGCCGGTTCAAGTCCGGTCGCTCACCCACTATTATCATTGACTTCTTCCTTCGTTCAGTCTTACCCTCTATAACTAGAAGCTTAATTCGGTTGCCGCAGGGTATCCCACCCCGGGATAATCTCAAACTCTGTGGTTCACTGTGGGGGAGTCAATGCGAGTGGAAGCGGGAGAGGCTTTAGAACGAACAGTACGACCAATTGTGGGGTTAACCGAAGTTCGTGCCAAGACTCGATTAGCGCGATGGGAGGACCCGGATCCTTTTATTGGATTTCTCCGCGCCGGTTGTAGGTTAGTGGAAGAGATCGGCAGGGGCTTTGTTGTCGCATCACTCCTGCCTCTTCCGGCGGAGAAACAGAACGCCGGGGATACAACGTGGTACGGTGTTCCCGAAGCATTCTGTCCACGAACGAACCGCTCTCTTCAGTTCTCGGTAGGCTGCGTCGAAGAGGGTGGATCCACCAACGACCGAGCAGTGGTTGTTTGTTCGCTCACAGGAGCTCCGTTTCGACAGTATAGATCCGAGTGCGACCATCCGAAGGCGGGATACCGCGCTTTGTTCTGTATCCCGATGGTCGTTGCAACGATCTCTGCGATCAGGTCCGGGGCAAAGACCGATGGTACAGATTGGATAGTAATCGAAACCCATCGCTTAACCCCCGCAACTTTCCGCGAGGGTCAGCACATCGTAGGCCTTCGAGTGGAGAAGAGCTGGGAAGGAACCATCTCAGAGCTTCCCTCCGAACTCGGTCAATTCTGGGATGCAGCGCGCGCAGCTCAATCGAAATTACGGTGCAGCTGGTGCAACGGTCCCCACTATACCTGGTCTCGGAGGATGTCGAGCTCCTGTACTCGAGGATCGAGACGCTCGCGATGATCTTTCAGTTTAGTTCATGGTCCCGGCGGCGCATTCCACCGCCGGGCTTTTTTTGAAACACGCGGCTTGCCGGATTAACGGCAGCCGCGTTTTCTTTATGGTCATAAGGCAAAGCCGGAGATATAATGCCGATATGAAGAAAGACGCGAAAACTCGCATTGTAGTGATAGGTGGAGGAACGGGAATCTTCGCAGTGCTTGTCGGTCTCAAAAAATATTTTCATAATCTCACTGCGATCGTGACGATGGCGGACGAAGGAGGTTCGACCGGCATTCTCCGTGAAGAATTCGGGATCCTTCCCCCGGGCGACATCCGGCGGGCACTTCTCGCTCTCTCCCGGGAAGAAAATAAGATTCTCTTCGAGCTTTTCAACTACCGTTTTCGGGAAGGGAAAAGTCTTTCGGGACACAGCTTTGGAAACCTGATGATTACGGCCCTCGAGCGGCTGACGGGAAGTTTTGAAAAGGCCGTCGGAGAGGCGGCAAAGATGCTTGGAACACAAGGAGACGTTCTTCCCGTGACGCTTCGTCAAACACGGCTCTGGGCAGAGCTCGAGAACAGACAGATAATCAGGGGTGAGACGAATATAGATATTCCTCGGCATGACGGGCGTGTACGGATCAAGCGCGCGTGGCTTAGTCCCCCCGTGATCATCAACCCACGAGCAGAGAAAGCAATTCTCCGGGCGGACATTGTCGTAATCGGCCCCGGGGATCTCTACACAAGTCTTATTCCAAACATTCTTGTCCGCGGGGTGAAGCCTGCGTTCAAGAAAACTCGCGCCAAGGTGGTTTATCTCGTGAATCTTATGACAAAACTGGGAGAGACGAGCGGATTCCGGGCGTCCGATTTTTTGAAGGTTATGGAACGGTACGTGGGAAAGAACGTGATCGACTACGTGGTCGTTTCGAGTAAGCGGCCGAAGCCGAATCGGCTCCGGCCATACGCTCAAGAAGAGTCGTTTTGGGTAAAGCTTGACCGGGAGAATTTCCCGTCGTCAAGGAGAAGAGGCAACAAGCGAGGTCCAATGCTTGTGATAGGAAATCTCGTGCGCCCCCGAGGCTTTATTCGTCATGACTCCGAAAAGACCGCTAAACTCATTTGGTCACTCGTGTAGTTTTCCCCGATCCGTCCCCAGAAAAGAATTGTAAAAGAACCTCCGGGGTTGTAGTCTATAAGCACTTCACTCATGCTCCTTTCTCGAGATCAAGTTTTGAATCATTTGAAGCGCGGCACGATTATCATCAGGCCGTTCGTTGAGCGGAATTTGAAGACGACAAGCTACGACGTTTCTTTGGGAAACTGGTACTGGCGCGAGCGGCACCCCGGGGGGCGAGCGACCGTCCACAATATTTACGACAACAATTCCACGGAAATCGTCTGGTCGGGGCCGTTTGAAGCGGAACCAATTGAATTTGTGCGGAAACGGCTCGGGCAAAGCTTTGAAAACATACCGAACGAAACCCGCGTCATAATCCTTGAGCCGGGCGAGACGATTCTCGCTCACACGCAGGAGTTCATCGGCGGAAAGGACGTCTGCGTAGCGAAAATGTATGCACGATCCTCGTTGGGAAGAAATTTTGTCGAGGTTTGCAAGGATGCCGGCTGGGGAGACGTCGGATATTTCAATAGGTGGACGATGGAGGTTACGAACAACTCGCGGTACTTTTCGATCCCGCTTGTCGTAGGACGCCGCATCGCGCAGATGGTGTTCTACGAAGTAGCGCCGCTCAAAGAAAGCTCGATCGATTACGTTGGAGAGGGCGGCAAGTATCAACTTTCACAAGAGCTTGGCGAAGTGGAGACGGCATGGAAGCCGGAAATGATGCTCCCGCGTATGTACCTTGACTGGGAAGTGAGGGAATCGAAGTTGCCGAAGGTCGAGACGAGGAAAATGCCGGTAAAAATCTCCAAGAAAAGGAAATAATGAAGGACAACATAGTTGCAGCCCTCATTGAAAAAGAAAAAGTCCGGCAAAAAGAGGGCCTGGAGCTCATCGCCTCCGAAAACTACGTTTCTCCGGCAGTTCTCGAAGCGATGGGGAGTGTTCTCACGAATAAGTATTCCGAAGGGTATCCGGGGAAGCGGTACTACGGCGGGAATGCCGTAATTGACGAGATGGAATCGCTCGCGATAGACCGCGCGAAGGCACTCTTCGGCGCAGAACACGTGAATGTCCAGCCGCTCTCGGGGAGTCCCGCGAACCTCGCGGTCTACATGGCCCTCCTCTCGCCGGGAGATAAAGTACTCGGATTTTCTCTTGACCAAGGAGGCCATCTTTCACACGGCCACCCGCTCAATTTCTCGGGCAAACTTTACACTATCATTCCGTATACGGTGCGGCGCGACACGGAAGTGATTGATATGGACGAACTTGAGGAAATTGCGCTTCGGGAAAAGCCGAAAATGATTCTTGCGGGATTTTCCGCCTACAGCCGCAACCTGGACTGGAAGCGGTTCAAAGAAATCGCCGACAAGATCGGAGCTTTTACTTTCGCGGATATCGCGCATATTGCTGGCCTTATTGCGGGCAAACAGCTCGAAAGTCCCATTCCGTACTTTGACGTTATCTCGACCACGACTCATAAAACCCTTCGCGGCCCGCGGGGCGCGATGATTATGTGCAAAGAGAAGTTCGCGAAGGATATCGATCGATCAGTTTTCCCGGGAGTTCAAGGCGGACCGCACGATCACATAAACGCCGCAAAAGCCGTTGCCTTCGGGGAAGCGCTTGAGCCGGAGTTTGAAGCATACAGCGCGCAGATCATTACGAACGCCCGAGCGCTCGCGGCCGCACTCACAAAGCGCGGATACCGGATCATTTCCGGCGGGACCGACAACCACATCGTTCTCGTCGACATATATGGGAGCAAACAAGTTACCGGGAAGGAAGCGGAGCATGCGTTGGAAGAAGTGAACATTTCGATTAACAAAAATATGATTCCCTATGATCCTCGGAAACCAATGGATCCTTCAGGGGTGCGGCTCGGCACGCCCGCGATGACAACTCGGGGGTTGAAAGAAGCAGACATGGAAACAGTCGCGGGCTTTATCGACCAGGCAATTTTAAACAAAGACAATCCGGCACGCCTTGTGGAACTTAAATCAGAGGTGCGGGACTTTGCGCTCAAGTTTCCCGTGCCGGGGATCGATTAGACACTCTCGTGACAATTATTGACGGCAAACGGATCGCCGAAGAGCTTCTTTTGGAGCTCAAGGAAAAACAAACCCCACGGAGATTTCTCGCAGGGTTTTTGATCGGGAAGGACTCCGCTTCAGAAAGTTTTCAGAAACTCAAAGAGGAAACTGCGCGGCAACTCGGAGTCGATTACCGGATCTATCGATTCCCCAAGACGGAGTCGAGCGACTCTCTTCGAGAAAAAGTCGGTGAGATTGCAGCTCACACGACATGCGGCGGGATTCTTGTCCAGCTCCCGATTCCCGAACATCTGAACAAGCAATACATTTTGAACGCAATCCCGAGAGAAAAAGATGTGGATGTGTTGGGCGAACGAGCAATGGGAGCGTTCTATGCCGAGCGAGGGACAGTTCTTCCGCCGGCAGTTGCAACGGTGGAAGAGATACTGAAGCGCATGAAATTCGAACTCACGGGGAAAATTGCCGCAGTTGTCGGCCCCGGGTTTTTGATCGGCAGGCCTATCGCGACCTGGCTCATGGGTCGAGCGAAAGAACTTTTTGTTCTCCGTCGCGGCTCCGATTACGAAGTTCTGAAGCATGCAGATCTCGTGGTTTCTGGCGCCGGCAAAGCGGGCCTCTTGAAGCCGGAAATGCTGAAGCGCGGCGCGGGAGTGGTGGATTTCAGTTATTCGCAAAACGAAAACCAAAAACTTGTCGGAGATTTGGATATTTCTCACCTCGAAGACGGAGCACTTTCTTTTTATACTCCCACTCCCGGCGGCACGGGGCCGGTTCTCGTAGCCAAGCTACTCGAAAACTTCTATAGACTTAACAGCGCACACTGAGTTCGCCGAAGCGCCGCGAAGCTTTTGGAGAATTTTTATACGCTGAACCGAAACTTATAGTGCGCGCTCGAGGGATCGAACCCCGGACCTACTCGGTGTAAACGAGTCGCTCTACCACTGAGCTAAGCGCGCCTCGGGCTTGCCTCGCCGAAGCTTGAGCGAAGGCGGGCGCCCCCGGCAGGAATCGAACCCACATCAACGCCTTAGAAGAGCGCTGCTCTATCCATTGAGCTACGGGGGCAGATATTCCAATATTTCTGCTTGATAATATAGGAAAAACCCTCTAAGTTAAAGGGGCTTACGGGCTGTAGTGTAACGGCAGCACGAGTCCTTTGGGAGGATTTAGTTCGGGTTCAAATCCCGGCAGCCCGACAAAAAAATGTTCAGCGGAATCGTCGAAACGACCTCCGAGATAGTCCGCCTTACAAGATCGAGAGGCATTCTTACAATTTCCGTAAAAACCCCGAAGGGATTTCACGCTCGGCGAGGCGACAGCGTTTCCATAAACGGCGTCTGCTCGACTGTCGTGGGTGGTTCACGCGGCACGATAAAGTTCGAATATATGCCGGAGACGCTCCGGAGAACAAACCTCGGAGAACTCAAGGTAGGCGAAACAGTTAACCTTGAGAGATCACTTACCCCAAACTCACTTCTCGGCGGGCATTTCGTCTCTGGCCACATAGATACAGTTGGGAGAATTCGAAGAGTATCCCGCGAAGGGGATTCAAAGACGCTTGAAATTGCGGTCCCGAAGACATTTTTCCCTCTTGTAGCCCCGAAAGGGTCAGTCGCAGTTGAGGGCGTAAGCCTTACGGTAGTCGAGAAATCCAAAGATGGTTTTTCGGTCGCCCTTATTCCGTATACACTTTCGCATACCAACCTTAGCACGAAGCGCGTTGGGGGCGACGTCAATCTCGAATTCGACATATTTGCGAAATACCTCAAAGAGATGCTAAAGTTTTTTCCTTATGCAGCGACACGAAAAGGAGAGAGACGTTAAGCTTTGCAACGTAGCCGGTTTCCGGGTGGGAATCGTGGCGTCTCGATTTAACCGCGAGGTCACCAACGCATTGCTTCGCGAGGCATCAAAAGAACTTGCGGCTCGCGGGGTGAAGGGCGCCAACATCACTCTGCTCCGCGTGAACGGGTCAGTAGAGATTCCGCTTGCGTTACAACTCCTCGCAAAAAAGAAGCGCTACCACGCGCTTGTGGCACTCGGAGCTATCATCAAAGGCGAAACGCCACACTTTGAATACGTTTCGAAGATCGTAAGCGAAGGGATCCTGCGGGTGACGCTCGACTATGGCATGCCGGTCGGCTTCGGGATTCTGACGACGTTCAACGAGTTCCAGGCAAAAAAAAGAGTTCACGTGGGAGCCGATGCGGTCCGCGCGGCGCTCGAGCTTGCATGCCACAAGAAAACCGTAGGCCGATAGCGATTCTTCGGGGGAAAGTTGTGTCGGGCAGGAAGCATGCTTCCTCGCTTGGGTTCCCTACGATAAACATCGAGTACGAGCGGGGAAGTGTGCTTCCCAAACTCTCAATCTACGCAGGAGTCCTTCGGCACGGAGGGAAGGAATATCGGGGAGCGATCTGTCTTGCGCCGGCGAAAGAAATGAGCAGGCCGAAGTTAGAAATTTTTTGTTTCGATCAGGTTCCGGCTGTGCCAGACGACGAGGTGGAGTGTATTTTTTTAGGCGAAGTAGGCGATCTTTTCGAAGGGAACGATGAGGCAATGAAACGGAAGATTGCGGAAGATATCGAAAAAACAAGGGGGTTTTTCCTCCGCAACAACAAGAATGGCTAGCAGAGAGCTAGCCATTCGTTTTCTTTGAGTTCGGACATCTATTTTCTGAAACCGCAGAGCACCACAAGGCCGTTAAACCTCTCCAACACCGTTCAGAATTATCGGAACCGCCGCTGATTTCTGAACGAAGGTCGTCGTCCAAAGCGGGGTTCTCTTGTACTGCCAGATCTCTGTGGGCGAGGATGATGCGGGTAGGGAAATTTTTGCGAGGGAGCGGCCGCGCGCGCTGGAGGAAGTTCGGGGAGTTTTGAAAGCGGAAGCGTTGCCCGAATCAGACGCTCGATGCCGCGCACCTCGTTTTTTTGGTCCGGCGTGGCGAAGGAAATTGCGTGGCCCACGCCTCCGGCTCTCCCCGTTCGGCCGATGCGATGAACATAATCCTCGGGGCTTTGCGGGAGGTCGTAGTTGAGGACAAGTTCGATGCCTTTCACATCTATGCCGCGCGCGGCGATGTCTGTCGCAACGAGGATTCGATACTTCCCGTTTCGGAATCCGTCGAGCGCTTCTCTCCGCTGGGACAGGGATCGGTTCGAGTGAATTTCCGCCGACGCATGCCCGAGCGAGCGGACTCCAGCCGCGATTTTTCTCGCTCCGAATTTCGTTCTGGAAAAAACAAGAATCGATCCGCGGTATTCCGCAAGTATTTTTTCAAGCAGCCGCGGCTTATCCGGTCTCTGTACGAAGAAAAGTTCGTGGGTCACTTTCGCGGCCATAGTTCCCGATGGGGCGATTTCCACCCGTACGGGAAGTTTCATGTGGCTTTGGGCGATAGCCACTATGTCCTGGGGCATCGTGGCCGAGAAGAGCATCGTCTGCCGCTCGCGTGATAAAACTTGGAGTATTCGCCGCAACTGCGGCGCGAAGCCCATGTCGAGCATTCGGTCAGCTTCATCGAGGACGAGGATGCGTACGGCTCCGAGCGAAAGAGTCTTCTGTTCGAGGTGGTCGATAATTCTCCCCGGCGTGCCGATGACAATCTGCGGGTTTCTTTGGAGTGCGTAGATTTGGCGGCGAATAGGCTCTCCGCCGACAAGCATCGCCGTTCGAATCCGGAGCGGCCCGCCGATTTTCTCAAAAGTTTCGTTGACTTGGATTGCGAGCTCTCGCGTTGGGAGAACAACGAGCCCTTGCTTGCCGCCGAGGGCGGCTTGAACCATGGGAACTCCGAAAGCAAGCGTTTTGCCTGTGCCGGTCTGGGCGATACCCATGAGGTCTTTTCCTTCAATCGCCGGAGGGATGGATCGTTCCTGGATCGGAGTTGGTACGTTGAAGCCAAGCTTATCAAGAACACCCAGTATATTCGGCGCAATGCCGAGATCGTAAAAACCGGAGGAGCGGTTCATGTTTACTACAATAACACGGAAAGATCTAACGCAGTGCCGCGGGGGTGAATCGAACACCCGACGCCAGCCTCTTCAGGGCTGCGCTCTACCACTGAGCTACCGCGGCGCAATTCTTATTCTAGGAAGATTCTCACGAAAAACGCAACCTCCTACTTTTTGAGTTTCAGAACGATCCGCTTCTCTTCCGGTTTTACGGAGTCAACCACAAATGTGCGGGGTTGGCCGATGACAAGCTCTTTTTTCATCTCTTCAGTGCCGCCGAATTCGGAGATATGGATCATGCCCTGGAGTCCCCCCCCGAGGTTTATGACGGCGCCAAAGGGATTCAACTTATAGACGACGCCCTCAACGTCTTGTCCAGCGGTGTAGCGGTTTCCGATAGTCTCCCAGGGATCGGCCTTGAGGGCCTTTAGAGACAAGAACACTTTGCCGTCTTTTATGTCTATGACTTTCACTTTTACCGCCTCGTTCACTTTCACGATTTCTTTTGGACTGTCGACGATTCGATGCTCGAGTTCCGAAATATGAATCATTCCCTCGATTTGCGGGTCATCCACGAAGCGAATGAACACCCCGAAATCGGCGATGCCGGTTACAAGGCCGTCGATGACTTGTCCCGGCTGGTATTTTGCAAGGAGTTCTTTCACATTCGCGCTTAAGACTTCCCGCTCGGAAATAATGAGCTTGTTGGCTCTGGGGTTCACATCGATAATTTTGACGTTCAACTCTTCGCCGATGAATTTTTTGAGCTCCTCGGCAATCTTCAGCCGGTCGTTTTCCTCAACGCGCGGATAGTGATCGTTTGAAAGCTGCGAAACGGGAAGGAACGCCTTCACATCGAGATCTCCCAGCGTCGCAGAGAGTCCACCGGCGTTTGCGGCGAACACCCTGGCCTTCACCACCTCCCCGCTTTCCTGGAGTTCTTTCACTTGCTGCCAGACGCGTTGTTTGTCGGCTTCGGCAAGCGAAAGTTCCGTATAGCCCCCTTCTCCGTGGAGATTCGTAATCTTTGCAGACAGGCGATCTCCGACGTTTAGGTTCCTCGCGATCTCGCGAGCGTTCAAAAGCTCCAACCCGTAGACGATTCCTGTTCCGAATTTTCCCATATCAAAGAAAAGCTGGCGAGGCGCTTTTTTGATGAGCTCGACCTCGAGAACGACTCCCTCTTTCGGCCACTCGGAGCCGGGGACGCCGTTTTTGAGGATTTGGGCGAGCATTGCGTTCGTTTTACCGTTTCCCTCCGCTTTTGGCATCATGGCGATTATACAGAAGACTTTTGAAAAGGCAAATTTCGGGAAAAACTACAAAAGCGAGCTGGAAATTTCTATCAATTTCTGGTAAAATCAGCTTGTGGTTATCAGTTACTTCGGCGAAAATTGCTTTCGGCTCCAAAGCGGCGACACGTCGCTCCTTGTCGATGCCGCGAATAATCGCCTGAAGGCCGATGCCGCCCTGAGGACGGAGGTTCCCGTAGACGCCATTGGATTTCCCGACCCGTCGGGCACCATTGAGATCGCTTTTCCAGGCGAATATGAAACGAAGGGCATAGAAATCCGGGGGTTTCCTGTTTCCGCCGAGTCCGGGAAGGTCATCAAAACAGGCTATCTTGTTCGATGGGAAGAAGTGAAATACGCGATCTTGCCCCGCTTTTCGAAACTCGGAGATAAGGAGGTCATTGAGGAAGTCGGCGAACCAGATGTACTTTTTCTTCCTCTCGGCGGAGAGGGACTTGCGCCCGATGCAGCTTTGAAGTTTGTTCGTCAAATCGAGCCGAGTGTTGTCATCCCGAGTTACAGCCGGACGCCGCTCGAGTTTCTAAAATCGATGGGGCACAAAGGCGCGGCAGAAGAAAAGTTTGTTTTCAAGTCCAAAGACATCGTGGGGAAGAAAAATCACATCGTGCTTCTTGTCGCAAAGGCGTAAGCACATATGGAATACCGAGGATTTCTCCACAAAATTCAGTCAGCGGACGAGCCGACAAAGCGGAAATGGGTCGTAGTTTTCAGCACGATTGCGATGGCTCTCGTTGTTTACGTGTGGCTCGCTTATTTCAACAATCTTATCGGGAATTCTGTCGCGCCCGCGTCGAACGAGCCCGTACAAGAAGAACCGACATTTTTTGACGCGGTAAGGCGCGGAAGTGCAATTCTCTACGAAGGATTCAAAGGGAAAATCCAGGACCTCGGGGGGATTTTGAAAGCGCCCCGAGAATATATCATTCAGCCTCCACGCTAAACCTATGTCGCAGCTCGAGAAAAGAGAAATAACCCAGGAACTCCGCGAGTCCTATCTTGACTACGCGATGTCGGTCATTGTGAGCCGAGCGCTTCCCGACGTTCGCGATGGATTGAAGCCCGTGCATCGGAGAATTTTGTGGGATATGTGGGACAGCGGACTTACGCATCTTTCGAAGTTCCGGAAGGCCGCAAATGTCATCGGGCAAGTTCTTGCGCGATATCATCCTCACGGCGATATGGCGGTCTACGACGCGCTCGTTCGGATGGCGCAGGATTTTTCTCTGCGCTATCCCCTCGTGACGGGCCAAGGAAACTTCGGATCAATAGATGGGGACTCCGCGGCCGCGTACCGCTATACCGAGGCCAAGCTTTCGCGGATCGCCGAGGAGATACTCGTCGATGTTGAGAAGGAGACTGTCGATTGGCAGCCAACCTATGACGGAACACGAGAGGAGCCGAAGGTGCTTCCCGCAAAACTCCCAAATCTTCTCTTGAACGGAAGTCTCGGCATCGCGGTCGGCATGACAACGAACATCCCCCCGCATAATCTCGGTGAGGTGGCGGACGCGATTCTTGCCCTGGCAGACGATTCGAAAGCCACGACGGACGATCTTCTTAAGTTCGTAAAAGGCCCCGATTTCCCGACTGGCGGAGTGATCTTTGACGGGAAAGCGATCCGCGAAGCGTATGCTTCCGGGAAAGGATCGATCCCGGCTCGCGGGAAGGCCGAGGTCCAAGAACGGAAAAACAAGCAATTCGACATCGTGATCACCGAGATCCCCTATCAGGTGAATAAGTCGGAGCTTGTGAAGCAAATCGCGGAACTTGCGCAGGACAAAAAGATCGAAGGCATACGAGACATCCGTGACGAATCTGACCGCGAGGGCCTCCGCGTCGTCGTCGAGCTCAAAAACGATGCATCTCCTCAGCGGGTGCTAAATCAACTCTATCAGCACACCGATCTTCAAAGAGATTTTCACTTGAACATGATTGCGCTCGTCGGAGGACTCCAGCCTCAGCTTTTGTCTTTGAAAGATGTTCTCGCTGAGTACCTTGCATATCGGAAGGAAGTTGTCCGGCGCCGCACGCAGTTCGACTTGAAGAAAGCGGAAGAGCGGGCGCATATCCTGACCGGCCTTGCAAAAGCGCTTGACGTCATCGATCGCGTCATTGCGACGATCAAAAAATCGAAAGATCGGGAGGATGCGCATACGAATCTCATAAAAAACTTCAAATTGAGCGATGTCCAGGCAACCGCAATCCTTGAGATGAAGCTCCAAACGCTTGCCGCACTCGAACGGGAAAAAATAGAAGCAGAACTTAAGGAAAAACTCGCGCTCGTGAAAGAGCTCGGACTTATCTTGAAAAGCCCAGCGCGCCTTCTCGGGCTCATCAAAGAGGAAGTGAAGGAACTCAAAGGGAAATACGGGGACGCGCGACGGACGCAGATTGTCGCAACCGGACTCAAAGAGTTCAAAGACGAAGATCTTATTCCCGAAGAGGATGCGATCATTACGTTCTCGGCCGGGGGGTACGTGAAGCGACTCCCGCCGGATACATTCAAATCTCAGCGCCGGGGTGGGAAGGGCCTCATCGGGTCGGATGTCGCGGAGGAAGACTTTTTGAGCCAGTTCTTCGCCGCAAAGACGCATGACAATATTCTCTTCTTTACCGAACGGGGGAAGGTGTTGCAGACCAAGGTGTACGAGATTCCCGCCGCGACGAGGATTTCCAAGGGCAAAGCAATTCATAACTTTTTAGAACTTCCGTCCGACGAGAAAGTGAGCGCGATTGTGAGTTATCCCTCCGAATCGAGCGGCAAATCCAAAAAGCGGGATGTGCAATACCTCGTGATGGTAACGAGGGATGGTCTCATCAAGAAAACTCCACTCGCCGATTTTCTAAGCATTCGCCGGACGGGCATCATTGCAATTGCGCTTAAGAAAGGCGACGCTCTGAAGTGGGTGCGGCTCTCAAGCGGCAAAGATCAGATAGTTGTAACAACAGAGAAGGGGCAGTCGATCAGGTTCAAAGAGTCGCAGATTCGGGGGATGGGCCGCACCGCCGCCGGCGTGCGCGCGATCCGCTTGCGCGGCGGAGATCACATTGCGGGCTTTGATATAATCGAAGGAGGAGATGAGAAAAAAATCGGCGAGGAAAAGCTTCTTGTCGTGATGACGAACGGCTTCGCAAAGCAGACACAACTTAAGGAATACAAGGTTCAGAACCGCGGCGGGTCGGGGATTCGAACGGCGAACATCACTCCGAAAACCGGGCCGCTCGTGGCAGCTCAGATTGTCGGAGATCAGACGGAAATCCTCGCACTCTCCGCGAAAGGCCAGGTCATCAGAACTTCGCTTTCGGGAGTACGGATGACCGGGAGATCGGCCCAGGGAGTGAGAATCATGAATATAAAGCCGGGCGACCGCCTCGTCGGGGTCGTGCTCATCTAGCGGCGTTTTGCGCTGAGAGATATGAAATTTCGACCTACCCAAATAGCACTTGTCGCCGGAGGAGCGCTTCTCGTATTTGGGATTATTTCCCTCGTCGTTATCAATCTTCGCCCTAAAACAGGAGGCGAGAAGGTATCCCTCGTTGTGTGGGGTTTTGAAGACGCGAGCGCGTTTAAGGCCGTGATCGAGGCGTATCAGAGGTTCAGATCGAACGTAGAGGTGGCGTATCTCGAGGTTCCGGAAGTCGGATACAAGGAAGCGCTCGTGAACGCACTTGCCGCCGGACGCGGCCCAGATATTTTTATGATCGGGAATCGCGATCTCCCACAGGAGCTCGAACGGATCACGCCGATGGACTCCCAACAGTTCAACTTGATTGGGTTTCGAGACGCTTTCCCCGCGGTCGCGGAGCAAGACTTTGTCCGCAACGAGACGATCTATGCGCTTCCTCTATATCTCGACACACTCGCGCTTTTCTACAACAAAGATCTCTTTGATCAGGCAGGGGTAGTCGAGCCGCCTCGGACGTGGGAAGATTTCCAAGCGATAATTCCCAAGCTTCGTGTGATAAACGAAAGCGGGAAGATTACTCGCGCGGCGGCCGCGATCGGCGGGTCGAAGCGGACGATTCCGACTGCCGTCGACATTATGAGCCTCCTCATGCTTCAGAACGGAACGCAGATGGTCTCGCGCGATTTGACCGAAGCAACGTTTGGAGGATCGCAGTCGGGGCTGCATGCGTTTACCTACTATCTCCAGTTCGCAAATATCGCTTCTTCCGTATATACGTGGAGCGACAGCCAGGAGAGCGCACTCGACAGTTTTGCTGCGGGCAAGACCGCCATGGTGCTCGAGTATCAGTCGGCCCTCCGGGATGTCGTAAAGAGAAATCCTTTTGTGCGGGTCGGAGTCGCCCCAGTGCTCCAGTCGAAAGGCGCAGGAACGTCGATTACGTTTCCTCGGTACATCGGTCTTACGGTTTCCCGCCAGTCGCGCGCAAGCGGCTGGGCATGGGACTTCGCGGCGTACGTAACGGTGGATCCGAACGGCAACTCGCTCTACCTGGGTGCCGCGTCGCGACCGCCGGCGCTTCGGTCAACGATCGGATCAAACTTCACGCATCCCGATTACGCAGTCTTTGCCCGACAGGCACTCACGGCCCGTTCGTGGTATGAAATAGATGACGCGAGAATCCAGCGGATCCTGGACCTTGCTGTGCAGAACGTTTTGGGAGGAAGAGCAACCGCCGAGCAAGCCCTTCGGCAGGCAGGAGATCAGGTGACGCAACTTATGCGACTACGATGAATATCCCAACTCGTATACTCATCGCGTTTTTTGTTCTCGGGGCGCTCGCCCTCCCGGTACTGGGCTTTGCGCACGAAGTTCGTGTTCCCTACTGGGGGCCGCTCCTCTCGTGCGGTACCGTGATAGACGAGAAAGGGGTCGCTACAAATCCGTGTACGAGTCTCTGCGATTTGGTCCACACGGCCCAGCACTTTATTTACTTCGGAATCACGCTTGCTCTCGTTGCTTTAGCACCCCCGTTTTTCGCTTGGGGAGGCATCATGATACTTACTTCCGGAGGATCGGAAGAGCGCCTGGGAAGTGGGAAGAAAATTCTCACGGGGACAGTGATCGGTATCGTCATCGTTCTTGCCGCGTTTCTCATCGTGAACACTTTCATTTCTCTCATCGGCGTGCGAGGCGTTATTGGATGGGGGAACATTAACTGTTCGCTCTAGACGATGAGAAGTGTCTTGTTTCTTTCTTTTATCGCCGTTCTTTTTTTAACCTCGAATCTCGCCTTTGCCGACGAGATAACAGTGAAAATAAATCCTGCCGTCCCCGGCTCGAATCCTGCCGATGACCCCGCAGGTATCATCGTCAATTTCTACCAGTTTGCCTTGATGATCGGAGGGGTCCTGGCCTTTGGAGCGATCGTGTACGGAGGTATTAAGTATGTTGT
>QZIV01000017.1 GCA_003599135.1 Candidatus Parcubacteria bacterium | reverse complement strand
ACAACATACTTAATACCTCCGTACACGATCGCTCCAAAGGCCAGGACCCCTCCGATCATCAAGGCAAACTGGTAGAAATTGACGATGATACCTGCGGGGGTATCCGAGGCGACGGAGTTAGCGGTAACGGGGAAAATGTTTTTGACAGCCGCTCCAGCCTCAGGGATCCAGAAGAAAAAAGAGGCGAAAGACTCCATCACTTTACGAAAGTCAGTTCAAGCGAATTCGCGTCCCCCTCTAGGACATTTCTTGGATTTTGAATCGAGAGCTCTATTCTCGTCTTGAAGCCAGGCGGGGTTGTCGGGTCCAGATTAACGGTGAGTCCGTCGGGGTTTTCTGTGCTCGCGACAGCTTCGTCATTCACCCGCCATCGGAAAACGAGATCCGATAGTTTCGTAACATTGAAAAAGTAAGGGAGAGCTCTGAATTCGGTGGAGAGAGAAGAGAAGTTGTTGCCGGATAACGGCGTGGAAATGACTGCCTCTGGCCGGACGACAGGCACTCTGACCGTTTTTGTGGGAGAGGCGCCTTTGTATCCGGAAATCTCCGCTCGCAGGTCGAACCGGTCTCCAAACCGGGGAACCGGGAACTTCACGCTCCTCAATCCCCTGCCTCCTTCCAGGTACTTCCCGTTGAGATACCAATATATGGGATATCCTGCTGTGTTAATCGGAGAGCCCCGATCGACAAGCTCGACCGCCGCTTCTACAACGGAATTCTCGATCGGGAGGGCTTTCCCCGAGAACCCCGGCGGAACATACGTAAGAGCTCTCCATGAGATAAGAAGCAGGGGCGCTTCTTGCGCGAAGCCAAGAGAAAAAACGAGTGTTAAAGCAAGAACAGCGGTGGCCATGTAGCCGTTTCGGTTCATATTTTTGTACTAAGAGTTATATAACTACGTGAGATCATCTGTTTCCTCATTTCCCCCCTCCTCTTCTTTCTTTTGTTCCGGTGAAGGAAGCTCTTCCATGATTTTACGGACTTCTTCCCACGGTTCCGGCTTCACCCCGAGCGCTTCTTCGGAGACGCTCGGTTTCGCGGCCACTTCCGGGGCTTCAACAGAGATTCCTGCCCCCGGAGTTCCGGCCGCAGCAGCTCCTCCAGGGACGGTCGTCGCGGCGCCCGCTCCCGCCTCCGCCGCAGCTCCTGTTGCCGCACCGGCCGCGCTCCCCGTTGCAGCTGCGCCAGTTGCCCCGGCAGCGGCTCCCGCCGTCGCGCCCGCTGCTCCGGCTCCTCCGACAGCTCCGGCCGCAACGGGGGCAGCGACGCCTCCCGTTGCAACGGTAACGGCAGCGGCTCCCGCCGCCACAGCGGTCTTTTCAACGACAGCCCCGATCTTTGGATGATTGGCGAGGTACACCGTAAAAAGGAATCCGGCGGTTTGAGTAAACGGCATCCCGAGAAGGTCGAAGATGGTAGCTCCGAGGAACCAGATCCACCGGACGTCTTTCATTATAAGCCAAAACTGGATTCCCGCGCCCGCTACGGCACTGAAGACTTTTGACCCGGCAAAAAGAACCTGGCCGATGACCGGTATGCCAAAGAGAGTCAGTCCGACGACGTCGGCAATGTCGCTCAAGCCAACAATCATGGTGCCGAGAATGCTCTCCGGAAGCTCGAACTTTTTGTCGCTCTCTTCTTCCATGAGTCTTTATTTTTTTTCTTCAAGAAGTTGCTGGGGATTCGTGGTAATCGTTTGGTCTTCAAAATAAGAGGGAACGATTCGTATCGCGACATGCTTTTTTCCGGCGAAGAAAAGTCCGTTTCCCACCTCGGCGCTCAAAAGGAAACTTTTTTCAGCCTCGGTAAGATCAAACGCCTTTGCGACGATGTCAATCGTTGCGGGTGCCTGTTTAAGGAGCAGCTGGAGAGAAGAGTTCGTAATGATGGGTCTTCCGTAGGGTGAGCGGAGGAAGTCCTCAACATCCTGCGTGATCGTTGAAACGCCAAGATAATATTTCCGGGCGCGCTTCACGAGTCCGAAGAGAAACGTGGCGCTATCTTCATTCTTCATCATCCACCACGCTTCGTCGATGATGAGGAGCCGTCTTTTAAGCTGGGCTCGTATCAGGTTCCAGATAAAGTTTAAAATGACGAACATCGCGATCGGTCGAAGTTCGTCCTCGAGGTCGCGGATGGAAAAGACGATGAGTCGGTTCGTAATGTCGATGTTGGTGGGCTGGTTCACAAATCCCGCGAAGCTCCCCTTCGTAAATTTATAGAGCCGATCCGCTATCGCCCGCCCACCCTCAAGATTCCGGAGAACCGTTTCGAGGTCTTCGAGGAGCGGTGCCTGGGCTTTCGAAAAATCTTCACCGACCACGATCTCGCGGGACGCGTAGGTTTCGGTAATTGCCCGGTCGAGGAGGGCGTCTTCCTCGGGAGTCACCTTGCCGAGCATAAGCTTTACAAGACTTGAGAGGTTCACGATATGTGATCGGAGTACGTCGGATGGACTTTCTCCTTCCGGAATAATCGGGATATCAAATGGATTGATATGCTCTTTCGAGGAGAGAGAAATGTTGAACAGGCTCCCTCCGAAGGTTTCCGAGAGTTTGCGATACTCGTTCTCGGGGTCGATTACGATGACATTCTCGATATCCATCATGAGCGAGCGGATAATCTCGAGCTTCGTGGCATAGGATTTACCCGAGCCCGATTTTGCAAAGACCACTTGGTTTGCGTTCTCGAGCGAGAACCGGTCGAACACGACAAGGCTGCTGTTGTGGAGATTGATGCCGTAGAGGATGCCCTGATTCGAGGTAAGGTCCTCGGAGACGAAGGGGAAAAACGACGAGAGGGGACTCGAGTTCATCGGCGAGTATACCCCGACTTTGTCTTGGGCAAATGGCAGGATAGAGGAAAATCCCTCGAGTTGTTCGAAAAGAGCGGGCTTCACGTAGATGAGCTTCGCTTCCGTAAGCGATATCACCTGACTTTCGAGGCGGGCGAGTTCTTCTTGGCTGTCGGCATACATCATGAAGTAGACACCGACATCGAAGAGTTTTTCCTCCGCCTGTTGAAGAGAGTCCCGTAGGGATTCCACGTCTTTGAGCGCGGTCTCGAGCATCGGGTCGCGAACAAGGCCTTTTTCCTGTTGTTCTCCAATTTGTGATTCAATTTGCGCGGCTTTTTTTCGCAGGTTTTTGAGAGCGGTGCCCGTGTCAACGGGGTTGCTGAATATCGCGATATCGAAAAGACAGGGCAGGTTGATAAGCGGCTCAAGCCATCCTGTTGCAAGGTATCGAGGATAAGAGAAGAAGAAAAACACCTTTGCAAATTTGTTCCCGATCTTCAGCTGATTCGAGGAGACCTCAACTCCGGCCGGAGCGATAATCTTTGCGATGTCTTTGAAACTTGTGGGCGATACCTCGCCGGGGAGGTTCAGCTTCTCTTTTTCTACCGTTTCGGGGTTATAAAAGTTATAGAGGAGTTCGATAAGTTCCTCGGTTTTCAGGGGCACTGCGTCGATGCCGGCAGCGGCGAGCCCTCCGACAACCTGGCCAACCCTTTGATCAAGCTGCTGAAGATTTTGTCGGAAGGAAAGCTCTCTCTCCTCGGCGTTCTTTGCGGCCTCGGCGGCACCCTTCGTTTTCAGGAACGGAAGGAAATTTGTAAATGTTTCTTTGTTGGGCAACCCGATCGGCACGAACGGGATGACGACTAAAAACGACTTTTCCATAATCGGGTTCTTTTGGACAAAGCTCCGGATGAACTCTTGATACTCTTGGCTTTGATTCTGAAGAATTGGGGAGGAGGCGCGGCGGCTGTATCCGGCGAGACTTTCGAGGTACTTGTCGATGTTTACTTTTCTCGAATGGATGATGGTTTGCGTCGGGAAATCGAGGCTGTTGAGGAAGTTTTGGTACGTTTGGGTAATGACGTTTTGTTCGGCTTCGGATTTCAACGCGAAATTCACCCCCCCCGCCATGACTACCTTTCGAAGACCGCCGTCCTTTAAGAGAATCGTATCATCGCGGACGTCTTCCACTCCCACAAGATCAAGCGTGCTTGCAAAGTTGTTTGGCATAGATGAATTATACGGGAAAAATCTTGCTTCTCCGAATATTTCCTATCGATAATCGACGCGCCGCGCCGCTCGACGCTCCCCGCTTAGTTTCCGAAATATCTCATAGCGTTCTTTGAGTTCTCGGGGAGGCTTCTTCAGCCTGCTCCCTGTCTGCACTTTTCTCCAGACACTCTTTAGGGCGAAGCCGGAGATAATCTCTTCGAGGGAGATTTTTTTCTCGCCGGTAGCTTGCCGCACTGCCTCGTGCTCGGGGAGCCAACGGTACGCTTGTGGCTTCCAGTAAAACTGAATTGCCGAAAGGAGGATGCGGGGGATAGGTCTGCCATTCACTTTCACGAAAGCGAGCGCCGCTGCGATGCCGAAAAAAAATATGGAAAGAATTGCCCAGAGCCAGAGTTCGACGCTGAAGTAAAGCAAAGCGCTCAACCCTCCTGCGACGGCCACATAGATGAATTGCCGCAGAGTAAGCGGCCCAACGATCGTATCCTCGACGTCAACGAATTGTGGTACTTGGAACTGCATGCCCAGTAGTGCAACCTCAACAATAGTATTGTTTGAGCCGTAGTCTCACGCGACATTGACTGTCTGATAACTCGAGAAATTGTTTTCGTTGTTGTGCCATACAAGCGCGAAACGAGCGGGCCATTGAGGTTGTACTACTGGGCATGACATTGTTTACTACGGTTGAGGCGGAGTCTCCTCTCCCTCCTTTTGGGTTTCGCCGAGAGTCCGCAGATCAACGATCATTCCGCCGTCCGGCTGCGAGGAGATTGGCGAAGGAGACGGACCGGGAATCCCTGGGGCCCTCTCTGTTTTCGGCGAAGAGTTGGTTTCTTTTGGAGGAACTTCGAATGGCGTCTGTTTCTCTTTTTTCCAGAACGCGAGCTTATCGAAGAACGATGTTTTTTGTTTCTCGCCCTCCACCATGTCGGTCATTTTCGTTGCGGTCGGGGTTGGCGCTTCTTCGGGCTTCTCTCCTATAGGGAAAACTATCCGGGGAGAGTTGGTTTGGGGTAGGCGTGGCTGGTCCGCGCGAATCTCGGGAGGAGCCGCTTGCTGCATCGGAACGTTTTCTTCTTCGAGGGGGGTTTTGAGCGCGGCGTAGTGAACAACTCTCGGCTGGGACATCTCGGTTCTTGTGATCGCAGGCGGGGGAAGCCTTGCTTCTCCTCCGATGTCCACTCGGGCAAGTCCTTCGCTTGCGCCCGAGGACTTCTTGACGTCCTCGAATGTTCCCGCGCCGACCTCAAATTCGAATCCAGTGGGGGAAATCGGGAGAGATCCACCTTCTTTGTGAAGCAAGAGCGGTTCGAGAACGGGCGCCTTCGATTCGGAAATCACTGGACTTTCCTGGGAAGACGACTCTTTTTTCTTCTCGGGAGCGTCGTCGAGAGGAATCGGCTCTTTTTCCTTGTCTTGAGGAACGAATTCCTGGATTTTTTGGAGTATCTCCTCCATCCGTTCCTCGGCCGGAGTTTTTTCTTTCCCGCTCGCCTCTTGCGCCATCATGGCAGGAGAAAAAGAGAACGGAACGGTGGGAGCAGTTGCGGGAGCATAGATTTTATCGATCTCGGACCGCAAAGGAGAAAAAATCTTTGTGTTTAGTGCGTTCGCAACGGCGGAAGCGATGCGACTGTCAATCTCGAGAGCTTCTTTGATTTGATCGGTGACGTCCTCGGGATGGAGAAATCCCAAGAGAACATACCCCGCGACTCTCGCGACAACGGGAATCTTCTCTTCTCCCACATGTTCTGCCCGGCATATTTCCCGAATGATGTGAGAATTCTGCTCTGATACGAGAGCTTCTCGAAGTGCGTCCGAGAGCGTATCCCATCTATCGAGTCGTTGTTGTTTTGGAATTATAGTGACCGGCATATTGGTTTAGTGGCCTCCGCCGCCAGTGGGTGTCGGGGGGATAGCCGGAGGTAGCTCGGTTGCGGGAGACTCTTTCCGCTTTGCTGTTGCTTCGCCCTCTGCGCCATAGCCCATCGTGAGAACGCTATTCATGACAATTGCACCCTTGATTTTTTCCTCGAGTCTTGAGAGCGCGTCCATTCTGTTTGCAAGTTGTTCCGGAATTGCGGTGACCCCTAATTTACTACGCTCTGCTGCCAAGGAAGCACGCTGTTCTTTGACATAGTTTCTAAACAGACCCTCGAATCTATCAAGACCCCTCTGCTTTAAGTTTGAAAGGAGGGGTAGCGCCATGTCGGGTGCACCTTGGAGCATGCCGCGAACTTTGAAGTCTGCTTGAGTAACGATCTGTTGATGCGTGAGGCCAAAGTCTCTTTTCTTGCTCATCTCCTCGTCAAACTCTGCTTTACTTATCGTACCTTCTTTAAGTTGTTGAGAGAGCTTTTCGATCGCCTCTTCGGCTTCCGCACTGCCTTTTAGGAAATCTCCCATCTGTGTCCACGAGAATTCGCTCTTCTTGTACCTGGCGAAGAGCGCTGCCTGATTCTGCTCGAGAGCTGCTTCCGCCTGTGCTTTTTCTTCAGGCGTTTTCGCTTCTTCCAGTTGCCTGAAAAGCCCAGTGGTGTTGTGGTCCGCCATCGCGGTTTTGTTGACTCGCTCTTTGTACTTAATTGCATTATCGGTGCCGAACTCCTTAGCGATCGCTCGCATTTCTGGAGTGTTTAACTCCGAGTAGTAGTTGAAACGGTCAAGATCTTTCCTTTCCGCCATCAAATTCATCCAAGCCGCCTTTTGCGGCCTCGAAGCAGTTGTCCACCCTGCATTGATCTGCTCCATTGTGGTGCCCTTGCTTTTTTCTTCGTATTCTTTAAGAATGTCTTCTTTCAACCCTTTTTCTGCTGCCGCCGTGCCCCGCGCGACATATCCCGTTGCCATTTTGCCGGCTCCATAAAAAGCTCTCCCCAAAAGTCCCGCACTTCTCTGTTTTTCTGCCAACGCCCCGCTCCAGTCGCTTGTTTTCTCTCTGATTTTCCCAACTATTCCTCCGCTCACAGCCCCCGCTTTTGCCTTCCCGTAAAGCTTCGCCCTGCCTAGCGCCCAGTCTCCCGCTCCCTTGGCCATGCCCACCGCCGCGCTGGCACCCGTAATCGAGAGCTTATTCGCCGCAATCAAGCCGCCGATCATGACGCCTACTATGATTGCCGTCTGCAGAAGATTTTCGACGAGAGGAGTGAAGGTATTCGCCAAAAGATTCGAAATGGTTGCCCAAAAACTGTCCTTCGGGCTTGTATAGTCAGCGAAATTGTACCCTCCCGTCCCGCTCCTTATTTGACCACTTGTTTGCATACCGATCCACAAGAA
Source organism: Candidatus Parcubacteria bacterium (assembly GCA_003599135.1). Lineage (GTDB taxonomy): Bacteria > Patescibacteriota > Minisyncoccia > UBA6257 > 2-01-FULL-56-20 > SURF-56. The sequence continues at coordinate 18,338 of QZIV01000017.1, read as the reverse complement.
GAAGAGCACGATCGGAGAGAAAAAAGCCCAGCGCAAGAACTGATGCCACCACTTGTCCCAGTTTGATTTGAACGTGGGGAACACCCAGAGCATCCATGCAAACGGCATCAAGATAAGAAGAATTCCAAGGGCGACGTATCGTATGAGAAGCATTACGATGAGGGCCGCGAGAGTTAGGGCGATCGCAAAGACTGCGAGGACGGAGAATATGATTCCCGCAAGCGGCGCGAAGAGCTTCCCGAAGGTGCTTCCGACGGCAGCGAAAGCTCCTTCGTATTCACCGCCGGCTTGCATGATAGCGTCGCTGAGACCGACTTCGCTACCGGCCTCATTGAGACCAGCTTCAAATAGAATGCCCTTCTGTGGATTGAATGCCCCGGCGAGAGAACTCGCGAATCTGTTAAAGCTTTTCAACCCGCTCGTTTCCCCTCCAACGGAACCTCCCGGGTCGACCCCTTTCAGAAAGTAGAGCGCCAATGAGTCGGAAAATCCCAAGATTGTGCCCGCGATAACCAAGCTGAAATTTATAAGAACCGCCATCACAACCAATTTCCAGAGTATTTGCTTCACCCCGTATGTTTCACTTCGAAGGATTGTCATGATTGCGATAACGACGATGCCGATTACAAATCCAAGGTTTGCGATAGCAAGCGCCACGGGAAAACCGAAAGCGACAGGCGCAGACTGAGTTACGTTGACGTTGATTGCAAGGAGGATCTGGATGAACCAAGCCTCTATCACAATAAAAATGCCCCCGATGACGGAGATGAGATAACTTATACCGAAAGCAACCTTTCCGATGATGGTAAAGGCGATGTTGCCGATATCAAACCAGTCCGCACGGGTTGTTCGGGGAAGTGCCAAAAGGAGAGCGGCTGTAACGCTGACAACTAATAAGCACAGCTTCGCGTGCCTGGTTTCGGGTTTGTGAGGCATCCTATGTGCCGCGGGCTTTTTCTTTTCGAATGTTTTCATGAATAACTTTATCTGTCTCTGCCGAATTGCGCGTTACAGGTAAGGAGGTCAAACCCGGTCAGTCCTTCGCAGGGGTCAGGGAGCGTGGATGACGAGAAGGGCGTCGTGCCCGTAGAGATTCCAGTAGGCACCAGGACTGGAGTCGAAGTCGAAATTTGATCGGCGATTGTAGAAGTCGGAAGGAACGAAGCCGGGGCGCTCTGTATGGCATTTCCCACTGCGCCTACGTTCGCCTGGCAGTTCGTGAGCGCCTGGCCTGTCATTCCGTCGCACGCGCCCGAAAGATCGTCTCCGGAATCACTTTGGTTCAGGGCGCCTGCGAGACCCTCGACGCCCGCCCGGATGAGCCGGTTGATCGCGGAGTTCACAACCGCGGAAACGAGCGCGACGAAATCCTCCGCGTTCACAATCCGATGGAACGATGCTCCGAGGGCGTGATCGAGGCTTGCAGCGACCGCTCCGCCCGGAGTCGTAGCCTCTTCCTTCGTGCATTTTCCGTTCGCGTCCCAACTTACGCATTTTTTGACGGACAAGAAGCCTTTATTCGCTAAGCCCTCATTCTTCGCAGCCTCTTCCCTTCGCGCGGTTTCTTCGAGGATTCGATCGCTGTTAACGATAATTGATCCAAAGAAATTATTTTCCGGCCGGAGGGCGGCGCCGTACGCTATCCAGCCACCGTATCTGAAGTCGTTATAAAAATCTTGAACGTTGTCGACCACTCGGTCGAGAGTGCAGAAAACGGGCCGGTTATAAAGCGAGGGGACTGGTTGGAGGGTGAGTTCGACGAGGGTTCCGAAAGATCTGCAGAGTCCGGGAGCTATTTCCTGGATAACATCGCCCGCGGCCTCGTTTGCGGCATCCGTCAGAAACCCTTTCCAATCCGTTATAAATTGGGGCTTCCCGCCGCCCTGGACCCAGTTAATGGTCTGCTGAACCAAGAGATGCACAAGCCGATCCTTGATGATTTCGGTGAGAAGCTTCTTATCTTCGTCAAAAGCGTCTTTGATATTTTTGTCCCGAGTGCTTGCAGCTGTTGCGCATGCGGCTATTGCCGCGTTCCGAGTGTTTACGACAGCACGATTGACGCCGCTCACGAGAGGACTTGTTAGCGTCTCCACGGTGGGAACCGCCAAGAGATTTGTAGCAACAGTAGATGCCGCACTGGTTGGATCAATAATGCCGGCTGCCTCAGCGAGGCGGATTTTTGCCTCACACAGTGTAGTATTAGAAATTTCCTTCCCGGTGACAGCGGCCGTGTTCCCTCCGGGGGCAGCAAGTGATTCCTGGACGAAGAATATCTGCACGAAGAAGTTTTCAAGCAAGAACTTTTTTCCGTCCGTGCTCAGAAGTCGCGGGAGGTCTTCCGCGACCACATTCAACTCTTTGGCAATTCTCGTGTAATCTGCGCCGATCATCGGGACGTAATTCGTTAACGCCATTGCGGACCGGAGCGGATCGCGCGATCTGCCGTCGGTGTCAAACGCGAACTTTTGAAACACGAGGGAACTTAAAAACGCGCGGTGAAGATCCGCGAGCGGTTCGGGAACCTGGAGGTCGTAGAGCTTCGCTTCCGCGCTCGCGTAGATAAAATGTCCGGCTCGCAGTTTGTCCTGGTAGGGACCGGTAAGTTCCGAAAAGGCCTCAAAGTCTTTGCCGCTGAATGTGGCGGAGAGAATCTCGGACGCACGAGTAAAGTAATCTATTATGTCCGACTCCTTCGCAGCCGACTGCACACGGATTCGGTTTTCGTCGACTTCGCCTCGGAGAAGCTCGTATTTTGGTTTTTCGATAAGTTCTCCGAGCTTTAATTCGACTTCCTCGGGGACGAGGATTTGCTCGATGCCGTTTTCTAGTCCGGGGCCGTTCGGGTTCGCGGAAACGATCTCTTTGGCAAGCAAGCTGGCAGCATATTCGGTGAGGTTTCCTTTGTCCGCAACGGTTAAAAGATTAATAGCCGGCTCGCGATTAGTAGTCTCGATTTGAGGGACGATTGGAACGGGTTCTATAAAAACATTCCCTCCGTCCGCGAGGGCCCATCTTTCGTCACTTGTTTCCTGTTCTGTTGTCGCGGTTCTTACCCCCCTCGGTTTTTCTCGGAGTGAAACGAGAGCGACGGAAGATCCTACTACAGCAGAAATAAGTAAGAAGCTCGCAATCAGCTTTTTGAGATCGAGCATACTTCATTATTATAGAGCGTGAATACAAAAGAGCTATCCCCAATCCGGCTTAGGGAGAAAAGAAAAGATTCGCAATCCTCGAAATATCTTCCACCGAGAGGATTTGAGCTCTTTTCTGCGGGTCGATGCCGATATTGGTGAGTAGTTTTTCTACGTCGTCTTTCGAGAGTTTTTTCGAATCGGCGATGGCGAAAAGGATGTTGTTGAGAATTGTTTTTCTCGGCTGCCGAAAAAGTGTCTGAACAGCTCGGAAATATCCCAATCGGAGTGGAGTGATCCGAGTCGACTGCTTCGTCACGAATTCCACGATCGCAGAGTCAACTTTCGGAGGTGGACTGAATTCGCTCCTCGGCACAATGCGTACCACGCGCGGGAGCGCCCAAAACTGAACGCTCGCCGCTAAGCGGTTCATGCGCGGCGGCTTGGCCGCGAGGCGCTCGGCAACTTCTTTTTGAAGCATGAGAACCGAGAGCTCGGGTTTTGTTTCGAGCTCGCCAGTAAGGCGGAGCAGGTGGCCAGTGAGATAGTATGGGATGTTACCGACTATCTTGTAGGGAGGAGTGAGTTCGCGAGCGAGTGGGCCGACGACGCGAAGGACGTCTCCGCGGATAACCTTGACGTCAGGATTGCTTCTGTGCTCTTTTTCAAGTTCTGCCGCAAGTACCGGATCCTTCTCGACGCAGATAAGCTTCGCTGGTCGGGCGTTTAGAATTGCAGTCGTCAACTCACCGTGACCCGATCCGATCTCTAAAACTGTTTCCTCGGAGCTTATGTCAAGCGTATCGACGATCGTCCGAATCGCCTGACCGCTTTTCAAAAAGTGTTGTCCTAGTCGAGATGGCGACATGGTATAATTCCTACGTGAAGAAAACTCTTTTTTGTTTTCTTGTTATCGTGTTCTTTTTTCTTTCTGTTTCTTCCGCTCGGGCCGTGGCATATCCCTTCGGCGGAAGGATCACTGCAATAGTACCACCGCTTCCTTTTGGCCCCTGTCCACTTCCGGCAATCGTAGTTGGACTTCCGAAGCCGGGAACCTTCATGATACCGCCCGGGGTCCTTTTCCCCTTTTTTAACCTCACGATTGGGAAATTCGTTCTTGGTCTTGCCGCCACACCTTTCTGCGGACCGATTTACTTTGTCGGGACGAGTCTTTAATCGAACGTGATGTATCTTTCCTCGTCGCTGATTTCTCTTTCGTTTCCTGTTCTGCTTTCGAACGCAGTTATTTCTCCTGGAAGCTCTGAAAGAAATCGAGACGGGACATCGTAGAAGAGCGCCGTAAATTCTCTTTTGGCCCGCGTCATGGCAACGTATAAAAGCCGCCGCTCTTCTTCAAGTTCTTCGCTATCTCGGAGAGAAAGATTGTGAGGAAGGAGTCCCTCGTTTGTTCCCGCAAGGTACACGCGATCGAATTCAAGCCCTTTTGCGAGGTGGATCGTCATGAGACTAATCTCGACTTTTTGCTTGTTTTTCAAGGCTTCCCGGCCGTTTTCCACAGCGACCTGGTTCTTTTTCTCTCCGATATCGGTGGCCTGAAGGAGACTAACCGTTTCGAGGAATTCGGAGAGACTTGTAAACCGCTCCGCAAATGAAATGAGCTCGCTTACGTTCTCGCGCCGATCTCCGGCGTTCGTAAAGTTCTTGTCGAGCCACGAGAAATAGTCGGCGATTCTGAGGAATTCTTGGATCAGGTGAGTGGGTGCATAGTCGCGATGCGTCGCCAAGAGCCGCACGAGTTCCTTATATTTTCTCCCTGGAAGATTTTTTTCAAGGCGTTCTTTGCTCACCGAATCGTTGTGATTCGACGCGTATCGGAGAGCGGCGACGATGTCCTTGATCTCACGGCGCTCATAGAATTTTAAGCTTCCAAAAATACGGTATGGTATTCCTCGTCCGATGAGGGCCTGTTCCAACGCGCGTGACTGTGCGTTGGTACGGTAGAGAATTGCTGCGGTAAAAAGTTCGTTTTGGTTCGTATGGCGAAAAACCTTTTCTAAATCCTCGGCGATCCATTCGGCCTCCTCGTTCTCGCCGTTTGTTTCTACGATCCGTATCGGAGCTCCGAGATCGTTTTTCGTCCACAGAACTTTCGGTTTCTGGCGGATGTTATGGGCGATGACCGTGGACGCGGCCTGCAAGATAGTTTTCGTCGATCGATAATTTTCCTCGAGAAGCACAACCCGTGCGTCCGGCCAGTCGGTCTCGAAGTTGAGGAACGAGTCAAGATTTGCGTATCTCCAGCCGTAGATCATTTGGTGGTCATCGCCGACGACGCTTATATTTTTGTGGCCTCCCGCGAGAAGCCGGATTAATTCGTACTGGAGGGGGTTGAGGTCTTGATACTCGTCAACGAGAATGTGTTGGAACGTTTTACGATACTTCTCAAGCACGCTCGACTCTTTGCGGAGAAGTTCTACGGTTTTTTGTATGAGATCGTCGAAGTCGAACGCGTCGTTTTCGGCGAGCGCTCGTTCGTATTTTTCGAAGACGGGAACGATGTTCCGCTCGTCATTTTCCTTTGAGGTCCGCAGGTCCTCGAACGAGAGGACGCCGTTCTTAATCGCTGCGACTTTCTTGGCGAAAAAAGCCGGACCCTCGTTCAGTTTCGTTTCGTTGCGCTTCATTATTTTCCGGAGAAGAGAAATCGCGTCGTGGTCATCGAAAATAGTAAACTTCGGGCTTCTTCCGAAATGGCGCCCCTCGATCCGGAGAATCCTGGCCCCGAGCGAATGGAATGTGGTTATAAGCGGCGCATCCCTCCCTCCGAATTCCTTCGGTAAGGCCGCTTGTATGCGCTCCGACATTTCTCGACTCGCTTTATTCGTGAACGTGAGCGCACAGACTTGGGAGCCGGGAACTCCCTGTTCGAGAAGATATATGACCCGGCTCGTCAATGTCCTTGTTTTCCCGGTTCCCGCCCCAGCTATGATAAGAAGCGGCCCAGGGGCTGCCTGAACCGCCAGTTTTTGCTGGGGATTGAGTTCCTGGGTCATTATGGTATATTCCTTTCCATTAGTACCATTCTAATTGAACTGAATAAGGGGAAAAAGCCATATGGAGTGGCTGTTTTTTTGGTTATAGGCCTCCTCGCCTTCGAGGGGCTTGCGTTCCGCCCCGAAGGGAGCGCGTTCGCGAACCAGGGCATCTTGGGTGGCCCCGCAGGGTCTTCCAGGTCCCCCGTTCCCGAGGAAGAGTCGGCATTCGTGAGGGGAAAGCCCATACTTCTCGCAACTTCTCTTGGCGCCCAGGAACAGGATAGGAACTTCCAGGTTCTGTACACAAAAGAGGCAATTCTCCAGGATTTCGGCCAGCCGGTCGGGCCGGCGTTCTACAGGCAAGATCTTCTTGTGTACACCGTACAGAAAGGAGACACGCTCTCGAAGGTAGCCTCCGAGTTTGGAGTCACCGTGCAGACCATCGCGGACGCGAATCCCAAGGTCCGGGCATCTGCCTTGAAAATCGGAGAGGAACTGCTCATCCTTCCCGTTTCGGGGTTCGTCTACAAGACGAAAGACGACGATACGCTCGAGTCCGTCGCAGCTCTCTTTAACGTGAAAGAGGATCGTATCAGGGAAGTGAATCCGTCAGTTGATTTCAATGTCCTGCAGATCGACACGCCGCTCATCGTTCCCGGCGCGAAACGCGCCGACTATGCCTACGCCGCAGCTGGCGTGTCTCTTTCGGCGTCCGACCTCGGTGCCTATTTCATCCTTCCGACAGAAGGTTTTAACTGGGGGAAGTTGCACGCCCATAACGCGGTGGATGTCGCAGGCACCTGCGGAACGACCGTCCGAGCTGCGGCGGAGGGATTGGTTATTCCGGACGAGAGTTTTGGAGACGGCCTGAGCGGCTGGAACGGAGGATACGGGTACTTCGTTCTCATTGAGCACCCCTTGGGCGACAAAGTAAGGACTCGTTACGCCCACCTCGACACGGTGCGTGTTGATATCGGAAACTACGTCCGGCAGGGCCAGGAGATCGGGACGATTGGTCAGACGGGAGATGCGACCGGATGCCATCTCCACTTCGAAGTCTACGGGGCGAAGAATCCCTTCACGAGGTACTAAATTTCTTCCCGGAGGCGGTAACTGAATGCTTCAGCAAGGTGCTCGGCGAGCACTTTTTCTTTATTTTCGAGATCGGCGATGGTGCGAGCGACTTTGAGGAGCCGATAGTACCCGCGCGGCGAGAGGCGGCTCCTGTCGAGAGTTTCTAAGAACTTTTCCCCGGCCGAGTCGAGGTTCATCATTGTTTCAATCTGCCGCGAGCTCATTTCGGCGTTCGTCCGAATCTTTGTGTGTCGAAGTCTTTTTGCCTGTATCTTCCGAGCGGCCTCGACGGATCGCTTAATAGTTGGACTTGCAGACTCCAACACTCGCTCTTTTCGGAGCTCTTTTATGGGTATCCGAGGAACCTTGATTTGGAGATCGATGCGGTCGAGGAGCGGCCCGGAAATGCGCTTTTGATATCGCAAAATGTCATATGCAGAGCACCGACACTCTCTTTCGGAATCCCCGAAGAAACCGCACGGGCACGGGTTCATTGCGGCGACGAGGGTAAATTTTGCGGGAAAAACAAGCGACCCCTTTGCTCTCGCGACGTGAATCGTCCCCGTTTCGAGTGGTTCTCTAAGCGACTCGAGCACGCTTCGCTGGAACTCGGGTAGTTCGTCGAGGAAAAGGATGCCGCGATGAGCAAGACTTATCTCTCCTGGCTTCGGATCGGATCCGCCGCCGACGACGGCAACCGGCGAAGCGGTCTGATGCGGCGAACGGAATGGCCGTTGGTTAATGAGGCCGCCCGGACTCAGTCCTGCGGCGCTATAAATTTTGGTAATTTCTATCGCCTCACCTTCGGTGAGCTCTGGCAGGATTCCGATAAGCGCTTGAGCGAGTAAACTCTTCCCTACTCCAGGCGGGCCGACCATGAGGAGGTTGTGCGATCCGCTCGCGGAGATCGTAAGCGCTCGCTTCGCGCTCTCTTGGCTTTTGATTTCCGAAAAATCTGGAGCAAGGATTTCTTCCGCCGCAACCGGCGCGAACACCTCTGGTTTAATCACCTTGCGCTCTTCGAGAAAATCGATTGCGTCCTGGAGACTCTCCAGAGGAATTACGGTTATCGATTTTACCACAGCGGCTTCATTCGCGTTTTGCGCGGGAAGGAAAAGATATGAAAAACCGAGCTCGCTCGCGAGTTGTGCGATGTTTAAGGCGCCTCGAACGGGACGAAGACGCCCATCGAGCGCGAGTTCTCCGAGGAAAACTTTATCTTTCGTTTCGCACTCTTTTATCTGTTGTGTCGCAAGAAGGTATCCGAGTGCGATCGCGAGATCGTATTGCGAGCCCGTCTTTTTGATGTCCGCGGGTGCGAGGTTTACGGTAATCTTTCTGTTTTCTCTCGACGGCGGCTTAATACCCGAATTTTTAAGAGCGGAGTTGACTCGTTCTCTGGCTTCGTTCAGCGCCTTGTCTGCCAGGCCGACGATGTTGAATGCGTGGATACCCACATGGAGATCAACTTCGATTTCGATGAGCTTCGCCCGGATGCCCTCAAGCTCCGCAGAGTATGTGCGTGCAAGATGTTTCGCCATCCTCTCTTATCGTTGCTTTGATTTACAGTCTTTACAATATCGGGAACTCGGCATGGCGGCTAGGACTTCTTCTGAGATACTTTTTCCGCAGGACTCACACGCTCCGTAAGTTCCGTTCGAGATTTTCCCGAGCGCAACGTCGATTTCTTCAACGCGCTCTTTAAGAACTTGATTGAGTGCGACCGCGTTTCCCAGGTCCTCCGCTTCGTCGGCCTCCTCGTCAAGGGCGTCAACGTCGCTTCCGAAGTCTTGCGGACGGGATCCTTTCTCGAGCTCGGCGAGGAGTTTAACTCGCTCCTCTTGGAGTTCTCCCTCGTATTTTTTGAGGTTGTGCATATTCATAGTAAATAGAGTAGATATTTACTGGCCATGAGTCAAAAGTTCGCTACCTGCTTGATATCCGTCGGATGAAGAGGGTATTGCATCGAGGCCCAAGCAGTGCAACAAACAGGCTCTTTGCTAAACAATTTTGTTTGTCAAAAAGCTTTTAAAGTCGTTTAGGCTTATAGAGTATACAAGTATAGGTTTTACAAGCTTTCCAAGCTAGGCCGTAAAACCTATATATTCTTGATGACCATGTAAAGATCTATAAGAATCTTTAGTAAAAATACTCTATTTATCGAACGTTTTGATCTCAAAAGATGTTTCGCGACAAACAATTGATCCCACAAAATCTGAGACAAGAGCTGATATAATGCTAAAAACCACCTCAACCGATAATCTAATGAAAAACGGAAAAGAAATCGGCAAATCAGGGGAAGATCTTGCTTGTGAATACCTTGTCAAAGAAAGATATAGGATTTTATATAGAAACTATCGGCAACCATGGGGCGAAATAGACATAATCACAACCTCAAAAGACAAAACCCTTGTTTTTATTGAGGTTAAAGCTATGCGGAAACTCGGCAATGCGGCAAAAGAAGGCTTTCAACCGGAAGATAATCTTACAAAAGCTAAGCTTTTGAAAACACAAAGGATGTGTACGATGTTTGTCGCTAAACATCCCGAATTGATTGACGAGGAGAGAGGATGGAGAATCGACCTTATCGCATTGACTCTTGAAGAAAAAAGTGTTATAATAAACCACTACAAGAACATCTGATTTTGTTGACACACTGGCAGCAAAGAAACTATCATAGTAGCGATACAGATCCGCCATTGAGCGGATTTTTTAGAAGGAGACATACAACCATGTTAAATGTTAAAGATCTTTCCCGGGCAATCAAGCAAGTTGCAGAAGAAAAAGGCCTTGAGCCGGAAAAGGTCATAGAGGCGATCGAGTCCTCGGTCGCGGCCGCGTACAAGAAGGAGTACGGGACGCGGGGAGAGATTGTAAAAGCAAAACTCGACTCAAAAACGGGCGAGCTTAAATTCTGGCAAGTGAAAACTGTCGTTGATGAAACGTCGGTTCGTTTCGTCGACGAAAACGACGGCGAGGCGGAGAAAGAGAAACAAGAAACCACCGATGGAGAACCGAAACTTCCTCGGTACAATCCCGAGCGGCACATCCTTATCGAAGAAGCGAAGAATATTCAGGCGGGCGCGAACCTCGGCGATGAACTTGTTTTCCCGCTCGAGACACACGAAGATTTCGGGAGAATCGCAGCCCAGACGGCAAAACAAGTCATCCTCCAAAAACTTCGAGAGTCGGAACGCGATTCGATCTTAAACGAATGGAGAGACAAGGAAGGACAGATCACGAGCGGCATTGTGCAGCGCTTCGAGCGCGGCCATGTATATATAGATCTGGGCAGGGCGGTCGGTGTCATGTTCGCGAACGAATCCATTCCGGGCGAGCACTATCGGCCGGGGGAACGCCTTCGGTTCCTTGTGCTCGCGGTCCAGGAAGACACAAGACTTCCTGGAATCATTCTCTCCCGGTCCCATCCTAAGTTCGTTATGAAACTTTTCGAACTCGAGGTTCCGGAGCTTGCCGAAGGCATCGTTGAGGTTAAAGCAATCACCCGCGAGCCGGGGAATCGCACGAAACTTGCTGTTGCCTCGAAGGCTGACGGCGTGGATCCGGTGGGAGCGCTCGTGGGACAGCGTGGAACCCGCGTTATGGCGGTGAACAACGAGCTCGGGCAAGAGAAAATTGACATTATCGAATGGTCTGACGATTCCGAAAAACTTATTGCAAACGCACTTTCTCCCGCTAAGGTGCAGTCCGTGGAAATTCTTCCCCGTCGGGAGTCAAGAGTATACGTACCGGAAGATCAGTTGAGTCTCGCGATTGGGCGTGGCGGCCAGAACGTGCGTCTTGCTGCGAAGCTCACCGGCTGGAAAATAGATGTGAGATCTCAAACTCGCCCGAGCGAAGTTCAAGAAGGGGGGGTCGCCGGGGAAGTGCCCATTCCCGAAACAGAATCCGAGGAGGCTTCTTCGGAAGCGAAGAGCGAAGAATAAAATCATATATATCGATGCCCTCAACTTTCTTTCCCATCATTACGAGCGTGCTTTCCGTAGTTGCGGCGGGACTCCTTGCGTATCGAATATCGCGCTATCCGTCCGGCGACGCGAAGATGGAAGAAATCGCAAAAGCGATTCGTATTGGGGCAGGAGCTTATCTCAGTCGTCAATATAAAACGATCGGAGCGGTGGCGATTGCCATCGCGGCACTTCTTTGGTTTTTTGTTGACGGGAAAACGACCGTAGGATTCCTTATCGGAGCCGCCGCATCCGGTCTCGCGGGGTATATCGGGATGAACATATCTGTTCGAGCGAATGTGAAAACGGCGCAGGCCGCAAAAGAAGGGCTTTCGAAAGCCTTTGCCGTTGCGTTTCAGGGAGGAGCGGTTACGGGGTTACTGGTTGTCGGCCTCGCACTTCTCTCCGTCGCAGGATTCTATGCGGCGACGGGGGACATAAAAGCACTCGTGGGACTCGGCTTTGGTGGGAGTCTTATTTCGGTCTTCGCGCGCTTGGGTGGAGGAATTTTCACCAAAGGGGCCGACGTAGGTGCTGATCTCGTGGGGAAAGTTGAAGCCGGGATTCCAGAAGACGATCCGAGAAATCCCGCAGTTATCGCGGACAATGTGGGCGACAACGTCGGCGACTGCGCCGGCATGGCGGCGGATCTTTTCGAAACATATGCGGTAACCGCGATTGCGGCCATGATCTTGGGACATCTCACGTTTTCGGGATCTCAAGCCGCGACGCTCCTCCCTCTTACGATTGGAGGGATATCGATCGTCGCGTCTCTTGTCGCGGTGTTTTTTGTGCGACTCGGGAAGAGCCGGTCAACCCATTCGGCTGGCCCGGGGTTGACCTTGAGTAAATCGAACGGGTCAATCATGGGGGCGTTATATAAAGGACTTATCGCCTCGAGCGCGCTTGCTCTTCTTGGATTCTGGTTTCTTGCAGAAAAGTATGCCGACGCAATATCGGTCGGCGTGACGGATCAATCTGGCCTCGGAAAATACAGTATTGGCTTTGGCGGCCTTTTCTACCCGATGCTTGTGGGTATCGCGGTAACCGGCCTCCTCGTCCTTATTACGGAATACTACACTTCAAAAAAGTTTCGTCCTGTTCTCTCGATAGCCAGATCATCTGAAACCGGACACGGCACCAATATCATCACCGGTCTCGCGGTTGGTATGGAATCGACGGCACTCCCCGCGATCATCGTCGTCCTAGGAATCCTTGCGGCGTATGGATTCGCGGGTCTTTACGGCGTGGCGCTTGCCGCGATGAGCATGCTTTCCATGGCAGGGATTATTGTTGCGATCGACGCCTACGGACCGATCACCGATAACGCCGGCGGTATTGCTGAAATGGCCGGTCTCCCTGAATCTGTCCGGAGCGTGACCGATCCCCTGGATGCAGTCGGAAACACGACAAAAGCAGTGACGAAAGGATATGCAATCGGATCGGCGGGCCTCGCGGCCCTCGTCCTTTTTGCGTCGTACGTCGAAGACCTGAAAGCCATCTCCGGAGGAGAGAATTTGATGTTTAACTTGAGCGATCCGAGAGTTCTTGTCGGCCTCATCCTTGGCGGGATGGTTCCGTATCTTTTTGCATCGATATCGATGCGTGCAGTCGGGAAAGCCGCAGGGAGCGTCGTACAAGAAGTGAGACGACAGTTTAAGGAGATCCCGGGCATTATGGAGGGGAAAGCGAAACCCGACTACGCCCGAAGCGTTGATATCGTGACTCGGGCGGCGATCCGCGAGATGGTGCTTCCGGCGCTCCTCCCCGTTCTCGTCCCGATTGCGGTGGCGGTCGTTCTTGGTCGCGAAGCTCTGGGAGGCGTCCTTGTGGGCTCGATTGTGACAGGGTTTTTCGTGGCGGTCTCTATGACCTCGGGCGGCGCGGCATGGGACAACGCCAAAAAATACATCGAGGAAGGGAATCTCGGCGGCAAGGGTTCTCCGGCCCATAAAGCGGCCGTGACCGGCGACACGGTCGGAGATCCGTACAAAGATACGGCGGGTCCCGCAATCAACCCGGTCATCAAAATCATCAATATCATAGCGCTTCTCCTCGTACCATTTTTGTGATTGCTTCACCCCCACACCTATCCTTAGGTGTGGGGGTTTACTTCTTGTCCCGTTTCTCTAAAATAGAGAACGACCATGAGCTTTCTCATTCCCACGGTTATCGAAAAGAGCCAGCACGGCGAACGCGCGTACGATATTTATTCCCGACTTCTCAAGGAGCGTATCGTATTTCTCGGGGGGCCGATCAGCGATGGGGTCGCGAATACCGTGATCGCGCAACTTCTGTTCCTAGAACACGAGGATCCCAAAAAGGACATCAAATTCTATATCAACACGCCAGGCGGGTCGGTGACTGCGGGTATGGCGATCTATGACACGATGCAATACGTGAAACCCGACGTCTCTACGATGTGCGTAGGGATCGCCGCGTCTATGGGCGCGTTCCTTCTCGCGGCGGGCAAAAAAGGAAAAAGGTTCGCGTTGCCGAACTCCGAGGTGCTCCTGCATCAAGTCATGGTGGAGTCGATGGGCGGACAGGCGGTGGAGATAGAAATCGGCGCCAAGCACATCCTGAAGATCAGAGAGAATCTTAACCGGCTCTTGGCGAAACACACGGGTCAGCCGCTCGCGAAAGTCGAGAAGGACACAGATCGGGATTTTTGGCTCAACGCCGATGGAGCCAAAGAGTACGGCGTGATTGACGAAATTGTAAGAAATCACAAGTAATCCCCGCATGGCTTCGGCAAGTTACAGTCCCCGAACGAACGAAAGGGGATTTTTTTTGCAAACCCCGGCAAGCAGCGAGAAGTTGGTCTTAAAAGACGGAACAGTAGTTTCCGGAAAGAGTTTCGGGGCTCGCCGGAGCGTCGCGGGGGAGGTTGTTTTCGCAACTGGGATGGTGGGGTACCCCGAAAGTCTCACTGATCCCTCGTACGCGGGGCAAATTCTCGTCTTCTCCTATCCGCTTATCGGAAATTACGGAGTAGCGGGTAAACGTTCCTGGGAATCTTCTGGAATCAAAGTTTCGGGACTCGTTGTGTCGGACTACATCGAAACGCCGTCTCACCATAGTTCGCGCCAAGCACTCCACGAGTGGCTTGAGGACGAAGGTATCCCGGCCCTCGAGGTGAAAGATACACGGTTTCTCGTCGAAAAACTTCGGGATCGGGGTTCGACGCTCGGGAAAATAATTATGGATAACGATATCTCTTTCTTCGACCCGAACCAAGAGAATCTTGTCGCCCGCGTTTCGACGCAAGAAGTGCGCCGGGAGGGACGCGGTAGGAAAACAATCGTTTTCGTTGACTGTGGAGCGAAGAGGAACATCGTTCGCTCTCTTCTTAGGCGGAGGGCGAGGGTGATTACGGTTCCCTGGAATTACGATATGTTTCAATCCAAGATTCCATTCCACGGACTTGTAATTTCGAACGGACCGGGCGACCCGAAGGCGATCCGAGAAACGATCCAGATAGCACAGAAAGCTCTTGCGCGAAACATCCCTACGCTCGGTATTTGCCTCGGAAATCAGATTCTTGCGCTCGCTGCGGGCGGAGATACGTACAAAATGAAATTCGGTCATCGGGGACAAAACCAGCCGTGCACGCTCGTCGGAAGCCGCAAGTCATATCTCACGACTCAGAACCACGGTTTTGCGGTGGGCAAAATTCCGCGGGGATTCCGGACATGGTTTGTAAACGCAAACGACGGGACGAACGAGGGTCTGATCCACGAGCGGCACCCTGTTATGTCGGTTCAGTTTCATCCCGAGGCGCGACCTGGCCCCGAGGACACCGATTGGATCTTCGACTACTTTCTGAAACATGTCTGAGCGACCCTCGAGAAAACCGGAGAAGATTCTCGTATTGGGGTCAGGAGCCTTGAAAATCGGTGAAGCGGGAGAGTTCGACTACTCGGGGTCGCAGGCAATAAAAGCTTTAAAGGAGGAAGGAATTCGTTCGATTCTAGTAAATCCCAATATCGCAACGATCCAGACCTCGCGCCTCCTTGCAGACGAAGTCTACTTCCTTCCCGTCACTCCCTACTTCGTGGAGAAAGTCATCGAAAAAGAACGACCCGACGGCATCTTTCTTTCCTTTGGGGGACAAACTGCCCTGAACTGCGGCGTAGACCTTTATACGAGAGGCATCTTGCGGCGTTACGGCGTACGCGTTCTCGGAACCCCGGTGGGAGCGATTATCCTTACCGAGGATCGTGAAAAGTTTGCAAACCACCTGAAGGAAGTTGGCATATCCATACCCAGGGGAGCCTCGGCCACGTCTTTAGGTGAAGCTCGTGCGTGTGCCCGAGAGATAGGGTTTCCGGTTATGGTCCGCGCAGCGTACGCACTCGGGGGCCAGAAGTCGGGGGTCGCCGAGAATGTGACAGAACTCGAAGCGATTGTAAGAGGCGCGCTTGCCGTTGCTCCGCAAGTGCTTATCGAACAATACCTTCGCCACTATAAAGAGATTGAGTATGAGGTCGTGCGAGACAGGTTCGACAACTGCGTCACGGTCTGCAACATGGAAAATATGGATCCGCTCGGTATTCACACCGGCGACTCGATCGTCGTTGCGCCGAGTCAAACACTCACGAACGAGGAGTACCACGCACTTCGGAGCATCTCAATTCGCGCCGTCCGCAGTTTAGGGATCGTCGGTGAGTGCAACATCCAATTCGCGCTCAATCCGAGACCGAAACACGGACCTCTCGAGTACTACGTTATCGAAGTGAACGCCCGCCTTTCCCGGTCGTCGGCGCTCGCCTCGAAGGCAACGGGATATCCGCTCGCATACGTTGCCGCAAAGCTGGCGCTCGGGAAGGCGTTGACGGACATTGAAAACAAAGTGACCCGCGCAACCCGCTCGTTTTTTGAGCCGGCGCTCGACTACGTGGTCGTAAAAATCCCGAGATGGGACCTCGGGAAGTTTGTGCATGCGACGGAGCGGATCGGAAGCGCAATGAAGTCGGTGGGGGAGGTTATGGGAATCGGAAGGACGTTCGAAGAGGCTCTTCAAAAAGCGGTACGCATGCTTCGGATCGGCTCGGAAGGAGTCGGAGAGAGCCCCGTTCGTTGGACGAAGAGCTCCCTTCGAAGAGCTCTTCGTATTCCCACCCCAAATCGCTTGTTCGCACTGGGGGAAGCGCTTCGCCGGGGATTTCTCCTTAGCGCAATGCATCGGCTTACGGGTATCGATCCGTGGTATCTTTCGCGGATTCGGAATATCGTGACGAACGAGACTGCGCTTCAGAGGAAGAAAACTTTTACGAAATCGGAGTTTCTTTGGCTGAAACAGATTGGCTTCTCTGACAAGCGCATCGGAACCCTCGTTGGGAAGAGCGAACTAGCGGTGAGACGAAAAAGAAAGTTGCTCGGCGTGAAGCCGTCCGTATTTCAGATTGACACCCTCTCCGGAGAAGTACCCGCTCGAACAAACTATCTCTACCTCACTTATAACGGAAATCATAATGATGTTTCACCTCTCGGGCCGGGAGGAACGCTCATTCTCGGATCAGGGCCGTATCACATCGGATCGTCCGTCGAATTTGATTGGTCTTCTGTTCACACTGCGTTAGCCTTGGGGCGTCGGGGGAGAAAAACAATAGTTGTGAACTGCAATCCGGAAACGGTTTCGACGGACTATGACATGTCCCACCGGCTTTACTTCGAAGAACTAAGTTTTGAGACGGTCGCAGATATTTATGAGTTCGAGAAACCGGGTGGAGTTATTGTTTCGGTCGGCGGACAGGCGTCGAATAACCTCGCTCGGCCTCTTGAGAAGCAGGGATTTCGGATCCTCGGCACTAAGGCAAAGGATATCGACCGGGCTGAAGATCGGAAGAAGTTCTCAAGACTACTTGATGAGATCAAGGTTGCACAGCCGCCGTGGAGTGCTTTTACAACACTCAAAGACGCGGGACAGTTTGCCTTGAGAGTCGGCTACCCGGTCCTTGTTCGTCCCTCATATGTACTCTCTGGAAGCGCTATGAGCGTGTGCCGCGATCGTCTCGAGCTCCGTGAGTTCGTCGGGAAAGCCGCAGCGATCAGCAAGGAACATCCAGTTACGATCTCAAAATTCATCCTTGGCGCGAAGGAAATCGAGTTCGATGCGATTGCCGAAAGCGGGAATCTCCGCGCATTCGTAATCTCGGAGCATGTCGAAAACGCGGGAGTTCATTCGGGCGACGCGACAGTGGTCTACCCGGCGTACGAGATCGGGCCCGATTCGGAAAACGAAATGATCCACACCGCTCGCAAACTCGCGCGAGCGCTCCGAATCACGGGGCCCTATAACATCCAGTATCTGTTGCGAGAGGGGAAAATATACGTCATCGAAGTCAACCTCAGAGCGTCTCGCACGTTTCCCTTCGTGAGTAAGGCGACCGGTGTAAATCTTCCCGAGGTTTTCGCCGCCGCATTGTTTCGCAAAAGCAAATCGATAACTATCCCGCATCCGAACTACGCGGTCGTGAAATCCCCCCAATTTTCGTTCGCAAGACTCGAGGGAGCGGATCCGGTGCTCCGGGTGGAGATGGCCTCGACCGGGGAGGTCGCGTGCTTCGGCCGCGACTCCCGCGAAGCGCTCTTGAAATCAATTTCCGCGTCAACCTCGTTCGGCCAAAACGGCGCGAAGGCCGCCCTTCTCTGCCTCGGGGGAGAAAAACATAAGCGGAAATTCATCGAATCGGCGAGAACCTTGAAACGACTGGGATACTCCATTTATGCCACAGAGGGGACGTGCGCGTACTTAAATGCGCTCGGCGTCGCCGCGAAGAGAATTTATAAAGTGTACGAGGAAAAGCGGCCGAATGTCGTCGATCTTGTAGGCGGCAAACAGGTTGCGTTCGTCGTGAACCTGAGTGATCCGACTAAGGGGGGAGAGAAAACAAAAAAAAGGATTCGTACCGATGGATACTTCCTCCGTCGGGCAACAGTTGATTCGCACACGCCGCTTTTCACGGACTTAAACCTCGCACGGTTTTTCGTAAAAGCGCTCGGAGAGTACGGGCGAGAGATGCTCGAGATAAGGCCGTGGGGGAGTTACGTCAGAGAGAAGAAAATTCTCTAAAGCTCCGGATTCTTGGTACAATAGCCGTATGGCGGACAAACGCGAGCGCATCGATCACCTTCTCACGCGGGGCGTTGAAGAGGTGATCGAA
>QZIV01000001.1 GCA_003599135.1 Candidatus Parcubacteria bacterium | reverse complement strand
TATTGTAACCACTCCGAATCAAGACAATCCGGCAATGAAAGGGCAGCACGCCGTTCTGGGCCTCGACGTCTGGGAGCATGCCTACTACCTCAAGTATCAAAACCGGAGGCCGGAGTACATCGAGGCGTGGTGGAATGTGGTTAATTGGGAAGAAGCGGAGAACAATTTCCGATCGTGAACACTGGAATGGTATTATATTAAGTAGGATGCCTGCATCAATACGAAACGGGCTATTTCCCGCGTTTTTCGTTCTCGGAGCCTTCTTTTGGTACGGAAACGCTCCCATCGCAGGAGCTGCGGGAGCGTCGCTCTATCTAGCTCCATCATCCGGGACGTTTACGGTAGGAAGCACATTCACCGTTTCTCTGTATTCGAACACCGGAGGCCAGTCGGTGAACGCGATTGAGGCAAATCTCTCGTTTCCTCCGGAGAAGCTCCAAGTTGTTTCTCCAACGGCAGGGAGGTCTCTTATCGAGATCTGGACGGCGCAGCCGACCTTTTCAAACACTCTGGGAACTCTCAAGTTTCAGGGAGCGGTTCCGTCGCCGGGCATTAACACCGAATCGGGGTTGATTTCCACTGTTACGTTCCGAGTAAAAGATGTGGGGACCTCTATCGTGAGAATACTCGACAGTTCTCGGGTGCTCTTGAACGATGGGCGAGGGACAAACATCTTGAGCCAAAAAGCAGACGGGCTTTATACCCTTGGCCTTCCGCCGCCTGCCGGGCCGATCGTCGTGTCTCCTACAAATCCAGATCAGGAAACATGGTACGCAACCCAGAGCGTTGTCTTTCGGTGGGATCCGGGACTGGGCAGTGAAGGATACAGCTACGTTTTAAACGAACTTCCCGTAGACGACCCTGACGAGATTTCCGAAGGAAACCGAACGGCGGTCTCCTATCGAGATCTCCGGGACGGAGTGTATTATTTCCATATTAAGCGGCTTCGGGATGGCATCTGGGGCGGAGTTACGCATTACAAAGTTCAAGTGGACAACATTCCCCCCGCTGCTTTCTCGCCAAGATTTTCGCCCGGGGACTACACTTCGAATCCTCGTCCGATCATAGAATTTAGTACCACTGACAGCGTTTCGGGAATCGATCATTATGAAATCAAGCTCATTCCACTTGATCCGCCGAAAGCGGTCGCGGCCGAAGAAATAGAATCAACTCCTTTCTTTGTAGAAGCAACCTCACCATACTCGATAAATTTGGGAGTCGGGAGATATGAGACGGTTGTCCGCGCCTACGACAGAGCGGGCAACTACTACCAGGCGACGGCCCGACTTTCGATCGTTCAGCGGCTTTTTGAATTCATAGGCGGCAAGGGACTGAGATTGGGGGGAGTGTATGTTTTAGGATGGCCGTATGTGTGGATCATCGGGGGCTTCCTGTTCGTCATTCTTCTTTATTTCGCCAAGGTGGTATGGAGCTGGCACCGCCAAGTTGAAGAAAAACTTACACGCGGAGCCTCTGCACATCCCGATATCTGGAAAAAACTCTCGTTTCTCAAAACCAAACGGAGCGAGTATGGATCATCCGGCGGGAAGTCCGCGGCAGTTGTTGTGGCATTTCTTCTTTTTTCGGCGCTTTGGTTTTCTACTGCGCAAGCCCAGGGAATCGGAGGGAGGACTGGCCTGGCGGTGGAGCCGCCGGTAGTCACGCTTTTCCCGGAGACCTTGTCAAACGACGAAATTTTCTATATCGGCGGGAGAGCGGGTGCGCCGGATGCGACTGTGCTTGTGTATCTTCAGGACGAAGAGCAGGGTACGACGTTCAGTCACGAAGTAAAGACCGACAAAACCGGATCCTGGTTCTACTCACTCCCGCAATTCCTAAATGCTTCGAAGTATGTTGTCTGGACGCAACTCAAGATCGGAGAAGAATTGAGTCCGCCGAGTCCCAGATTGGACCTTCTCATTGCCCCTACGGCAATTCAATTCGGCAAGGATCGGTTAAGTTTTCAGGATTTTTACTTCATCCTCACGCTCCTCCTTGGCATCGCGCTCGTCGGAGTTGTCTCGTTTATCGTATATCACTCATACCACGTTCGGAAGAAAAGTCGCCATTTCATGGATCAGGTGCGCGAAGCGGAAGAATCCATTAAGCGCGGGTTTTTGCTTCTGCGGCATGACATAGAAGCAGAACTTGCGTTCATCCACAAAGCGAAGCTTGGAAAGCAATTCTCCGAAGAGGAGCGAATTCGAGAAGAGAAGCTGCTCCGCGATCTCGAAGCGGTGAGTAAATACGTGGATAGAGAAATCTGGGAGCTGGAAAAGAGCCAACGGAATGCGGTTTAAGAGCGCGTTATTTTTCTCTCGCTTGTACGGGGAGGGGATTCTCCGGGCTACAAAACCGCAACGGGTTTTTTCCCCTCCGTCTGAATTTTTTTGAGCTCCAGTCGGTCGCCGTTCATGCGGGCCTCGAGAATTTTGAGGCGTTTCCCTTCACGGAGAGCCCAGACGCCCGGCTCTGGATTCAACGCGCGAACTTTCCGCTCAATGCGGGAGGCGATTTCCTTGTTTTTCCCTTGGAGCGCGGCCTGGAGGTCTTCGTATTCGACGAAGCCGTCTTGTGACGTGAATTTTTTTGTGTACGTCGCGCGGTCTTCGGCTTGAGGTTTTGGATCGATGGATCCGTCAAGCATCCTCGGTATTATTTGGAGAAGAAGCGAGCCGGCTACGGTACCGAGTTTTTGTTCGAGGATTTCGTAGGAAGCGTTCTCGATCGCAAGTTTTTCTTGCGCGATGATCGGGCCGTGGTCGAGTTTCTCATCCATGAGATACAGAGATATGCCGGTTTCTCTTTCTCCGTCAAGTATCGCGTTCTGAATCGGCGTCGGTCCCCGGTATTTTGGAAGGAGCGATGGATGAACGCCGATTGTGCCAACCCTTGGAATTTCGAGTATTTTTTTGGGGATCATGACTGCGTAAGCCGCGACGATAAAGAAATCTGGTTGAAAAGTCGAAAGGCGAGGAGAGAGAGGCAGGAGGTGTTCTGGCTGCAAGATCCCGATTTTATTTTCTAACTTCTCGTTTCTCACCAACTGCTTCGTCGGCGGAGGAGCGACGATTTTTTTCCTCCCGAAAGGGCGGTCGGGATTGCATACAAGAGCCACGGGAAGCCAGCCGGCTTCCATGAGAATTCGGAGTACCCTTGCCGCAAACGCTGGTGTGCCAAAAAAGACGTACTTCATGGGTACTACGAAGAATGATTCTGCGTTTTTTGCTTTATTCGCTCGCTCGAAGGAGAACTATAGATTTCTTTGGTTCTGTCGGTAAAAACTTTTCCTTCGAGGTGGTCGATTTCGTGCTGGAACACTCGGGCAAGAAGCCCCCACGCCTTGATTTTGAGCGGCCGGCCGTTCTTGTCACTGCCTTCGAGGACGACTCGCTCGCTTCGCGGAACCCTGCCGTAGAGGTTCGGAATACTTAAACAACCCTCTTCGAAAGAAATCGTTTCGGAGCTTTTCTTTTCGATAACCGGATTGAAGACCGAATAAAACTTGAGTCCGCCGTTCGCATCTGGAACTTCTGCGACGAAAACCTTGTATGAAAGCCCGATTTGGTTGGCGGAGAGGCCTATGCCCCGAGCTTCCCGCATCGCCTTTTTCATCCGAGAGACAAGATCGGCAATCTCTTTCTTGCCGTGTTTCCCAAAGTCGAATTCCTGCGCTCTTTGCCGTAGAAATTTCTCTTCGCTTTTATTTCGTACTGAATAAATCTTATCTGCCATGTTTCGTTTTATGGAAGCGCTGTCGCTTCGCAGATTGCGGGATACAGGACATAAAATACGCTCCCTTTTTCAGAATACCCCTTCTTTTCGATACGTCTTTCGCGAGTTCAAGAAGCCTTTCTCCATCTTCTTTCGCAAGTTTAATGTAAAGCGCTTTGTGCTTTTCGTCGCCGAGAAGTTGGGCAATTTCGAGGCCCAAGAGCTGATGTTTTTTGTAGACTCGAGATTCCCGCCCTCGGCGCTTGAGTTTTTCCATATAGTCGTCGCGAAGCGCCATCTGACTCATTCTATTGCATTGGACCCTCCCTTTCAATCATTGCTTCCGCGAATCTCGTTTCATATGATATTCTCGGAATGGAGCGGCGCGTATTTATAGCAATTAACCTTCCGGAAGAAGTTCTGGATGCGATAGAAGATTCGCTCCGGAGGTTTGAAGATCGGGGAGGTGTCAGACTCCGAGAAGAGTTTCGATTCGTGCCGAAAGAAAACTGGCATATTACGCTTTCATTTCTCGGCGGCCAGGCGGAAGATGCGATAGTAAAAATCATAGCCGCCATGCAAGAAATCGCATCTCTTTTCCGGCTGGAACCCCTTTCTTTCAAAAACATCTGCTTCGGCCCCTTGAATCGGCCGCCGCGCATGGTGTGGGCTGTACTCGACACTCCGGGGTCGGCGGTTCTCGCACGAATGAAAACCGCACTTGAAGACCAGCTTGAGGCGATTGGAGTTCGTTTCCGGCGAGAGCATCGCGATTTTCTTGGACATATTACGCTTGCGCGAAGGAGTGTCGGCGGACATCTCCGAACGCGGCCCGAAGAGAGAATACGAGCAATTTTTACTCCGAAGACGATCGATCTCATGGAATCCGAACTTCGACGGACGGGGGCGGAGTACCACCTCCTCCAATCTGCACCTTTTCTACTTTGATTCGCCGGTTGACCTTGCTACAATACTCTCAATGTCGAAGAAGAAAGTTCTCCTCGGAGTAGGCAGTCTCCTGCTTCTTGGCGGAGTCGCCGCGGGAAGTTTTATTTTCGGCACCGAGATTGGGAGCAAATATCCCCAAGAACTTGTTATTCGGGGAGTGAGCGGCACGGAAACGCCGGATGGCGTTCAAGGGGATTTCGGCGTCTTTTGGCAGGCGTGGCACTTTATCAACGAGAACTATCTTCGGAACGAAAAGATAACCGACCAAGAGAAGGTGTATGGAGCGGTACGGGGACTGGTCGGATCGCTCGGAGATCCAAACTCCGTTTTCTTCAGTCCGGAAGAGGGGAGTAAGTTTCGCGAAGATATCCAAGGAAGCTTCAGCGGTATCGGGGCGGAGCTTGGGATCCGAAACGAGCGGCTCACGGTCATCGCTCCCTTGAAAGACACTCCGGCAAGCCGCGCGGGGCTCTTGCCCGGAGATCAGATTTTTAAGATAAATTCGACGTCAACAGACGGGATTACGGTAGAAAAGGCGGTTACTTTGATACGCGGACCCGAAAACACTCCAGTTACGCTCTCGATTCTCCGAAAAGGGTGGGAAGGGCCTCAAGACATTACTATTGTCCGCGCCCCGATTATTGTTCCTACGATTGATTTTGAAATGAAGGATGAGAATATCGCCCATTTTCAGATCCACAGTTTCAATTCGAATGTCAACATCCTTTTTTATCGAGCCGCGTTTGAAGCGCTCTCCGCCGGCGCGAGAGGGATAATTCTTGACGTTCGGGGCAATCCCGGGGGATTTTTAGATACCGCAGTTGACTTAGCTGGATGGTTTTTGCCGCGAGGAAAACTGGTCGTCAAAGAAGCTACTCGAGAAGGGACGGCGAAAGAGTTCTACGCTTCGGGGAACAGTGCGTTCGCTGATTTTCCCGTAGTCGTGCTTATTAACCAAGGGTCCGCATCTGCATCGGAGATTCTTGCGGGAACGCTTCGGGACAACCGGAACGTGAAGCTTGTTGGCGAGCAAAGTTTTGGAAAAGGAACGGTGCAACAGCTCGAAACCTTGAAGGACGGTTCATCTCTTAAAATCACGATTGCCGACTGGGTTCTGCCGAAAGGAGGAGCTCTTGAGGGAGTGGGACTGCGACCCGACATTGAAGTAGAACGGACAGATGAGGATATACAAAAGGAACGAGATCCGCAACTCGAAAAAGCACTCGAATTAGTGCGGCAAGAGATTAATAATCTCTGACCCGCTTCGATAGATGCGAGTCATTCTTCTTCAAGACGTACGGAGCGTAGGGAAGCGGCTTGAAGTTAAAGAAGTTGCCGAGGGTTACGCTCGCAACCTCCTGTTTCCGAAAGGCCTTGCAAAAGCGGCGACTCCAAGCGCACTCCGGGACCTTGAGCACGAGCGGCTTGCCTTAAGGAAAAACGAGGAAGAAACACAAAAACGCCTTCACTCGATTGCCGAGGAAATTACGAGAACCGCACTCGAGTTTTCTTTAAAAACTGACGAGAAAGGGTCCGTATTCGGCTCCGTTTCCAAGGAAGCGATCCTCAAATCGCTCCGGGATCGGGGCATTGTAACCAAAGAACGGGTTGAGATAATGTTACCCCATCCCCTGAAAGAGCTCGGGGAGTATACCGTTCAAGTCGATCTCAAAAAAGGAATCACCGCCCGGCTCCGGGTGGTACTACGTTCACAAGCGTAGCTCTTCGGCGCGAGCCGTCGAACAAAATTTTCGCTTTCTCGAAAAACCTTACGACTCCTGCCGTTGAGGCGTAAAGAGTGTCATCCGCTCCGCGCTTCACGTTTTTGCCGGGAAGGTACTTCGTCCCTCGTTGACGGATGATAATCTGCCCGATCGCTGCGCGTTCGCCATCATGGAGCTTAACGCCGAGGCGTTTCGCAATGGAATCTCGTCCGAGTTTTGTTGAGCCGAGTGCTTTGGTATGTGCCATTTTGTCTCAAGAGCGGAGCGATTGACTGACAAAATGAGCGTCCCGCCTACCCGCTTCGCTAACGCTTCAGCGAGGCGAGAGCTTTTATGCAGGCGTGGAGCTCACATTCAAGCCCCCTCAATTTCTGAAATTCTATGTTATGATTGTTTTTATGTCAAGCGCTCAGAAGCTCATCTTTGACATCGAGACCGTTGGGGAAGACTTCAATTCGCTAGATACTGCAACGCAAGAAAATCTAACAAACTGGATTCGAAAAGAAACTGAAAACGAGGATGAATATGTCGTTGCCTTGCACGAACTCAAGGGGCGGTTGGGTTTTTCACCCCTCACTGGGGAGATAATTGCAATCGGTGTTCTCGATTATCATAAAAACACCGGCGTAGTCTACTATCAAGCACCAGGCGCGCGCGATCCAGAGCTTGTTTACAACGGCGTAACACTCAAGCAATTAAGTGAAAAAGAAATGCTTGAAAAGTTTTGGGAGGGAGCGCGTCAGTATCAACACTTCATCACGTTTAACGGCAGAGAGTTCGACGTGCCGTTTCTTATGATTCGTTCTGCGGTGCATGGGATCCGCCCGACGAAAGACCTTATGCGAGGGAGGTATATATATCAGCACAATCCAGATGCGATCCATATTGACCTCCGCGACCAGTTCTCGTTCTATGGGGCGCTGCGCCGAAAGGGGAGTTTGCATCTCTGGAGCAGAGCATTCGGCATACCGAGTCCGAAGTCGGGAGGTGTAACGGGCGACGACGTAGGGAGACTTTTTCGGGAAGGGCGCTCCGTCGATGTTGCAAAATACAATGTCGGTGATTTGCAGGCCACCCGCGAACTCTATACACGCTGGGAAAAATATCTAAATTTTTAATCGTATGCGCGACTGGGCTGCACTGCACAAGAAGGAGTTGATCTTCTTTATTATTCTCTTCATTGTCGCATCTCTTGGTTTCGGATTGGGTTATCTTGCCGGGAGAGACGCCGAAAGAGCTCCTATTATCATCGAGAAGCAGTAGTTATGAAGGTATACTTAAACACATAATGAGCACTCGAAAGCGCTCCGGTTTTACTCTCATTGAGCTCCTCATCGCGACGGGGATAGTTACGGCGCTTTCCGCGACGCTTATCCTCATTTTGAATCCCGCAGAGCTTTTACGGCAGACCCGGGATTCTCGGCGACTCTCGGATCTTTCGACCATCAACAAATCCTTGAAACTTTTTGAACTGGACACTCCGGGAGGGTTCTTGGGGACATCGTCGATTATTTACGTTTCTGTCGCAGATTCCATCTCGACGTGCGCGAATCTGTCCCTCCCCCCCGTTTCCCCTCCGTATTCCTACCACTGCGTGGGGAGTTCGACGCTTCAGAACGTGAACGGTTCCGGCTGGATCCCGGCAGACCTAACCCAGGTTTCCGCCGGGTCTCCCGTGAGCGCTTTGCCGGTTGATCCGGTAAACGACGTTGCTCAGGGTTATTACTACACGTATCTTTCAGGGAGCTGGGAATTGAACGCCGCTCTCGAGTCCCAGAAGTATCAGGTCGAGCTTGCGAATGACGGTGGAGACGATCCAGGGCTCCTTGAGGTCGGAACCGAACTCGTACTTGCTCCTCCGCGCTCCACTTCCTCTAGCGCCGTTACAGTTTCTTCGGTCAATCCGTCGAGCGGGATAAACAGCGGTTCGGTTTCGATCACAACCGTTTCCGGTCAAGGTTT
Source organism: Candidatus Parcubacteria bacterium (assembly GCA_003599135.1). Taxonomy (GTDB): domain Bacteria; phylum Patescibacteriota; class Minisyncoccia; order UBA6257; family 2-01-FULL-56-20; genus SURF-56. The sequence goes on along the minus strand of QZIV01000001.1, from coordinate 20,401 downwards.
TCAAAGCGGAGCAACGGTCAAGCTCACTCGAAGCGGGCAAAGCGACATCATAGGAAGCGGATTTTCTGTTGCAAACGGGACGACCATCAATGGCGGTTCGTTTAACATAACCGGTACTGCGACGGGAACGTGGAACGTCGTTGTCACGAATACGAATAACAGCTCCGGGACACTTTCAAACGGTTTTACGGTAAACTCTCCGGGTCCTCCGCCTAATGTGAGCTCGACGAGTCCGTCGAGCAGGGGCCAAGGAGCAATATCGCAGAACATCACGGTGAGCGGTTCGAACTTTACGAACCCGGCGACAACCACGTTCAGCGGTACGGGCGTTACGGTGAACAACACGACATTCGTGACCTCGGCTCAACTTACCGCAAACATAACCGTTGGCGCTGGCGCCGCAACCGGCACGAGGAACGTCACGGTTACAAACAGCGACGGCCAGCAGGATGTCTGCGCGGCGTGCTTTACGGTGAACAGTGCGCCAGTCGTGAGTTCCGCGAACCCGGCTTCGAGCACCCAAGGAACGAACGGCCTCCTTGTGACAGTGAGCGGGCAAAACTTCGTGAGCGGGGCGAGTATGACGTTCAGCGGAACGGGAGTTACCGTGAGTTCCACTGCGTTTGTAAATGCGACGCAGCTCACCGCGACAGTGAACGTCGGAGGATCTGCTCCTACCGGAACGAGAAATATTACGGTCACGAATCCCGACGGGGGAGTCGGCACGGGGAGTAACCTCTTTACCGTCAACGCCTCGTCCTCCCCGACGCAAGCAATGGCGCAAAATGACTACCAGTTCTACCAGAACGCAGATTCTCTTACCCCAGGAGCTGTTCTTGCGACAGAGAACACCGCGCCGACGATTACCTCTACGTCTTCTCCGATTCGATTGCGCATGAATGTTTCGATTGCAAATCAAGCGCTCGCGACATCCACGCAATCGTATAAGCTCCAATTTTCGACCGCGACTTCGAGCGGTTGGGCCGACGTCGGCGCGTCGTCAAGCGCTGCAGTGTGGCGTTTCTATGACAATCCGACGCCGGGGAACGGCGTAGCAATTCCCTCGACGCTTCTTACGACATCGGATGTTGCGGAGTCGTACGAGGAAAGTAACCCTTCGCTACTGAATCCGAAAGCGGTCGCCGCGGGCCAGGAAGGGGAGTGGGATTTTCCGCTTGATTCTACAAACGCCTCGAACAACACGACGTATTACTTCCGAGTCGTCAAATCGGGCGGCGCGACCCTCGACGGCTATACAAGGTATCCCCAGCTTGCGGTCAACGTCGCGGCACCTCCGCCGACAGTAAGCGGCACGAGTCCCTCAACCGGAACTCAAGGAGTTTCTGGATCCGTGATTACGGTGAACGGCTCGAACTTCCAAAACGGGGCGGCGGTGAGTTTCAGCAACTCCGACGTTTCGATTACGAACACGACCTTCGTGAATTCAGCGCAGATTGACGTGACGGTGAACATCAAGGAATCCGTCGCTTCCGGACCGGGTGTGCGCGACATAACGGTTACCAATCCTGACAGCCAGCAAGGGACGTGCGCGGGATGTTTTACCGTGAACTACAATCCGAATCTTGTAGGATACTGGCAATTTAACGAGGGTTCGGGTGGTACAACAAGTGATACGTCTGGAAACAACAATACGGGAACGCTTACGAACAGCCCAACGTGGCTTACAAGCGGCTGTCAGGAGGGGAACTGTCTGGGATTCAACAACTCGAATAACTACGTGAATATTCCTCATTCGGCGTCGGTTGATGTTGATGCGTCTCCACTTACTGTCTCAATGTGGGTGTATCCGACCGGGACCACAAACAAGACCGCGCTTCGGAAGCAATCCCAATATGCATTTTTCCACAACCTGGGCAGTTCGAATTACGCATTCCGAGACAACGCGACGGGCGCAGGTTCGCAGGCGACCACGACATCGTATGTTTCCCTGAATCAATGGAATCACGTCGCTTTCGTAATCTCAGGCAGTACAAGCGGGCAGGTGTACATTAATGGCGCATTGGTGCCGTCGGCATGGACCGGGACGTGGTCTCCCAACACGACCGCAACGAATCCTCTCCGCATCCCAGATACGACTTCCTATCAAGGCAATATTGACGCTGTCCGGCTCTATAAAGCGGCACTCACCGCAACTCAAGTGCAAGAAATCTATCAGGCAGGAAATTAAAGAAGTGGTACAATTCTCACGTGTATAAGACAAAACCCTGTCATGATTGTGATATGCCGAATCCGGAGACAAAACTCAAAGCGCTCGTTTTGAACGCTTCCTTAAAACACAAACCTGACATTTCAAACACGGAGGAGATTGCGCAGCTCGTGCTTGATCATATGAAGTCTCACGGTGTTGAGGGAGAAATCGTTCGAATTTCTGATAAGAACATTCCTGTAGGTCTCGGGTTTCGGGAGGGTCCGGAAGACGATTGGCCAGATATTGTAAAGAAGATTAAGGAATCCAACATCGTTATTTTCGCAACTCCCGTTTGGTGGGGCGGGCGGTCGAGCTTGATGCAGCGAGTAATCGAACGCCTCGACGCACTCGATGAGGAATATAGCTCGAGCGGCCGGAGCGCAATCTACAATAAAGTTGCCGGAATCGTGATTACGGGGAGCGAAGACGGCGCGCTCTCTACGATGGGAACGATTATGATGGTCCTGACGTGGATGGGGTTTACGTTGCCGCCGGAGTGTGCCGCCTACTGGGTAGGGGAGGTGGGTCAGCCGCCTTCGACGGACAGAGAACGTCGACTCAAAAACGAAGCCACGAAACACATGGCAAAAAACTTGGCACGTAATTTAGTATATTACGCCCAACTCTTGAAAAAACATCCACTGAATCCGAAACGCTAGAGATACCCAACTTTTTTAAGCCAAAACTCGTTTTCCCATTCCCAGAGCTTTTTTGCACCGAGGAATGCCTGAAAATCGTTTTGCCAATAAGGGAATTCTTTTATTTCGATTTCTCCCTGAAGTTCGGACCACTCGTGTTCGTGTTCGAGCGGGCGACCGCCGTTTTTCGCAAGTCGGATTTTCTCACGGCCGCCCTTCAGACGCCGTGTTGCGCCGCAGACGAGGCATTTCTGAATCTGATCGATGCGCAGAATCCACCGTGTCTGGAGGTTTTCGAAATGACTTTTTAAGGCGTCCATGTAGGCCGCCGTCTGGAGATTATAATCGCGATATATGGCCTGCGAGGTTTTAATGTCGAGCACTCCGAATTTTCCGTCGATGAGAGCGAGCGCGTCCACGGTTCCCGCGTATCGGTGAGTTGGATGGAAAACTCGCTTCTCAACATATTCAGGGAGCGTATGGATATTTTTTTCTTCGAGAAACCGTCGAAACGCATCGATAGCCGGAGCAATCGAGGGATTGACATCGGGTTCTTTGCCCAAAAGGATCGCTTCGGCGGCTTCATGCACAAGAGTTCCTTCTTCCGCCGACTTCTGGGTAATCGCCTGGCCGGATTTAAAATTCTCCGCTTCTCCGTAGAATCTCAAGAGCGCTGGTTTTGCCTTGATCGAGACGATTTTCGTTACTCGAGGGTACCAAACGTTTTCGATCGTGTAGCCGTTTGCTTCTTTGAAGCCTTCTTCGTCGGAGTAGTAGTCGAACATAGAAGATTAGAGTGACATCGAAGATAATATCAGATAAGTTAAAGCGACTCTAGATATCGGAGGGGGTTGATGTCCCGGCCTTCGGGGTTTGAGCCGCAGCCGTTTTTATTGCGGAGCTCGAACGTCCCGTTCTTAAAAACCGTGAAATGAAGGTGCGGTGCGGTGGTGCGGCCGGTGTTTCCGACGTTTGCGATTATCTGGTCCACGCTTACCGCGTCGCCGACATTCATGTGCATCCTGTTCAAGTGGGCGAAAAGGAGAGCTGCTCCTTCTTTTTGGTCTTTGACGACTATGAATTTACCGTAATTCTCTCTGCGACAGAATGTATCTTGGTCGCCTGCGGCGATTACTTCCCCGGCGACAGGGGAGTATATGGACACGCCGGACTGCGCGCCGATGTCGATGCCGTTGTGATATCCTTTCGAATAATCGATGAAAAAGAGACGCCTCGAACCGTAGCCTTGCGTGATAAGGGTTCTGATTCTCCGAATATCTCGTAAGTCGAGTACGCTTGGATTTGAGGAAATTTTCTGTATTTTGTTTAGGGGAGAGTTCCGAAGAAGATCGTTGGTTCGATAGAGTACGGCAAGAACAGCAATGGAAAGGAGAAGGAAACGAAAGCCAATCCGTCTCATTTCTCCAGAAGGAGCTTCGTATAGTTCGCGATGTCTCCTGCACCCATCATGATGATGATTTTCCGGGGCAAGGGAGAGCGGAGCGCGGACACGGCTTTTGCGAGATTTTCCGGCTTCTCGAGATAAAAAATGAGTTTTTTCGGTTGTTGTTTTTGTATTGCGCGAACTAATTCTTTGGCATCATGGGTTAGTGTTCGGGTGTCGCGGCCAGGAACTTCATACGAGGGGAGAATCAGGGTTTCGTGGGCAGCGTCGAATGCGGTTTGAAACTCTTTAAATAGTTTCGCCAACCGCTTCGCTTGGTGTGGTTGGAATACGCAGAGGATAGTCTTCTCCGGATACTTTTCTCGGAATGCTTTTATTGTTGCCTTGATTTCTGTCGGGTGGTGGGCATAGTCGTCGAAAACGAGCGCTCTATGAAACTTCCCGCGGTACTCCATGCGACGCCACGCGCCGCGATACGAGGAAATCGCCCTCAGGATTTTCTTTTCTGGGATGCGGAACACTTGACCCACCGTAAGAGCGGCGAGTGCGTTTGAAATGTTATGGCTCCCTGGAATTCGAATGACACTCTTGATTTTTCGGGCTTCGGATTGCTCGAGAGTATACCAACGTATTCGTAAGTTTTTCTTCCTTGCAATGCTAGTGATTTTTCGCCGCAGAGAAACGAGATTCTGGTCGTCTCGATTTAAAATGAGCACTCCGCCGTCTTTTGTGTGACCTAGGAATCTTAAAAACGATCGCTTCACGTTTGTGAGATTCTTATAAAAGTCGAGGTGCTCATTGTCTATGTTTGTGACAACGCTCACAAAAGGTGAGTAGTGCCAAAACGAACCTTTCCACTCGTCAGCCTCGAGGATAAGATAGGAACTTCGGCCGATGCGGAAATTTTTACTCCCAAATTCTTTGAGGTTGGTCCCGATGATAACGGTTGGATCAAGGCCGCCTTTCTGCAAGATAAGCGTAGCGAGAGCGGTTGTCGTGCTCTTTCCGTGGGCGCCGGCTATGGCGACCGTTTTATACACGTGTGTCAAGATCCCGATGGCTTGCGGATAAGAGAGCATCGGAATTTTGAACCGGCGGGAGGCTCTCCGTTCGGGGTTCGACTCTGGAATCGCCTGATTATAAATGACAAGGCCCGCTCTGGGGGACAGATTTCTTCTCTTATGGCCTATTTTGACTTTATAGCCCTCCTTTCTAAGGCCTTGGGTGATGGAACTCTCGGCGATATCTGAGCCGGAAATAGCCCATTTTTGGGCCGAAAACCACCTTGCGAGACTGCTCACTCCGATGCCGCCTATGCCTATAAAGTGAACGAGGGGACTGTGCTTTTTGGGCATACATTTGAAATACTATATGTGTCGCACAAGGTATGTTTTGCGACATATATAATCTTGCTATACAGTCTTTGGTTCATACAACGGCAACATTGCTTAGATATTAGATAAGAGAAACGATCCATCGTATGAGACTTGCAAGCAAGGAGAAAAACCAAGCGAAAAGATTTCCGATCCCCTTTAATGCATCTAAGAAGTCGATCCCGGTCAAATTTCGAAACCACTCTCCGAACCTTCGGAAGAGATCGCCGGGACGGATGCCTTCAAGGCGGGACTTCTGGGCTTGTACATCCTGGTTGATTTGTTTGGCGCTGTTTATGAAGTCGCCAAACGGTCCAGGCAACTCCAGATTTCCCGGATCAATAGACGGCAGACCGGATCGAGGTTGCGGCAAGGGTATCTCACGCTCTTGGGCGTTCGCTCCCGAAATCGGAACGAGAAAAACAACAATTGCGAGGAAGAGAAAGATAAAACGGGACTGTCTCATATTTTTAAAGATACACCGAAGGATTTAAATCTCCGCCAAGCGGCATCGGTCCGCAACTTTTACTCGGTCCCATGTAGAACGTAGGTTTGGCGAAAACGGTAAAGTGCAAGTGGGGGCCAGTAGCGTAACCCGTCCTTCCCACGTAACCAATCACGTCTCCTCGTTTTACGGTATCACCCTTACTCACTATTTGTCTAGAAAGATGCCCATAGAGGGTTGTGAGATTGTTGTTATGCTCGATGACGATAAATCTTCCGTACGCGCCGCGGTAACAGTACGTATCTTGGTTGCCCACCGCGATAACAGTCCCCTCTTCTGCGGCTACCACTGGAGTACCGAGCGCCGCGCCGATGTCGACTCCGTTATGCCGCTTCCCGCGATAGCCGTACTGGGCGAAAGCGGTGGCGCCGTAGTCTTGTGTGACCGCACTTTCATCCTTGCCTGATACTGGAATTGCGAGAACTCCGGGTCGTGGCGACGGCAGGGTCGAGGGATCGATTTTCGTTCGAAGAATTGCGCTGATTCCCTCAACTTCGTCCGCAATTTGCTGCTGCAGCTTTCTAAGATCGTTGACTTGTTGTTCGAATACGGATTCTTTACTTTTCGTTTCCTTGAGAACCGATTCCCGTTCTTGTTTCTGATCTTCGACGATCACTTTTCTGTTTTTCAGATTTCTTTGATGGAAATCGATCGTGTTCCGCTTCTCGCCCGCAAGCTGGATTTTGCGGTTGTATTCTTCATGGAGCTCTCGGAGGCTTTTTATGTCGAACGTAAGTTTTGCCTGGAGGTCGCTCAAGGCCTGAGCTTCGAAAACCCCGTCCGCCAAGCTCTTGTTTTTAAGAAATATGAAGAGTAAATTGCCGTGAGTCGCGTCAGCTTTCTGAAGTTCCTTCAGTATTTGACTGATAGCTCCCTGTTTATCTACAACGGAGTCTCCGATATCGCGGAGGTCGTAGTTTAGGGAATCGATTTCAAGTCCTAACTTTTGGATTGTGATCTCATCTGCCTTGATGTTCAGATTGAGTTGATTTATGTTTTGGCCCAACGTACCGAGTTCGCGTTGGAGTCCCAGACGTTCTTTTTGGGTATTTTTCAGGCTCTGCTGGGTCGCTTCGAGCTGCTGGTTTATGTTTTCGAGCTCTTTCGCTTTTTCTTGAACTTGACGCTCCAACTCTTCCCGAGTGAGCGTTTTCGGGTTCTCGGGGTCGGTTGAGGCCGCGCCTGCGTTTTGTGATGCAATAAGGTACGCGCCGGTGAGTACCCCGACGAGAAGGATAAAAAATAATGGCGAAGATTTTGCGTTTTTCATCTTACTTCCGGTCGATCTTTTTTATTGCAGTTTCGATACGCCTCCGAGTTTCTTCATAACCGAGTGTTTCTATGATTTCAAGTGGATCCGGAGATGCCCGTTGTCCCGATACGGCGACCCGGAGAGGCCAAAATACGGGCCCTCTCCCCTCTTTTTCGGCGAGATCCGCTAAGGCCTCGGCGAGAACCGTTCGGGAGAGCGTTTTGCTTTTTATCCTATCTATAATTTCCAGAATACCCTTAAGAATCACTTTTGTTTTCGAGGCTGGCTCTTTCTGCCATACGAGAAGGAGCGGGTCATAATCCGGCAATGCGAAGAAAAATCCGGCAATCTCGAAAAAATTGTTCAAGTTCTTCATCCGGCTTCGCTCGACTTCAACTATCTTCGAAAGGAATTCCCGGGAAGGGCCGAGTCGTTTTGCTTCGAGAAACGGAATAAGGGTGTCGACGATCTCATCCGTTGAAAGATTTTTAAGGTACTCTTTATTTAACCAGTCGAGTTTTTCAAGGTTAAAAGCCGCCCCGGCTTTCTGCACGCGCTTGATATCAAACTCGCGGATGAGTTCTTTAAGCGTAAAGATTTCCTGGTCACCTTCGGAGTGCCATCCGAGAAGCGCCAGAAAATTTACGAGAGCTGCCGGGAGGTATCCTTCTTTGCGGTATTCGAGAAGGGACATTTCGTTGTATCGTTTTGAGAGTTTGGTTCTGTCAGGATTCAAGATCAGCGGGAGGTGCGCATATATGACGTCCGGGAAGTTCAGCGCTTTCTGAAGAAGAATTTGTTTCGGGGTATTTGAGATGTGATCTTCTCCTCGGATAACGTGGGTAATTCTCATCTCGTAGTCGTCCACAACCGCTGCAAAGTTATACAGCGGGCTCTCGAGATCTTTTGCGATGACGATATCTCCGAACGTGCTCGCATCGAACTCCACTTTTCCTCGAATGACATCTTTAAACTCAACACGGGATTCGGGTGTTTTAAACCGGATTACTTCAGGTTTTTTGCCCGGAGGTCGACTTCTGAGTTCGCGGCAATGGCCGCCGTATTTTGGAGGTAACCCCTGCCCAAGCATAGTTTGCCTTTCCGCCTCAAGTTCTTCTTTGGTGCAGTAACAAAAATAGGCCCGTTTTTCTTCGAGAAGAAGTTCGAGGTATTTTTTATACGTCGCTCCGCGTTCGCTTTGGCGGTACGGCCCGCTTGATCCTCGATAAGTCGGCGCCCCCGGAATCGGCCCTTCGTCCCACGTAAGACCAAGCCAGGCAAGGCCTTCGAAGATATCCTGTTCATATTCTTTTTTCGATCGATCTCGGTCAGTGTCCTCGATCCGCAACACAAAAACGCCTTTGTGCTTGCGGGCGAAGAGCCAATTAAAAAGCGCGGTCCTCGCGGTACCGATATGAAGAAAGCCCGTTGGACTGGGCGCCAAACGAACCCGCACTGATTTTTCTTGCGAGGTCACCTATATATTTTACCACGTTTCTCGCCGGTCCGCTCTTCCTGCCGTTATGCCGTCTTATCCTTTTTAGGCGGTTCGGGCAATTCTGAATATCTCTCGGGCGAGTATTTCCGCGGCGCCGGACCTGAAGAATTGCCCTGCCGCGATGCTCATCTTATTTGACAGGTTTTTGTTCTTGAGCACGTTCCGTAGCTGGTTGATGAATATGCCTGGGAGCAGATTTTCTTCCTCGATCACTATCGCAGCCCCTGTTTTGGCAAATTCGTATGCGTTAATGCGTTGATGATTGTTCGCCGATTCGAGGAGCGGGATCAGTATAGACGGTTTTCCGAAAGCCGCGATTTCGAAAATAGTTCCGCTTCCGGCCCGGGAAACGACGAGATCGGCTGCGACTAAGGCGTTTTTAAGATTTTGATCCAGGAATCCAATTGCTTGGTAGCGATGAGCAACCTCCGTCTTTACCGGGACATCGGCAAGGGCGGCGCGCGCAAGGCGTTCCGTGTCCGCGTAATTTGCAGTTCCGGTCTGGTGGAGAACTTGAGTTGTCTGTATGAGGCCTTGTAAATTTGAAACGATGAACTCGTCAATGCGTTGCGACCCCTGAGATCCTCCGAGAATAAGGACGAGGGGTTCTTTGGGATTGAAGCCGAGTTCCTCTTTAGCGGTTTCCTTTTCCGGGCGGTTGGATAGGAGGGCGGGTCTTATGGGGGCTCCGATGCACGCTGTTTTTTGTGGGTTAAAGTAGCTTAGTGCGCGGTCAAAGCTTACGGCTATCCGGCTGGAGAACTTTCCCGAAAGCAGGTTCGTGAGTCCCGGCGCCGCATCGGACTCGTGGATAATTACGGGGATTCTGTAGAACCAGCTCGAGATGACCACCGGGAGCGCTCCTGTGCCGCCTTTTGAGAAGACGACATCTGGCATAAGCGTAAAGAGTTTTGCGAGAGCCTGAATCGCTCCGATAAAGAATTTTGGAATGTCGATGACGTTGAGGATCGAAGCATACCTCCTAAGTTTGCCCGCCACGAGGGAGTGGATCTCAACCCCCTCGTTTTGGAGCACGATGGAGAAATCATCGATGGGGCCGAGGTAGTGGAATTCGGCAACCAGGTGCCGTTCGATTGCAATACGCTTCATTTCCTGAAGAACCGCAAGAAGAGGATACGTATGTCCCCCGCTCCCTCCTCCTGTAAAAAGTATTCGCACGGGAGAGGATTTTTCCATATTAACTGTACTTCGAAATATTTACTGCAACTCCCGTCATAGTGAGAAATACGGCGAGCGCAGTTCCGCCATAACTTACGAAGGGCAAAGGAACACCTGTAAGCGGCGCAAGTCCCGAGATGGCAGCCATATTGATGAACGACTGGAGCGCGATAATCGTTCCGAATCCGATGAGTATGAGCTTTCCAAACCGGTCTCGAACGTTCTTTGCGAGCCAAAAAAGTCGGAATGCGAGAATGCCGAAGAGAACCACAAGACTCCCCGCTCCTATGAATCCCAGTTCCTCTCCGACTACGGCAAAAATGGAATCATCGATCGGCGTTGGGAGGGAATTTGCTTTCGTAATAGATTGTCCGAATCCTCTCCCCGTAAGACCCCCCGAACCGATCGCTATGAGCGACTGGGTTACATGGTAGTTCTTTCCCAAGACATCTTCGCTCTGGTTCAAGAACCCGATAATCCGCTCGAAGCGGTACGGCGTTATGTAGATGATTATCCCAAGGGCTATTACGCCCAGAAGAATCATGAGAGCGATATATTTGAGTTCTGCGCCGCCGAGGAAATATACCGCAAGACCGGCGCCGAGGAGGATGACAACCGTGCTCGTTGCTGGCTGAAACAAAAGGAGTGCGGCAACGGTCCCTGAAACGAAAAGAAACGGGAGCAAACCTTCGGAAAAGTTCCGTTCTCGTCTCATCTTCGGATTACTGAGCCAAGCTGCCAAGTAGACCATAAACGTAATCTTCATAATTTCTGCCGGCTGGAAGCTTATCGGCCCAACTTGAAGCCATCGGGTTGCGTTTCTTACCTCTACACCAAGATTCGTGAAAACCAGAGCAAGCGCTGCGATGCTTACAAGGAGCAGTGGGAATGCGAACTTTTTATAGTGCTGGTAATTGATGAACGAGCCCAAGAAAAAACCAACGGCTCCCAGCGAAAGTCCATAGAAAATTTGGTGTTTGAGGTAGTAGTAACTGTCGTTAAACTTTACTTTCCCAAGCTCCGAAGAAGCACTCGCAAGCATCGCGATCCCGAATACGGTGAGTATGAAAACGGTCGCAATAAGGAAATAGTCTGGTTTGTGGCCCGTTTTGACAGCGCCTGCGAGCATCGGGGGTTATGTCTTATGTCTCAGAATTCTTCCCGGGAACCACCCCTGGAAAGCACCGTCTCTATACACCACGTTCCCTCCTACTACGGTTAACTTCACTTCATCGCCCTTGAATGCCGCGAGGTCAGCGATGAATCCTTCCTTAATAACCCCCCGGTTCTCTAGGTGGAGTTTTCGAGCGGGCTCGAGTGTGATTTTTTGAACCGCTTCTTCGAGAGACATAAGGTTTTCTTTTTGGGTCAACGAGAGGAAAGTCGTGAAGGTGTTGAAGGATCCCTTCGATTTGAACATTTTACGGGGATCCTCTTTTTTAAAACTCGCGGCATTCGAAGCAATAAGAGCCCGTTTGCTTTTCAAGACTTTTTTGAGGAGATCGTAGTTGACTTCTTTGTACAGCACGATTGCCGAAAGGGCGGTCACGCGCATGAGTTTAAGGAGTACTTCTTTCGGCTTCTTGATGCCATACAGCTCTCCCAGATCTTTCAGAGATTTTCCTGAAAGCGTTGGGTCGCACGGGACGTTCGCAGCGATGAAGTCGTCCGGGTTCACGTCGGGAAGTTCGCGGAAGATTTTCGGACGGAGCCATTCATCCTCGATATTGTGGACCATCATCTCCTGGCCTCCGTTTTGCGCCCAGGCGGGAAGGAAGGTGTAGAGTGCTCGTGCGGTTGTGTGGTGCGGATAGATGTCGAAATGGAAATTCGAGTTTTTCGGCAGCGACTCGATCATCTCGATCGCCGCTTCGTAATCTTTTTCCGCACCGATAATGGGGACAAGGTGGCTTATGAGAGTGTTTACCCCGGTTTCTTTCGCAAGCCTTATAGCTTCAGCGACGGATTCGTCGACATCCGTACCGATGTTTTTGAGGTGAGTAGCGTAGAGACCCTTGTGGGCGCTCACGATTTTCGCGAGGAACTTGAGTTCGGAGTACGGTGTTTCTCTGCAATGGACGTAACTCAAGCCGGTTGAGAGTCCCATGGCTCCTTCTCGCATCGCCCGTTCGAGCGTCTCGCCGAAGACCGCAAGCTCGTTTTTTGTGAGGTCTCGAATGCAATCATTGGCGAGCTCCCTTCGTATCGTGGAGTGGCCGGCGAGCGTGGCGAAGTTAACCGCAAGCGGCTTTTTTTCGAGCAGCGCCAGGAACTCCTCGACGCGATGCCAATTTACGTTCATTCGAATGTCGGTCCATTTCCGGATCGATTCAAGTCCTCCGTAAAGAATCGGTGCAAGCGAGGCGCCGCACATTCCGCCGAGGATCGTGGTAACGCCTTGCGCGATGAAGTCTTCCTGCGCGCGGTCGTCAAAAATACTCAGGAAATGGTCCGAGTCGGTATTGAGGTCGATGAATCCGGGGCTCAAATACGCTCCGTTTCCGTCGACGACAACGTCGGCGCTTTTCGAAGATAGGTTCCCTATCGCGGAGATCTTGTCTCCGTTTACAAAAACGTCAGTTTCGCGGGGGAATTTCTCCTCGCTCCCGACGATGTTCACGTTTTTAATAAGAAGCGTCACTGGTACTACTCATTATACCTTTTTATGGCGTAGAAGTACTAGAAACAAGACTGGCGGTTGTGGATGAAGTTCGAGTGGCTTTAGTTTCCGATCAACTAGCTCATCTTAGCTAAATTTATTTAAGTTGTTTTAGTTGTTCTTCGTAGAGCAAGACATAAAGTTGCCAAAGTATTGTTTCTAGGCGGGCACTTTCTACCATAGATTTTCCAACGTCGTCCTTGGTAAATTTCTTGGATAGTTTTTTATAGTTAATGCAAATGCTCAAGTTATTCTCTGGATACCTTAATGCCGTGTTATCCGGATCTTTTATAGTGTAATCTGTGCCGATTTTCTCTTTTAGAAAATCAAGGCTGTGATATTTTCTAACAATCCTTTCCAGCTCGTCGAAGATTTCTTTACCGCTCAAGTCTCCTTTGCGGTCAGGGTTTTTTTTCTCAAATTCTAAAACGGCATTTTTCAATCTCTCTTCTCTGATCTCTTTTCGAAGTCTAGAGAAAATCTCTTCTATGTCGTGCGAATAATCAGATTGATCTAGGATTTCCTTATTAAGAAATTCGATGCCGAGAGTTTTTAAGAGTATTTCTATCCCATGTTTCAGGTTAAAAAGGGCGGGTATATAAATGTGCTCCATAGTGAAGTTGGTTTCTAATCCTTTCTCTTGGTGCTTTTTTTCTATTATCTCTAGACAGGCTAGCTCTGCTAGGCGCAAGTATCCGATTGCGAAGTGCGCCCAGTCGTCTTTATTGTGAATCTTCCTTTTATTCATTCTTCGTATGCTTTTCGTATTTTTTCAATCTTTTCTTGTAAATCATGCATCTTCTCTTGACCCTCTTGTTTTAGAGTAGCTTGTTCGCTTAATAATTTTTCCTTCTCCTTTTTTAACTCCGAGTCAGTCGCTGGTTTATATTCCATACGCATTACCGCAAACACTATTGAGGTCATCACTGGTTTTCTTTTTAACTGAACTCTGGTTTCGCAAATAAGTTTTATACCCTCCTCCCGTAATCCACTAAAATAGGTCTTGATCACTTCGCTTCTTTGTTCAATCACCTTGATGTTTTCAAGGTATGTACCAATATCATTACGAGAGATGCAATTTTGTTTTAAGTCGCTGTAAAAACCGATTGTTGACTTTAAGTCAGCATTTACGCTTTTTAGTCTAAAGGTGAAACTTAAAAGCATGTTAATAACTTCTTTGCCGAACAATTCTAGTTGTAATTCTTCGGCAACAGGAAACAAATTAAATTCGTGGGGGTTAATTATTATTTTCTTTAAATTCCTTGCTTCCTCAAAGGTACTTTTGTAGTCGTTGGCAACAAAATCGTTATGCTCCATCAGATACATTGTATTATGGAGATAAAGTTCAAGCTTCACTAAAGCGTTATAGTGTTTAATTTGCCTTTGATAAAAAGCATTAAAAGTATCGCCTAGGCGTACAAACAGAAAAGCAAAAAATGCTCCCATAAAGGCACTCGTACTACCAACAACGTATTCAGAGGAACTCTCTATGAATATTTTTTGGAACAAGAACGTTGCATAAACAAAAACAAAGGCAAAGATAATTGCATACGCTATGTAAGAAAAAATCGTCTTTTTATTCATAGTTTCTTCAAAGTACTTACTTAATTAACGATGCTCCTCGAACGGGATGACCTATCATGAGGTGGCTGGGGGTCTTGGACAATGCTCGCACGGCATTATTCGCAACCCCAACCATCTCCATCACGATCTAGACCAAATACGTCTGGGCCTATTACTTGAACTCTACCTGTGTAATATGGGCCATTACCGGACCCTCCCCTGCAATCATAATCACTGGCATTCGGACTTAAACACGCACCTGAATAGCTTGGGTGGCATTGGGGTTGTGTTTTTGGAATTGGGAGATCTGAGGTTGGAGATGTAGGATGGTCGTTTCGTCGGATTTCAATATTTGACCCTGACACTGGCTTGGCCTCTGGCTTTTGATTAGAAAAGATGCCGGAAAGAAGAATGATTCCCCCGACGACACCTATCCCAATTAATATTCTATATTGCATGCTGGTCTTGGATTCGAACTCTATTTTATGATAAACGGCGCCATTTCTCGATTTCCTTGTGGTTGCCCGAGAGAAGCACTTTTGGCACGCCCCATCGCTTCCCTTTCGTCGGCGAAAAAACCTCTGGCCGCGTATAGGTCGGATATGACCCCTTGAATTCCTCGAGGGATTCTTTTTTGCCCAAGAACCCGGGAACGAACCGGCATACTGATTCCATAAGGACGAGGGCGGGCAGTTCTCCTCCGCTTAAAACGTAGTCCCCTACGGAAATTTCTTCATCCGCAATATGTTCGGCCACTCGCTCGTCAACTCCTTCGTACCGGCCGCAGACGAGGATAAGCCGGTCATAGCGTGCGAGGCGCCGCGAAGTTTTTGCATCAAGTTTCTTTCCGCGAATGGAAAAGAGAATCACGCGCTCTTTGCCGCGGGTTTTTTCCCGCTTGATTGTTTGGACTGCTTTCAAGATCGGATCGACTTTCAAAACCATCCCCGGTCCCCCGCCGAAAGGTTTGTCGTCCACTTTCTTATGCTTCCCGATTGCGAAGTTCCGGAGATCGTGCGGGACAATGGTAACCAATCCCTTCTTTTGTGCCCGTTTGAGAAACGATTCCTTGAGATAAGAATCGAAAATGCGCGGGAAAATCGTGAGAATATCAAACCTCATTTAGGAGTCCTTGCCTTCTTCTTTTTCGGAGGCCGCGCGTTCGAGCGATTCCGCAATGGCTTGGCGGAGTTCGTCGATGTCAACTTGAGGCCTCGCGTGTTCAGATTTCACCTTTTCTTTGCCTTCGGGCTTGAGAGCGGAAAGGGAAACGGGCGTTTCGGTCCGGGTTCCTTGAGCTTCGACCTCTTCGAGTATGGGCTTTCTTTCGCGAGGAGGTTCCATTTCCCGCCTCGGCGGCCCTTGCGTGAACGTCCGTTCTCCGCGAGAACGGTCTTCCTTGGGTTTTTCCGTTGGAGTTGAACCGAATTCAATACCGAGGACGGCGAGATTGGATTGGTAATCTTGTCGTTCTCGTTTCACAGGCATCCGAACGGATTTTATCGGAGCCATCTCGCCGGACTTTACTTTCGCGAGGCACTCCCTGCAGTAGATCGGCCGGCCCGGCGTCGGCTCAAAATTCACCGTAGTGGGCTTTCCACACGAAGAACAAATCGCTTCGTATCGGGTTCCGCTCCCCTCCCCTCCCGGCGACGCTTTCTGCGCTCCCCCGCTCGTTTCAAAATTAAGACCCGTGCTCCAGCGGTTAATTTCAGCCTCCACGATCGCTCGCGGACGAGCGTACCGTTTCCGGGAATTTTCGATAATCCGCTCTTCCACGACGCCGGATGTTTTGACTCTGAACGGCGGAAGCGTTGTCGCCGAAAACGGCCGGGAGGTTACTCCGTCCACCATGAGGCGCAGGTAGATGCTGTAGTTCGGAAGATTCACGATGTCTTGAATCACAAATTCCGGTTCAAACTCTTTTTCTAGAAATTCAGCGTCCGCGGCTCCGACGCGGAATATGATCATCGTTCCGACGTTTCCGAAAATTGCGTCCCGCACTTTCGTTGAAACATCGGTGATAAGTTGTCCGATATATTGGTGTGCGAGGATAAGATTAAGGCGGTACTTTCGTGCCTCGGAAAGGATGCCCGCGAATGAATCGGTCGCGAAATTCTGGAACTCGTCGACGTAGAGATAAAAATCAATCCGCTCGTCTTCGGGAACGCGCACCCGCTCCATCGCGGAAAGCTGAATTTTTGTGATGAGCATTGCTCCAAGGAGTGCCGAGTTGTCTTCTCCAACTCTCCCCTTCGAGACGTTTATGAGGAGAATCTTTCCAGTATTCATCAAGTCGAATATGTCGATCGTGCTTTTTGCCTGCCCAACGATGTTTCGAACCATCGAGGTCGAAAGGAACTGGCCGACTTTGTTCTGAATCGGGGCGATTGCTTCGTTCCGATACTGATCCCGCCATCCCTCGAATTCGTGTATCCAGAATGCCTTGACGACAGGGTCTTTGACTTCGGCGATAACCTTTTGCCGGTATTCTTTGTCGGTAAGTATCCGCGGGATGCCGAGTAAGGTTGAACCGGGAGATTCGAGTAAGGCGAGTACGCAGTTGTTCATGATGTACTCCATCCTTGCCGACCAGACGTTGGACCAGATTTTTGTAAAAATCCCCATAAGCCCCGAAGCGACAAGGTGTTTATACTTCGGGTCAGGAAGCTCTAAAACATTAAAACCGATGTGAAATTCATCATCGGCTGGGTTGAAATAGATAACATCGTCTATCCGATTTTCCGGAATTTTTGAGATGACGCCCTCGACAAGCTCGCCATGAGGGTCGACAACACAAACGCCCTCGCCGTTTGCGATGTCCTGCACAATCATATTGTTGAGCATTGCCGATTTACCGGTACCGGTTTTTCCGACGACATACACATGTTGCCGCCGGTCTTTCCGTTTTATGCCAAACAGCCGATTCGTATTCCGAAAATCGGTTCGTCCAAAATAAATAACGTCCTTGTCAGGATCGAGACCCATACCAGGTAGTAGAAATTCGACCGATCATGAAGCGTTTTTGCATGGTGGTCTTGACTGCGCCATGCCGGGCAATGAAAAGATGCTTATCTAGTTAATTTCGCGCTTTCCCGCGCAGTCGAATTTTCACTACCTGGCATACTGTTTCCATTATACCTTAATTTTCAGCATTTTTCAAGACCTAGGCGATTTCGGCATTATAGCACTGCTCGCAGTATACGATTTCCGGCCGATCGGGGGCGTAGGAAGTTTGAAAAGTGTTTGGACATCTTTCTTTCAGATGATGTTGATGCGCCGCTTCATTTTTGTGCACTTTGTAATCACACATGCATTGTCGTGGATAGAGAGCTGGCATATTGCGCCACTTGATCCTGTCCACGTGTCTGCAGTTAAAGCATAACCTCGGCAAAGGCAGTTTCATTTGACGATAGAAATCTAACTCCTCTTTGATTATGCGAAATGCGCTCGCACAATCGGCATCACAGCCAAAAGAATGGCCGCCAGTTTCTTCGTGTTCACATTGAACGACCTCTTTAAGGATCGTGTCTTCGACATTGGTAACGCTATCGGGAAGGTCATCAGATTTCTTGGTGACGGTGTATGCTCTTTTTTCGGGAACCCGCCACCGATATCCTTGTTTTCGTGCTTCCTCTTCGGTGATCGGAAAATACTCGAAGGCCTGTGTTTGGCTATAACCATAGGAGCTCATATCAAAAGGAAAAAATTCCCCATACTTATAAACTCGTCCCTGTGCATCGATATACGGTAGATCATCCATATGCTTTTTAATTCTTGGCATCATCACTTCGTATTCTTCCTTGCTGTACTGCTTGTTCAAAATGCAGTAGCTTCTACTCCGCAAAGCAACGCAGCCGAATACACTACTTACTTGTCTGCAGTTTATCGAGTACGCGCTATCGCTGACGTTGGCGGACTCGACGACGGCGAGAGTTTTTCGTATTCCATTACCGGAACATATCGTTTCATAAGCCAGCTCGGTTCCCTCACTTGAGGTGACATCCATTCCGTCACGGTTAGGAGGATAAATAACACTTTGACAGTGTTTCATATTTTGAGCATTGCCAACGAAGAAGCAGTTAACAAGTTCAGTGCCGTTGTACAAATAGTCTCCCGTACTGTGTGATATCTGAAAGCCGTGCTGGTACTTCACGGGAGATGTTCGCCACAGCTCTTCCGCGCGTTTCCTCGCGCCTTGGACGCCCGACCAAGTATCAAGCTTCATTTCTCCTAGTTTAGTTTCGTAAGTTTCTTTGTCATATTGCTCGTTGAAGATGCAGTACTTCCTGTTTCGAAGCCCGCTACATCCAAAACAATTGTTACATCCGACGCAATCCTGACTGAACCATACCTCGACACAGGAAGTGCAGTTTCTCGAGAAAAAAGTTTTATACGACTGATTAGTATTAAGGCAGTAGTAACAAAGTTCGCCGTCTTTCACGTTCAGTCCGTCGAAGCATTTCTTGCTATACAGAAGAGTGACATTGTACGCGCTATCTTCATCGTATCCGGAGTCGAAGCATAGGTAACAATTTTTTGAAAAAGCGGAGATGCTATAATCGGTGTTTACCATCTCCATTGACCACATAACTCCCCACGGCACCGCATTATAAAGCTCGCGGATCTGATCGAAAAAGGGTCTTGAGAAATCGTAGCTTTTACCGTAGTCAAGTGGATCCCACTGGTCACTATTCCAGTATCTACTTTCGTAGACTGGCATCGGATTATCCTGAGGCATGAGGGTGAAGATTTTTGCTCCTGTGGCATCGCAGTTTCTAGTGTACAAATGACGCATGTTTCGGAATGCCATTCGACGTATCGCTCGACATTTCCAACAAAACGTCGGCGGCGGGACTTCTATCTTTTTGTAGAATTCAAAGTCCTCGGGATCGATTGTGAACTCGTTTTTACAATTTTGACAGACCCTCATTTCAGAGTTCATTGGTTTTTATCCGCCCAAGGCGGATCAGCCTCGGGATGACAGTTTTGGCAGATTCGGGTTCCAATCATGCTACTTCTTTTCTGTAGCAGTCGACGCAATAAACCGTTTCGGGGCTTTTCGGATCAAAATAGGATTGCATCTCAACGCCGCACTTCGGACATACGCGATCGTGGAAACCCATTTTTATAGCCCAGAAGCTCAATTTCCGGTTTCTCCTTGTATCCGGATGTCGCCGCGGGAGCGGGAAGTTGTGCTTGCGATAGAACGATAGTTCATGAGGCGTAATGCGGAACTTTTTACCGCTTTCTTTATCTAAAACGACCTTGTCCAAAATAGAATCTTCGACATCTTTAATGTCGAGAGGGAGGTCCTCGGACGGAACGATGTCGCCGATAAATTCGCTTCCCTTTTCGATCTCCTCTGTGCGATAACCGTATTTTTTGGCAACTTCAAGATCGTTGAATCCTCGGTAAGATGTCAGGATGGAAACGTTATACGGAATGGTCGCAAGCGCCGGAGGAAAAAACTCCCCGTACTCTCCCCTTTCAAGCATTTTGAGTTTTATCCGGTCAACTGCCCGCCAATATTCCTCCTCGTTGTACTGCTTATTCAAGATACAGAAGGATTTATTGCTTAATCCGATACAGCCAAAGCAGTTATGACAGTTTCGTAACAGATCTGAATACTCGACGTCCTTACTCTCATTGACACAGGTGAAAAACTTAACATTGAAAAGCTTCTCGGTGCTGATGCTGATCCCTTCATAACAGCGTTCTCTCGAGGTACCCCCGTCAACGTCGTAGGAATCTCTCGAACCGAGAGCCCCCATCGAATAAGCAGAATTCTCGCTTTCATAAAAATAGTAAACAGAGTAACAGTTCTTGCAATTATCGAGAAACTCTCCAACCGAGTTCACTACGTTTTTTATGTGGAGCGCCGGATGGATTGCTTTTTTCTTTAACTCGGTAAATCGACGATTGTATTCTTCAAGTACCTCGTAATTCCCCAGATTTATTTCCTCGACTCTCTTTTCGTACTCCTCTTTGGTCATCTGTTCGTTGAAGAAAACGTATTTCTTGTTCCGAAGGTTTACGCCCCCAAAACAGTTGCTGCAGTTTTTGCAATCGAAGAGAAAATAGCTGTCAAGGCAGTCGCTGGATAATTCACAGAAAAAG
>QZIV01000005.1 GCA_003599135.1 Candidatus Parcubacteria bacterium | reverse complement strand
AACATTCTGGATAACCTGCCCGACCGCTCCTCCGCCCTGGAGGAGGTAAGCCGTAGGCGTATACCAATGCGGATTCACAAACACCATTATCTTCCCCTCCATTCCGGAAAACGGCTCAAGCGCGATGCCGACCACTCTCCCCACTCCCGTCGCCCGCATTCCGTATCCGGGCCGGGAAGAGGCGGTCACCGGATCACCTACCGCGATGGAACCGTTCTCTCCCGTAATTTTCACGGGCACCCGTCCAGCAAGTGCCATAACAATTGGCCCGTGATTGTCTTCGCCGCCTCCGGCAATAAGTCCAGCGGTCACCGTCACGACTCCCGCGAGCCGCGGATCGTAGGCGGATGATGATTTCTCAAACTTTCTCGATTCCGATGCGGAAACCGACAAAAGATCCCCTGCTTCGTAGGAAACAGGATTCCCGACAACTTCAACAAATTCACCGATGTCTGCCTGACCGCCTGTAATCGTGCCGCGGGCGATGATGGATGGATCCGTGGTCGCGCCTCCCGTCGAGGCGAAAAATGCGACCGTGTCGGTCGAGGTTGCGGCGGTCGGCACCGTGCAGTTACTTTTCGCGCAGACGACAAGCGTCGTCGTTGCGCTGTAGAACGTCGAGGTCCCGATCGCAAGCGATCCGCTCGCGTTGAAGAACGTCATCCGCGTCTGCGAATTATTCTGAAGTTCGAGGAGGTTCGTCGTGCCTTGGGTCGCGCCCGCCCGGATCGCGACGGCGGTCGAAGCGCCAGTTTCCTCATCGTAGAGCACGATGTCTGCCTGCGATGCGCCGCAATTTGTCGCCGTGCTCCATCTCCCTAAACATATTTTCCCTCCCGAGTCGGTAGAAGTGTTTACCCAAACAAGCTGCGATCCCGAATTCGCACCGCCTAGTGTTCCAAAAATCCCTGCACCACCGCTATCTGCTCCAATCAAACCGATCCGGAATGCCTGGGCGTTCGTTTGGGTGCTCCCCGGTTGTATCGTGAGCTGATTTGATCCGGTGTACTTCATGATAATTCCCTGTCCGGTCCATTCAGAGAAATACATCGTTGAAGTGCCGGACGGGGGTGCGGAAAAGAGATTTGCCCCTCCGGAACTGTTCTCGAGCCACAAGCGGGAGACGCTGTTCACCTTGAAGTCGAAATGTTTAGAAGTAGTGGAGGCTCCGGTGCTTGTGATGCTTTGGTTGAATCCCGTAAAGACAGTACTGCTATCGTTCCACGTAAGCGGTTGTGAGGTTATAATCCCACTCGTCGAAACAGAAAACATCGCGACACTGCTTGAGGATTGGATTTCGAAGAGGTTATCGGTCGAGATGGTCGTGTCAACCTCGAGCACTCCGGTACCGCTCGGGTCGTTCACCGCAAGCGCTGGCGAGGCAGCCGTTAAGGGCTGAACGGTGAGCGCACCCGAACTTGCAACTTGGAAAATGGTGGTACCCGACGAAGAGGCGATCGTCAAAAGATTTACGCTCTGCCCCACGGCGCTTCTGATGCTTACGGTTGTCGTGGCCGCTTCGGTGCTCCAGATATCCAGCCGCGCCTGGGGAGTGGTAGTCGCGATTGCCACGTTTCCAGCGCCGTCAACGACGATGCGGATGTCGGAGTTCTGCAGGCCCCCCGTGAAAAACCGCAGCGTGTCGCCGGTTGCCGTGTCGTTCCTCGCGTTAATCGCCGCGCGGACTGTACCGTTGCCGGAGAACGAGACTTGGCCCAGCGTCCCGGAATCCGACTCGTCGTTGAGGGTAAGCGTTGCGCTTAAGGGCGAACTCAATGTGCTGCTTGCCGTTTTAAACTCAATGCCCGTGGAGCTTGTCCCGCTCCGGAAAACTTTAATCGCGGGAACGCTCTGGGTTGTTGCGTCGTTTAACATCGCCAAGCTCCAATCCCCGCCGCTTGCAATCATCCGCCACAGGCGGTTGTCGACCGCCTGATCGCTCTCGAGCCAGTCGAACCGAGGCGACAACTCTTCGACTTTGATGGTTGCTTCACCTGAGCCCGTGCTGTAAAGATGGAGTCCGCGATTAGGTGTCGAGGTGCCGATGCCGATTTTCCCGTCTGCGCCAACGTGGAGAATACTCACTCCACTCGAGGAAGCAACCGAGAGGATGGCGCCGGTCTGCCCGGCAGTCCCGTTCACCTGAAGCGTGCCCGTTCCTGTGGCATTAGTGAAGGTCAAGCTCCCGATCGTCGAGGACGGTGACCGGAACTCTGTCGAGGAGGCAAGGCCTGCGCCGGATACGGAGAATTTGGTACTCGAGTTCACCTGGAAATTCAGGAAATCGCCGTTGAATGTTGAGGTTGGATTGATGCCGATGAACGTCCCCGAAGCGTTGCCTCCCTGGATAAGATTTGAGCCCAAAAGCACGAGCGTGGAGGTATTAGACTGCGGGGGAAGGCCGGAGACGGAGAATCTGGAGAACGGAGCATCTGTTCCAACACCAACGCGCTGGTTGGTGGTGTTGATATTGAGCACCGGGTTTGAATTTGATGCCAGGAACTGGTAGGCCTTTGTGCTATTGAACGCGGGTCTGAAGGTGGTAAGTCCATCGACGTCTACAACAACAAGCTGTTGCCCGGTTGCCCGCTCAATGAGTAAATGACCAGAAGCGTCAGACCCTTTGATGTAAAATCTTGCCGAGGAGCTTGGGATTGCGCCTACGCCAATTCTACCCTCGTCATCTATTGCAAATCGTGTGGCACTCGACGCATTGTTAAAGATGTCAAGCGTGCCAGATGTTTTCACTGCTCCAACGCGGATGCGGTATTGTTTGCCGGTTGTGGAACCGTTCTCGATCGTAAGCTCGGGCGCGGAGGAGGTTGCGTAGATATGGAGCTGGGTTGCGGGAGATGAGGTGCCGATGCCGACGTTTCCATCCGACCCGATGTGGAAGAAACTCGAACCGCTCGATGAGGAAACCGTGAGAAGCGCACTGCTCTGGCCCGCGGCACCGCTTACGGTCAGGGTGCCTGCGATGGTCGAAGAGGGCGACCGGAACTCGGTTGAGGAGGCGACGCCGAGGTTCGAGACCTGAAAGACGATTGCGCCGGAGGAGGACGCAACCTGGAAGATGTCGGCGGTCTGACCACCGGTGCTTGTGAACCGGGCTGTTATGACACCAGGACCAGCACTTGCCCCCGCAACGTCGAGCTTCGCCGTCGGATTCGTGGTACCAAGTCCTACCCGTTCAGTAAGGGATGAAATATTAAGGAAGACGTTCCCCGTGCTCCCCGTCCACTGATACGCCGTAGAGCTGTCGACTGTCGGATTAAAGCGCATGAACCCTTCGGGAGATATCGAAAACACGGTCGAACCAGACGAGGAGGCAACTTCGAAGACGTTCGCGGTCTGCCCCGCGATCCCTTGGAACATTGCCGTGGTCGTTCCGACGCTCGTTGTCTGCACAAAAAACTTCGCAAGAGAACTCGTCGCGCCGATTCCCACGAGATCGGTTGAGGTCGAAAGATACACAAACGGACTGTTCCTCGTCCAACCCGAAGCTCCCACGCCCGCGCAATCCGCCCCCGTTCCTGAAATCAGGCCGTTCGTGTCGACCCGGAGACACTGCGTCGAGCCGGTGAGAGCGGAAAGCGTTGTCGTGGCAAGCCGCACCGCTCCCTGTGAGGTGAATGTCCCCGTCGTTGTCGCGTTCGTAAAGACTGCAGTCGAAGGAGAAATAGCCCCAATTGTCGAGCTATTTATCGCGCCACCGATAAGCGTTGCGGCATTCAGGGCAAATCCGGAGGCGCCTACTCTCTGGCGGGGAGCAATGGTCTCAAACGTCGAGGAGGACCCGCTCGAGGACACTTCTACCTGGAGATAGGCGTCGGAACTCGTGAAAAAGTCATAAGTGAGAGCGTCCGGGTAGCCGTTCGTGGTATCCCCGATGTTCACGTTGAACACCCCGCTTGTAACGGTTGAGGTCGTGTCTCCCGGAGACGACGTGGGCCAAAGCCGAGTGCCGGAAGCGACTGCCGGATCGTTCCAAATCGAGAAACGGAAGAAATACGTAGTGCCGGACCCGCCCAAAAGACTTCCGCTTGAGTCGGTGAGACGCCCCTGGTAGCTCATAATCGTGGGCACTCCTGTTGCAGCGATCGCAAGGTGAGAAAGAAACACGGCCGCCGCGATTGCGGGTACCAATCCAAGGGCATATGAAAAAGCTTTTTTAATCACCCAGCTGTTTCGTTTTCGTTCTTGGGGCATGCGAGGCTAAAACGGAAGTTTAATAACCCACTTCCCGATCTTGAAAATCACCTTACTGTTTCGAATAAACACCTGGGGGCGCGTAGCGGGCTTGAACGAGGCGATGGACAGTCCCCCGCGGCGAGTGCCGCCAGACCACGACCAGTCCATTGTTTGCGATCCCGCGAGCGTTTTCGGAATTACCGTGGAAACCGCTTCTTGCCCGTCGTTGTGACGCTTCACGCGATTGGTCTGAGTACCCATTGTGATCGTAACACCGCTTCCAATACACAAATGATCAACGATCGCCGCATTGTGAACCGTCGTCGTAATGGATTGACTTAAGCTCGATACGGAACCGGGGGTGCTCGTTCCGTTATTCGCATCATCCGGAGAAATCTGATTCACGCCGGTCAACGAAACGGCGACCGCTTTTCCCGTTCCGCCGCTTGGGGTGGCATCTAGATTCACCGTAACCGTTCCGGCTCCCGTACTCGTTCCAACGGGAACTCTCCATAACTGCGATTCGCTAACGTCGGTGTCGGTGCGTATCTTGGTGAGTGAGAGCGATCCAAGACTCCACGTTACGGAACTAACGCTGGCACCCGCCAAGGCGTCGCACGTACCAACTACTAAAAGAGGATTACTGCCCATAATCGTATGACTCCAGCTGAAACTCGAGCCGCTTGACCACGACGCGGTACTCGACGCATCAAACGCAATGGCGGCAAGGGAGCCGGGAACGCCGATGAAGAGAAAAAAGAAAGCGAAAAAAACCGCCCCAAGTAGAAACTTAACCCGTACCAAATACAAAAGTGCCATGTTCTTATGGTTTTCCGGCTCCCTCAGAGAACCCGCGTTTATTATACCAAAATCCGCATGGATAGTTGAGATGTTTTTTGGCGTTTAGAGCTCCCATCCTCTACAATGAGGAACGATGGATCTTACAAAAAAGAGGTGCGTGCCCTGCGAAGGAGGAGCTCTTCCCCTTTCGGCGGGGCAGATAGCTATCTACAGCTCTAAGACCCCCGGATGGGAGGTCATTGAGGACAAAAAATTAAAGCGCGAGGCGAAATTCAAGAGTTTCGCGGAGGCAATGAAGTTCGTAAATGAGGTGGCGCGCCTTGCGGAGACCGAAGGCCATCATCCGGACATCCATGTTTTCTACAACCTCGTGCGCCTTGAGCTCACAACGCATGCGATCGGAGGGTTATCGGAGAACGATTTCATACTCGCCGCGAAGATTAACCTCTTACAAAAGCCAAATCCCGCCTAGATTATTCCCGGCAACGAGCCAGGTGGGTGGGCTCAACCTTTGTCCACGGACAAAGATGATTCGCCCTCCCAAAAAATAATTGCTTGATCCGGAATCTCAGGCGGGATCGTTTTCATTATACACCACCGGGAGTTCGGCGTTGTGCACAGCAACGTGACAGAGTTCCAGCGCGTATATACTATAAAGCGATGCAGATAGCCCACCGACGTTTCATCTTCTACTTTTCGGTCTTTCTTTTCATCATCTTAGGAAGCAGCGTCATCCTCTACGCCCAGGGATGGAGGATCGACTTCGAAAATCTCCGGATTGCAAAAGTCGGCGGAATATTCGTGCGGAGCTTTCCGGCATCTGCGCGCATATCTCTCGACGGCGAACCGGTAAAACATTCTGCGGGATTGTTCCAAAACGGAATATTCATCAACAACCTCCTCCCGAACACATATCGCCTTGAAGCTTCCCTGCCAAACTATCACCCGTGGGAAGGAGAGGTGATCGTTTTGCCGGCGATCGTGTCGCAGCTTGAACGCGTCGTGCTTGTCCCGAAAGAAGCCTCTCTCGTTTCCGAGGGGCCGATCCAAAATTTCTGGATCGTAAACGGCAGCGTGCTTGTTAAAAACAAAATAGGCGAATTGCTTTTCGAGGAAAGAAAAATAAGCGGGGACACGGTACTCGACTGGACCGATGACGGCAAGCGGCTTCTCACTTTCGACAGCACATCCGGCTCTTTTTTCTGGAATAACCTGGAGGACACAACGGCTATCCATGTGTCCTCCGCCATACGGAAGCTTATCCCATCGCTCACGGGAAAATTTGCGGTTACTGCGGATCCGACGGCAAATGCTTCCCTCCTTATCCATACATCCTCCTCGCTCCGGCTCTGGAACCCAAGAGAAGGAACGCTCAAGGAAATGTACGTCCCGAAATCTGCCTCGATCCAAGTCGTAGCGGCATCGCGTTTCTTTGTCGGAGGAACCGTTTTCGAGTCCGACGAGGATGTTTCGAGGCTCTTTCTCTACGATAAACTCCTCGGTTCTGCCGTCGAAACGGCGCATACGATAGAGGGCCGCACGAGAAAAGCCGAGTGGCAGAGAAACGGCGCTCTCTGGATACTTCAAGACAGCGGAGAGCTCTACTTCTACGACCGAAAAAACGAAACGATCTCGAAAGCCGCGAGCGACGTCAAAGATTTCGAGTTTGCCGAGGACGGAAGCAAGCTCGCGGCCCTCGGAAACAGGAGTCTTGAAATCTTCGGGCTGGAAGACACTTCCGACTACTGGAGATTCAATCTGCCCGACACGGAGAACATCAAGAAACTCGAGTGGTACAAAGACTCTTACCATCTCTTCGTTCACTATCCCGACCGCGTGAGATTTCTCAATCTCGACGACCAGGGACAAAAAAACTTCCTAACGGTCGCGGAAACAGGGACCGGTCACTACGACTCAACGCAAAACGAATTTTATTTCTTGGAGGGCGGGCTCCTTTCTCGAATGGAATTTCCGGAATAAAGAAAAACGGCAGTCATGCCGTTTTTCTTCTATGCAAAAAAGATAATTATCTTTTTTGCCACTGCGGGGTCGCTCGCCGGTGCCAGCGGATTGGCTTTTTGGTTTTCTAGAAGCTATCGGAGGTGCCAAAAGCTCGGTTTTTGCGAAGCAAAATTTTGGCGCCGAGATGCAGGTGCGCTCCACTCGCTGGAAGTGGAGCGACGCCGGTTCTAGAAAACCAAAAAGCCAATCACAACCCCTCCTTCGCTGTAATGACGAGAGACTATCGCTTCTGCCATTGAGGGGCTCTTCGCGCTTTTTTAAGTCCGTATTTTTTTCGCTCAACCATTCGCGAGTCGCGAGTGAGAAAGCCGAACTTCCGAAGCCGCTTTTTGAGTTCCGGATTCAAAAGAACAAGCGCCCGGGAAAGACCGAGTCTCGCAGCTTCCGCTTGAGCCTTCAGTCCGCCCCCTTTCGCATGAATCAAAGCATCGAATTTGTCTTCAAGTTTGAGTTCCGAAAGCGGAGCTCGAACAACGCTTCGGAGCCGTTCGAGCGGGAAGTATGCTTCGATTCCTTTTTCGTTTATCGAAACACTGCCTCGGCCATGAGAAAGCCGTACGCGCGCGATTGCAGTTTTCCGTCTTCCAAGGCCTTCCACGTATTTCTTGCCGCCTCCCTCTTTCACTTTTTTTTCTTCGTGCGCCATAGAACGTCTAGCTTGCGTTTTCCTCCACGAAAACAAGGTTTTTTAGGCGACGGGGGTTCAGGAAATTCTTAGGGAGCATGCGCCGCACGGCATCTCTCAAAACCCGGTTCGGGTTCTTTGCAAAGGCGTGCTCGAACGTCGTCGATTTGAGATGTCCAACGTAGCCCGTGTGCCGGTAGTACGTTTTTTGCTTCGATTTCGTGCCGCTCATCGTTATGAGCTTTGTATTCTTCACGAGCGCTCGATCACTCCCAGAAAGACGGGGTTCGTAGCGCGGACTTTTCTTTCCTTGAAGAATCACCGCGATTTCCGAAGCAATGCGTCCCAGAGGTTTTCCTTTTGCGTCAATGACGTAATCCATACGCGTTATACAAATTCGATGGTGGCGAGTCGCGAGCCGTCGCGCTTTCTTGTTTTTCCTAGTTTTATAATTCTTGTGTAACCGCCTTTTCGATCGCTGTAGCGAGGTCCCAGTTCTCCGTAGAGTTTCTGAGTGACAACCCTGTCGTGGGTCCGTCCGAAAAGAAGGCGGCGGCTGCCGAGCGTTTGGCGCTTGGCAACCGTAACCAGGCGCTCCGCGAACGGGCGGATCGCTTTGGCTCGCACCTCGGTCGTTTCTATCCGGCCGAGCCGGATGAGATTATTGACGAGATTCCGCAAAAACGCGCGACGTTCCCCCTGAAGTCTGTTGAATTTTTTGCCTTCTTTCCGGTGACGCATCGTTTATTCTTTTTTCTTTGAAGCCCGGCTCTTCTTTTTCGGCTCCCCTTCTCCCGATTCGAATCGGGACGGCTGAGGTTCCTCCACCGCTACCGCGGAAACTTTCTCGAAATGATCCTTCAAGATATTTGCGGCCTTGTGGAGCGCCGAAGAGGGGGATATGGTTCCGTCGGTCTCGATTTCAAGCCGTAACCGATTGTAATCCGTGCGATCGCCGACGCGCATGTTTTCTACCGTATAGTTCGCTTTGAGAACCGGCGTGAAAAGAGCGTCGATTGCAATGGTTCCGATAGGAAGTCTCCCTTCCGTCTTTCTTGATTCGATCGGCGAATAACCAAGGCCGCGCTCCACCCGGATTTCGACATCAAGTTCCGCGTCTTTTTGAGTAAGGTGTGCGATCTCTTCTTCCGGGTTGATAATCTCGACGTTGGCATTCGTTTTAATCAAGGAGGCGGTCACCGTCTTCTCGCCTTTCGACTTGAGCGCAAGCACTTGCGGCTCGTCGGTGTGCAAACGAAACCGCAGTTTCTTTAGGTTGAGCGAGAACTCGATGATATCCTCCTTTATTCCCGGCAACGTTGAGAACTCATGAGAAACGTTGCGTATTTTCGCTTCAGTGACGGCAGCGCCGGGGAGAGAAGACAAGAGCGTCCGCCGAAGGGCGTTTCCAATAGTAAGGCCGTATCCGGCAAAGAGCCCCTCGATCTCGAAAATTCCCTTCCGGCCGTCTTCAGAGACGGTTTTTACGTTGACTGTTTCGCTTAAGTAGGTAAATTGCATAGTGTTGTTGTTAATTGTTACTTGGAAAACGATTCGACCACCAGACTGATTTCGAAGGGAGGCGCGGTTCCCTCGGGCAGGGAAAGAACTTTCCCCTCTAGTTTTTCTCGATCGAGAACCAGCCACGATGGCGGCTCATATTTCTTAACCGATTCCTTGCGAGAACTGAAGAAAGGCCCTGTTTGAGACGCTCCGCGAATACCTATTGTATCTCCCGTTTTCACTTCGTATCCAGGGGCGCGAACCTTCTCTGCGTTTACAAGGATGTGGCCGTGGACAATGAGCTGTCGAGCCACTCCACGGGAGGGAGCTACGCCAACCCGGAACACCACATTATCCAGTCTGCGTTCGAGGAGTTCCAGAAGTTTTTCGGCAGTCGAACCCGATCGCTTCTTTGCAATCTCGAACAGTCGTCGGAGTGTCCGCTCGTCGATTCCGTAGCTTAACTTGAATTTCTGCTTCTCGCGAAGCTGAAGACCGAACTCGGACATCCCCCGCCGGCGCTTCCCTCGCGGGCCGTGAACTCCGGGAGGGTAGGGCTTCCGAACTACGGCGCACTTGGGAGACTGGCATCGATCCGCTTTGAGCTGTAACCGCTCGCCGAGCGCTCGTTCTCTTTTTTCCTTCGGTCCAATCATAATGATACTAAACTCGTCTCACTTTTCTCGGCCGAGGACCGTTGTGGGGAATCGGAGTTGCATCTTTGATCGAAACGATATTGAAACCCTGGTTGATAAGAGAACGGATCGCCGAATCCCGCCCGCCGCCCACGCCTTTTACAATGACCTCGACATCGGTTGGCCCGGTTGCTCTTAGTTTTTCGATCAGAGCCGCAACGACTTTCGATGAGGCGAACGGCGTCGCTTTCTTGGGACCCGAGAATCCGAGCGATCCCGCGGAACCCCAAGCAAGAACATTTCCGCTTCTGTCGGTTACCGTAATCACAGTGTTGTTATATGAAGAGTTGATAAAAATTTTGCCGTAATCAATCTTCTTTGATTTCTTCGGCGAGGTCGCCGAACGCAGAGCGGCGGAATCGACTTCCGTCTTTTCTTTAAGCAGTGATTCTGTTGTTTGTTCGGCGATTTTCTTTTTGCCCATACTGTTTATTTCAGCTCAACTTTCCGTTTTCCGCTTCCCGCGGTTTTCCGAACATTTCCACGGACCGTCCGGGAATTCGTTCGCGTCCTCTGCCCTCGAACCGGCAATCTGCGGAGATGCCGTGTTCCTCGGTACGTTTTGAGTTCCTTGAGACGCTGGATATTCCGCTTCAAAAGCTGCCTCAACTCCCCTTCGACGGAGTATTTTTTTTCAGCGAGTGTCTGGATCTTGTTCACTTCGTCGGCGGAAAGCTCCTTTGCCCGCTTGTCTATCGATACTCCCGCTTCGGCTAAAATCCGCTTGCTCGCGGATCGCCCGATGCCGAAAATGTAAGTAAGCGCAACTTCGATGCGTTTATTGTCGGGAATGTTGACGCCTATGATTCTCATGGTTGGTTGTGTGTTACCCTTGGCGCTGTTTGTGCTTCGGATTACTGCAGACGATGTACAGCCTTCCTCGCCGGCGAACCACCTTGCACTTGTTGCACATTTTTTTAACTGAACTTCGCACTTTCATACATTTGAAATAGTCGAAACGAGAAACCCCTCCGTGCCCTCGGAGAGGCGATACCATGTGACGGATTCTTTTACAGGCGCCTTACGATTCTCCCCCGCCTTCCATCGGGCCCCATCTCCACAAGGACGCGATCTCCGGGAAGCACTCTGATGTTGTGGATTTTCATCTTCCCGGCGAGGTGCGCAAGCACGTTTTCTTCGATTCCCCGAACCTCAACCCTGAACGTAAGCCCGGGGAGGGCTTCCTTAACAATACCTTCTTGCGATTCAGGCATTCCGAATAAAATGTGCGCTCGTCACAGTCAGAGGATTATATGCAAAAGAGGTCCTGTCTGTCAACCCCGTCACCAAATCGGGCACCGCAACGCCCGGACGCTTTCTCGAACAAAACGGCTGAATTATAACGATTCCAAATCTAGTGTGGTGACAGCATTCTACCACCGGCGTTCAGGAAAGCGAAGTGCCCGATTGGTGCGGGGTCAACTTCGACTACTGAATTGTGAGTTTGATCCGACTCTGATCCTCGGGAATCGCCCCTGCCCACAGAGGCCAAATGGAAATCTTCGCGCTTGCAAGCCCCGGGAGGCCCAACAACCTCGACCGAACCTCGTCCGCATCTTTGCCTGCTATCTCGGCTACAAATGCGCTTTCACTAAACTTTGGGCGGCGCGTGCTATTGGCTTGAACTGAAAAACCAAGTTTCCCTTTCCCAAAATCAGGGACGACATTCTCAAACTCGAGTTCCAAATCTTCAAAAATCGTATCCGGTTGTTCCCCAAGTGCCGCACTGTCGAGAAAGCCCTTCAGGTCAGCTTCGCGGAAACCGAGCGCCCGGAGGGTCGCTTCTCCGAACACACTGAAGTTCCCGCGGGCATCTGTGCTTTCGTTCACGGTGAGTTTCACAACTTTTTTCTCTTTCGCGCCGTCCAGCACCGTAAAACCTTCCGGTCGACTGCTCGTGAATGCGCTCTCCAGTCCCGTTTCTAAAACTTCTGCGGTTTTTCTCTTCGCCGCATCGATATCGGCGGCGGTCGGCACGGGCTTTTTGCCGATAAAGCCGCCGCTCGTCCCCACTTTGAGTTCTCCGTAAAACTTCTCATAACGGGGAGTTCCTTTGAATCCGGGTATCTCCAGGCGCGCAAGCGGGCCGGCGTTGTACTCCGGTCCCGCTTTATCTCCTACTACGCTCGCTTCGATGGATGCGGGAATGATTTTGCCGTTCTCTATCTCCGCTCCCGGAACAACGACTTGCTCGACTAACCGGAAAACTTTTCCGTCGGGCGAAGTAAATCGAGTCGTAGCAACGAGCGTCTGAGGCGCGGAACTGTAGGCGTTATAAATCGTAATCTTCCCGGTCGCTTTTATGGAAACATTCTTGCTGTCGGACGCCGGAAAAAGCTGCGTCGTGTTTTTTTCCTGCGTAAAAAGCGCTACCGGGAGAATGCGTTTCCCTGCATCAACCTTCGTCGTCGCCGTGTCTCCCGAGAACGAGTTTTCATAGAGCCACGGATTCTTCTTAAAAGAAACGACGATGTCGGCGCGGGCAAAGTACGAACCGAAAACCGCTCCGCCAAGAAGAATGAGAAGCACTGGAATGCCTACCCACAGGACGAAGCGCAAACCTCTCCACCTCTTCCGAGGGGGAGGAGTTCTCCTTTCTTCTGCAACAACCCTAAGGGTGGGCGGAGGCTCCGGGGGCGGCGCTTGTGGGCGAGGAGGCTCTGGCGGAGGGGGCACCGAGGCAATAATTTTCGGAGGAGGCAGTTCTTCTTTCTTCTGTGCTTCTCCAATCTTTTGAACAGGACCTTCTTTCGGAGGAGTCGCCTGAAGAGGGGATGCTGTTTTCGATCGAGCCGGTTTCCGTCGCGGCATAATATCCAAGAGCGGCTGGGGTCTCGCGTCCGCGTTGAGCAAAGGATGTCCTCCGTCGATCTTGCCGGTCTTCGCCATCACCAAAATTTCTTCATCCACCGACTCCACCGAAATTTTCTTCTTCGCGGCATCGGCTTCGCGCCTCAAAAGCGTAAAATTTGCTCCCGATTCCTTGAGGGCTGAGTCCCGAGGGATTACAAGAACTATTTCCGGATCTGCGTCGCCGATAACGCGTTCGACTACAGACGCGATTGTCTCTGTTTTGTCGACAAAAAGTTTTTTCATACTAAGGTAGGCAAGTTAGAGTTCTTTCGATGATGGAGCCAGCCAGTGCAGACGGCGCCAAAGTTTCTGGTTGATCAATGAGTTGCTCTTATCATAATAGAATTCCAAAAACGGCGCGAGGTACCGAAAAACTCTACTCTGAGGCATGGCCCACTCGTTCTCTTTCACTCTAAAACCAAGCTCCTCCGCGAGCTTGAAGGGCAAGAGCGGGTCAATCGTGACTTTCCCGTGCCGTTTCGGAAAAGAAATGGGCAGGGGCATATGGGAGTCCAGATAGGTTTTGCCACGGAGTCGGGTTTTCCCGATTTCCTCGAACAATTTGCCGAGAACGGGCCGCATGACTCCGAAAAAACGGTTGCGGGCCCGATCGGACATTTCACCCAGGAGATATTTTCGATATAACTCCTCCGTGGCGCGCGCGCCTGCGCCGATCGATGCGGCGATGGCTTCGAGAACGTGCCCAGTCCTCCATTTGAGCGGCCTCCGGTAAATCACGGTTCCGGTTGCGGCCGGCTCGAGAATGAAGAATGAAGCGTGACCGTTCCCCAGGGTAACGAGATTCACTGAAGGAGCGTTAAGCTTCGCGAGCACTGTAAGCGCCGATCGGGCAAGATCGGTAAAGAGAAAATCCCTGGATCCGTGAAAAAGATGCCGCCATGCGTCGAAAACGACTCGAGTCGTGAGCGTAAGCTCTAAAACCGCGTCAACCCGCTTCCCCTGGAATCCGACGGGGTCGAGTACCCGATGGCCGTCTACTTTGAAATCATGGACTTTCGTTCCCACGAGAACCGTATCAAGCTCGTCAACCATGAGCATCCGGCTCGCCTCCTTCCTGCATTGATTGAAAACCTTTCCGACCGATTGAGCTACGAGATTTTCGAGCTCAACGATGCCCAACGGTTCTTTTGCGGCTGCTGGCTCGCGCTCAAGACGAGCGGGAACGTAGAGAGTCACCGCAAGCGACGGATCCGCGGCGGCGATAACAATCCTTTTTCTCCATCTCAAGCGAAACTGTCGAGTAAGATTCTCGAGTGAGAAATTTTCCCAGAATCGTTCCGGCCGAAGGCGCTTCTCGCCGTCGAGAGTCAAAAGAAGTCCAGAAACTCCGTGAGGAAGAATCTCAAGAATCAAAAATTCTTCTTTTGGAGACCAGAACTTCAAACGCGGCACTCACCTATTTTACCACACTTTCTTCCCTTCTTTTTATTCTACCACTCCGCGAATTCTGCGAACGCCGCTGCCCACTGCCTCCTCTTTTGAAATTCTAAACTTCCCAACCTCTCCGGTGCGCTTCACGTGCGGACCGCCGCAGAACTCTTTGCTCCATGCCGTCTCGAGTGTTTTTCCGACAAAATACACTTTTACCTTTTCGGGATATTTCTCTTTGAAAAAATAGAGTGCGCCGACTTTTTCGGCTTCGGCCTTCGGAAGCTCCACGAAATTAACCGGTAGGTCTTCTTTGATTTTCTGATTCACGATTTCTTCAACTTTTTTGATTTCTTCGAGAGTCACCTTGCGCGGAAACGAAAAGTCGAACCGCGTCCGCTCGGCGGTGATATCAGAACCTCTCTGTCCTACTTCCTTTCCCAGGACCTCCCGCAACGCTTGCTGGAGAAGATGTGTGGCGGTATGGAGCCGTAAAACCTTCTTCAGTTCTTCCTCGTTTCCAGCTTTTAGCTCTCCCGTGTCGAGGATCAAACCGTGACCGCCGAACTTTTTCTCCTGTCCGGCGCGGGAGATTTCTTGGTGTTTAGCAAATTCACTATCAAAATCCTGGCGATTAAGATTTTTTGCCTTGTCGCCAGCAAAATCTTTAAGAATCTCGTAAGTCAAACCGTAACTTTCGAACAACTTAAAAGCTTGTTTGGCATCCACCTCGTCAACTTTCTTAAGCTCGCGGACACCGTTATTGATTGCTCTGCGAAACCTTTCATTTTCTTCCCTAAATACCAAGAGCATTGTTTCTTTTTTTAGGTTTTCATAAAAATCTCCGTACTTGCTCACTGCGGCAACCAATAATCTTTCTATATCAATAAAATCCATTCCCAAAACATCCCCCGTAGAAAATGACCCGCGAGCGGCCCTATGGAAATGAGCCATCATTCTGCGAACCAATCTGCGCAATATGTAACCCTGATCTTTGTTTGACGGTCGAACGCCATCGGCAATCAAAAATGCGACTGCCCTTGCGTGGTCAAGCATGATGCGTTTAAACCGAACGTCCATATTTGTAGGCAACCCGTCAGGTGCGATATCTACAAACAAATCTGTCTCAAAAATTGTCGGCTTGTTTTGCACAACCATCGCGAGGCGCTCGAGACCCATGCCCGTATCAACTCCCGGAGTTTTTAGTTTTTCCAGTTTTTTGTCCTTGCGCTGGTAATACTCGTTAAAAACAATGTTCCAAACCTCCACGGGAGGTTTGCCCTGAGCTTGTCGAAGGGCAGAGTTCACATAAATCTCCGTCGTCGGTCCGCACGGCCCCTCGGCTCCCGTCGGGCCCCAGAAATTATCCTTGCGGCCGAATTTCCTTATATCTTTCACGCCCAACAATTTCCAAATTTTCTCCGATTCTGCATCTGCCGGAATTTCGGAGTCCCCCTCGAACACGCTTACATAATCAATGCTCAAACCCATTTCCTTCGTAATAAACTCGTGTCCGTATTCGATAGCTTTCTCTTTGAAATATCCTCCAAAAGAAAAATTCCCGAGCATTTCAAAGAACGTGAGATGGGATTCGTCCCCCACTTCATCAATGTCCGATGTCCGAAACGACTTCTGAATGGATACTGTGTTGCGCGTGGGGTTCCCATCTTTGTCTTTAAAATATTCCATCGGATCAAGCTCGCCCGTGAAATACGGCTTGAACTGCTGCATCCCGGCAGTCGTCAAAAGCACCGACGGATCGTCGGGAATTAAAGACGATGAAGGCACAATTGTGTGCCCCCGCTCCTTAAAAAAAGCCAAGAACTTCTGCCGTATCGCTTGCGAATTCATATGCTCGTGCGCCCTAATCATATCAAAATCCAACGGTAATCGCCCAAGACCGAGCAGAACTTTTTTCTCCGAACCAAAAGTGAAGGCGAGATAGAAATGTTTGAGCGAGCCAAGAAAATGCCGGGCACCCCCGAGGCCGCGAGGCAGGGTGGCATTTTCTTGACGCGAGCGAATTATATTTCTCGAGCCGGAGCGGGTTCAAGAAAAAAGTTATGTGAGGTTCTCGAATCCTTCAAGCGCCCCCGCCCGCCTGTGGTCCCGGATTTTCTCGAGCGCTTTCGCCTCGATCTGCCGGATGCGCTCGCGGGTCACGCCGAACGCCTTCCCAACTTCTTCGAGCGTATGAGTTACGCCGTCTTCCAGTCCAAACCGCATCTTCAAAATCTTCTGTTCGCGATCGCTCAAGTCAACGAGAATATCTTTGATAAGGTCGCGAAGAAGGGCCCGCGCCGCGAGCTGTGCCGGCGTCGAATTCTTCTCGTCGGGAATGAAATCAGAAAGCGTCGAGTCTTCCTCGTCGCCGATCGGCGTCTCGATTGAGAGCACCTCCTGCGAAATTTTCTGAATGTGACGAACTTTGTCCACGTCAATTCCCATCTCCGCGGCAATCTCTTCGGCCAAGGGATCCCTCCCAAGTTCTTGGATGAGCTGCCTCCGCGCCTGGGTATATTTTGAAATCGTTTCAACCATGTGCACCGGGATACGAACGGTCCTCGACTGATCTGCCAAGGCGCGCGTGATCGCCTGCCTGATCCACCATGTTGCGTAGGTCGAGAATTTGAAACCTTTCCGATAGTCAAACTTCTCGACGGCGCGGGATAGACCGATATTCCCTTCCTGGATCAAATCGAGAATCCCAAGATGCGGCGTTCGGTTGATGTACCGCTTCGCGATCGAGACCACAAGCCGGAGATTCGCCTTCATGAGCTTCTGCCTGGCTTCCTCGTCTCCCTTCTCGGCGCGCTTTGCGAGTTCTTTCTCTTCGTCTTTGGTAAGAAGCGGCGTTTTCCCGATTTCTTTCAGGTACATCTGCACCGCGTCCGGCACGTCTCCTTCGAATGCGAGCGACGCATCGATTTCTTTTCCGCTTGGTTCGCCTTTTCCGAGATCGAGAAGCGCACTCGTCTCAATGACTTTAATGCCAACTTTCTCCAGTCGGTCGTAGATTTCTTCCAAGAATGAAACGTCCTCCTCGATTTTCGGGAAGTAATAGAGAATCTCGTTGTCGGTCACAAAGCCGCGCGGGCGGCCTTGCCCGATAAGCTCGTTTAAAGCGTTTTCGTTGACCTTGAGCCGTTCTTTCGCTCTCTTCGTCAACCGCTTCCCGCGCGAAGCGCTTTTTCCGGAATCCCGACTTTTTCGAGCGCGCGGTCGTACACGCTTCTTCGATTTTTTCCGTGTTTTCCTATTCATAACGCGCTCTCTACCGATAGTGCTTTAAGTTCAGCGAGGGCGGCCGCAAGCCGCGCCTCGTCTCCCCCCTCCTCGGCTCGGCGCACCATTTCAGTGAGCGTGTGCCGTTTCTCACGCACGTATTCCTTGCGGAGTTCCTCCTTCAGCGCTTCCATTTCTTCGGGTAAAAGTGTTTCCGACCGGAGGATAACGAGATTTAAAATTTCGTCGATTGCAGGATTCTCGCTTGATCGTTTTCCCGATTTCAGCATAACGAATATTTCGTCGTATGGAGGTGGGATATGAGACACGAGTTCCTGCACAAATTCGAAGTTGCTCTGAAGAACCGCCATGGAAAGCAGGCGCTGACTGATGAGTTCTCTCCGAGAAAAGCGCTTCTCGAACACCGAAGGAGAATTATCGCTCGAATCCGCCGCGAGGGTTTTATCCTGAAGACGCTCGGCTTCTTCAGCAAGAACCTGTTCGCGGAGGCCGCTCCACTTCGAGAGCTCCTGCAACCAAAAATTCCGCTGAATCGGGCTTGCAACATTTTTTATTTTCCCAAGGACAATTCTGAGATTTTTCAAATCCTCCCGGCTTGCCGCATTGAGTTTTGTGGGAAGATATCTCTTGAAGAAAAATTTCATCGCGGGTTCCGCTGAAGCAAGCGCTTTCAGGATATTCGCCGGATCCGCCTCTGCGGCCTCGGCAGGATCCTTGAACGAGTCGAGTACGGCGACTTTCGTTCCGAAGTCGTTCGCTTCAGCGAGGTCGATCGCCCGCTCGCCAGCAACCCATCCCGCCTCGTCCGCATCAAAGCTCACAACGACTTCCTCCGTCACGCGACGCAATGCGCGCAAGTGGTCTTGGGTAAGCGCCGTACCGGAAGTCGCCACAACGTGCTTTACACCGGACTGCCATGTCATCAAAAAATCCATCTGACCCTCGACGAGGAATGCAGATTTTGCTTCGCGAATGAAATTCTTCGCTTTCGAAAAACCGTAGAGGAGCTTCGACTTGTTGAAAATCGGCGTCTCTGGGCTATTCAGATATTTCCCCACATTTTCGTTCTCAAATTTGGGGAAAATCCGCCCCGTGAAACCGACTGTTTTCCCAAAGTGATTATGAATGGGAAACATGATTCTCCCTCGAAAACGGTCCGTCATAAGTCCGCGCTCCGTCTTGAACACAAGGCCAGCTTCCAGAATATCCTGCGGCGCATATCCGGCATTGATAAGCGCGAGCCCGAGAGCCTCCGCTTCGTTCGGAGCCCATCCGAGTTCGAATTCCTCGATCGTTTCGGACTGAAGTCCCCGTTCAGTAAGATATTTCTTCGCCGGTTCAAAATTTTCAAGTCTTTTTTTAAAGAAATCTCTTGCCGCGTCGTTGAGCTCATACAGAAGTCCCGTGTGGCGATATTCGGCGGGGTTGAGTCGTCGAAGCTCCACCCCCGCGCGCTCAGCGAGAACCCGAAGCGCCTCGCCGAATTCGACATTCTCGTACCGCATGAGAAATGCGAATATGTCGCCTCCAAGTGCGCATCCAAAGCAGTGCCACGACTGCCTCTCCGGGGAAATCATAAACGACGGGGTTTTCTCTTTGTGGAACGGACAGAGGGCCTTGAAATTTTTCCCTGCCGGCTGGAGGTTCAAATACCCTCTTAAAAACTCAACTACATCAAGTTTTTCCTTGATAAGCTCAGTCGGAGATCCGGCCATACCCAGTAGTACGACTCCGATAGTATTCTCGGAGTCTTCGTTTTATATAAAATCGACCATCGGATGACTTGAGGAAGCGTTCTCGTCTTTGCGCATCCTCCCTATTTAAACACCCCTCAAGGTAGATGAGGTGCAATAGCCTTCGTGATTTGGTTGCAAATGATGATCCTTTTTGGTGCGCCGCAAGACGTTCGCGAAGATTGTTAGTGAAGCCAACATAATTATCCCCATCCTTGAGGCTTTCAAGCACATACGTGTAATACAGGCGCACCGTCGGAGTCGTACTACTGGGCATACGTTGGATTGTACGCAAAAAGACATGAGCCAGCAAGAAATCATGGTTACAAGCTGTTGACACCTCGGCGAAGAACTCGGTGTCAACCCTGAAATGGTCTCGAATAGGTTGACAGAAACGAAGCGCGGCCTTATAACATCTCCTAGCACCATAGCTCGAGCAGTCACAATTCTCTGGGAGGCATACGGAATGAATGTTCCGCAGGTTGGTAGTAACGTGTGGTTCAAAAAACCGAGAGCTGTGCCTAGGGGCAGGGTATCCGATTGGATATCCGAGAACCGACAGCG
This sequence comes from Candidatus Parcubacteria bacterium, assembly GCA_003599135.1. Taxonomy (GTDB): domain Bacteria; phylum Patescibacteriota; class Minisyncoccia; order UBA6257; family 2-01-FULL-56-20; genus SURF-56. The sequence goes on along the minus strand of QZIV01000005.1, from coordinate 14,098 downwards.
CAGTTTTATCCTCACTCACGGCTTCGGCCCGTTTAGGGTCGAAGAAGTGAGAAATGGCTCTCCAGGCGGCATCGTCGTGGTCATTAGAACCCTCGCCGGTGTCAAAGAAGTTCCCGCGGCGAGACTCATGACAGAATTGCCGACTACTTTCAAGCCCGGCCAACGAGTCTCTTGGACTGATTCCCAGGCACTCGACGAAGAAGCGGCGGGCAAGCTCGCCACGTACAAGAGTCAATATCCGGCTGGACCCTTCACAGTCGCGGGCGCGATTCCGGCTCATCCGTACGACCCAGGTTCGGATCTCGTCGAAATCGCCGCAGACGGCCGGAGGCAAACCGTCGAAAGCCGATTCCTCGTCCCAGCGTAACTCAAACCGCGAGACTTCACCCTCTTCCCCCCAGCCCCCGCCAGCATAATCGGCGGGGCGTTGTTTTTTTGTGATACAATGAACCTCAATCATGAAAGAAGATTCTTCGATCATCCTTGCAGTCAAAAATCTCGACGTCCGTTTTGAAAACGACGTCGTTCTCCGTGATGTAAGCTTCGGTATCTCTCGGGGAGAAAGCTTGGCTATAATCGGACCGAACGGATCGGGCAAAACGGTACTCCTTAAAACCCTTCTCGGAATGTTCCCCCACGAGGGAACTATCTCGCTTGCTCCGAATGTCCGGATCGGCTACGTCCCCCAGAAAATCGAGGCGGATAAGCACCTGCCGCTCAACTTCAAAAATCTTCTCCAGGCGAAAGCAGAAATTTTGAAGCTGCCGGGTTCGGAGATAGCATCGACCATCGATGCCGTCGGGCTCACAGCGTTCATCCTCGAAACTCCCGTCGGGCATCTCTCGGGAGGGCATTTCCAGCGATGCCTTATCGCATTCGCCCTTCTCGGGAGGCCGAATATGCTCCTTTTCGATGAACCGACTGCATCGATCGACCTTCCCGGCGAGGAAGAAATGTACGAACTCATTCACCGCCTGCAGGAAAAATATAAACTTACCGCTATCATCGTTTCGCACGACCTAAGCTTCGTATACAGATACGCGACGAAAGTCCTGTGCTTGAATCGCAGGAACATTTGCTTCGGAGAACCGAGGGACGTGCTCGACACGCATACGCTCGAAAAACTCTACGGCCGGCCCTCGGCGTACTATAAGCACGCTCACTAGGCATGGAGGGAAATCTCTACGCAGTTATATTGGCCCTTCTTACCGCGCTCGTTTCCGGACTCGTTGGAAGTTTCGCGCTTATGAAGCGGATCGCTTTGGCCGGCGACGTCATCTCTCACATTGCGCTTCCAGGGCTCGGTCTTGCACTCCTCTTTAACATCAATCCCTTGATCGGTGGCGCAACAACGCTCTTCCTGGGAATCATTCTTATCTGGCGGCTTCAGGGAGCAACTGCGCTCACAGCAGAAACCGCGATCGGAGTAATTTTTACGGCTTCGGTTGCCTTGGGAGCACTCGTTACTCCGAGCGAAGAGCTTATCGAAGCGCTCTTCGGAGGCTTCGAAGCCCTTGATCTTTCGAGTTTCATCGTAGGACTCATCGCGGTCGTTTTCATCGGACTCTTCATCCTGAAATTTAGAAATCAGCTCATCTTGGGACTGTTCTCCCCAGAACTCGCCTCCTCGACAAAGCTCAACTTGAGCCGCCTCAACCTCTATTATCTCCTCGTCTTCGGCCTTACGATCCTTCTCGGCCTGCAGTTCTTGGGCGCAATTCTTGTTGGAGCGCTCATCATCGTCCCCGCCGCAATCGGCCGGCAGCTCACCCACTCCTTAAACGCGTTTCTTCTAGTTTCTGCGATCGCGGGTTTCGCCTCCGTGAGCGCAGGAATGTTCGTCGCACGCATCTACAATCTCGAACTCGGGCCAACGGTGGTGCTCGTTGCCGCATTCCTTTTCGCCGCAAGCCTCCTCCATCGGAAAACCTAGATGTCGCTTCCGCTTCTTCACGAACTCCGCGCGAAGAAATCCAAACGCGAACTCGAAGCGATACGGCGGAGCGGAAACATTACCGCAGAAACGTTCTCCGAAGTTGTCCGGTCTTTGCGTCCTGGCATAACCGAGGCGGGTCTCGCACAAAACATCTCTCGCATCATGGAACGGCGCGGCGCGGAGGCGCTCGCCTTTTCCACCATTGTTGCGTTCGGAACGAATACCGCGAATATCCACCATTCGCCGACAGAGAAAAAACTCGGAAGATCGAGTATTGTGATGCTCGACTTCGGAGCGGTCGTTGGCGGTTACTCTTCTGACATGACACGAACGCTGTGCTTTGGAACACCGGACAAAAAATTTATCCTCTGGTATAAGCGAGTCCTTGCGGCACAGAAACGTGCGCTCGGAAAAGTACGGGAGGGAGCGAGGGGCGAAGCGGTGGATAGAGCCGCCCGAAATTATCTTGCCCAATTCCCCGGGGGGAGAAGCTTCCCGCACGGAACAGGTCACGGCGTGGGCCTTGCAATCCATGAGTGGCCGTACCTCCGAAAGAAAAGCAAAGACGTGCTCCGCGCCCGGATGGCCGTGACCGTTGAACCCGGGACTTACTTCAAGGGTTGGGGCGGGATACGAATCGAGGACACAGTGCTCGTGAAAAAATCCGGCTCCGAGGTTCTCACAAACGCCCCGAAGAGTTTAGAAGAGATCGTCATCCCTTAGAGCTTATAGTGGGTCTTGATCCTCTGCGCGACTTCCCGTGGCGAAATTCTCGTGTTGTCGATTTGGAGACTTCTCACGAATGGGATCGGTTTAAAAAACTCCCAGCGCGCGAGCGCGGCGTGAAGTTTCAGTTTCGATTTAACCTTTCCGAAGCGTTTCCGGGAAGGACGGACGACGCGCTTTTTAAGTTCGTTCGGGTGGGAGAAAAGGTGCACAAAATACACCTTGCCGTTCGAGCGCTCGACGGTACGCACAAATCGGCGCACTAGGCGATCGTCCTCTTTTTGAACGTAACAGAATGTGACGATAATCCCTCCTAGCTTACCGCGGAGCGCTGCTCGAAGAATTTCCAGTCGCAGCTTCTCGGTCAATCCGAAGAATTCCTTTGTGCCGAATGGAAAGAAAACCTCCGCAACGTCGTTCGTGATGTGATTATGAAAAACTTTATAGCCAGTGAGTTTCGCAAGTTCTTTCGAAACCGTGAGTTTTCCAGTTGCCGGCGGGCCATAAATGAAGATGAGCTTTGTGGTCATAGTGGCAGTGATGCATCGCGATCGATCGAGGGAGGAATAACATTGCTCGCAGCAGTCCGAAGCCTAGATTTTCTCACGAGATACAGCAAAAAACTCGTAATCGCAATGCTAGTCAAAAGTACCTCAAAAGATCTGCGGCCAAGAACAGCGAAAATACCGTTCCCGATATAATCTCCGGATAGGAATACGATTAGTGCCGGGACGGTCACCCATTCCTTCTTCTTCAATCGCCGCCACAAGACCAAAACCAAACCGATGAGAACTATCCAGTATATGAAAAGCGGGAGCTGTGTTTTTGTGAGAGCTATCAAGATCACATACAGAGGAACAGTAAAAAAACCCAAGAAGAAAGCTCCCTTGTAGGACGTGAGTGATTTATATTCCACGGGTGCAGTGAATCTCTTAGAGAGAAAAGCAAGAATAAAAATGGCCAGCCAAAAGACAAAAAAATACGTTCCCTGGAAGTTTTTATGCGGAGCGAAATACAGTAAACCGCTTTCCAGTAACGCTATAACGAACAACAACTTCACCATTCGTCCCGACAACCATCTTTGTTGCGCAACATCAGGATAAAGAAAATGAACGAGCATCGTTGGATATAGTATGGCATGGAGCGAGTGCCAGATGGCCGCAAAAGGTACCCACGCAAGATTCAAGCCAAGATAAAAACCGTATCCTTTAAAGAAGGAGGCGTCTTCCGAGAAAAAAGTGTTCGCTAAAAGACCTTCGTTAAATATCCCGTATCCCAGACCCAATACGAATAACCCACTTACGCCCAATTTCCACTTCACGGCCAGTTCGCGCATGATAAGAGCCGGAATTCCGTACGATACAACCTGCAAAACGAAGAAAAACGGATCAAAGAACACCGACGCTGGAGCACTCCCCGAAAGAAGCTCTGCGAGAACAGGACTGAGAAGCCCTAGTGCTATGACGGCTTTTATTTTTTGTCGCATGAGCGGGTAACGGGAATCGAACCCGTGTCTCAACCTTGGCCCCGTCACCACAAGGAGGAGTGCTTGCTTGTCGATGAGCGGACGATGGGAATCGAACCCACGCTTCAACCTTGGGAAGGTCGCGTACTGCCACTATACGACGCCCGCAAGTTCCAGCTCATTCTCCTCCTTTGGTGCGGGGCTTGGGAAGGTCGCGTTCTGCCACTGAACCATACCCGCCTGAACCCTATCTTACTTCAAAAAGATTTACTTTTTAAGACCCTCCGTTCCCGCCCTCGTCCGCCACAAGCGGCACGAAGCGGAAGCCGTCGTACTCCCGTACGTTAAAATCGCTGGAAGAAAACTTCTCGTACACCTCGATCCGCGTGCCCACAGGCGCCACGAGTCGGCCATGAACCATAAGTTGCTCCTTCCAGGCGACGCGGACATGGTCGGAAGCCGCCGCCGCGATAATGCGCTTAAATGGCGCTTCTTCTGAATATCCTTTTGAAGCATCGCCCTCGACTACCTTTACGACTTCTTTCTCGATAAAGCCGTACTTTGCGATATTTTGCTCGGCCATCTCTTTGAGCTCCGGAACCCGTTCAATCGAAACCACCCTTCCACGCGCTCCGTCTTTGCTCGTAATGTAAGCTAGAAGTGCCGCTTGCCACCCCGATCCTGCCCCGATATCGAGAATTTTTTCCCCGGGCTGCGGACCAAGAAGCTCGAGCATAAACGCAACCGTATACGGCTGCGAGATCGTCTGATCGTGACCGATCGGGAGCGGATAGTCGCCATACCGCTCCTTGTGATACTCCGAAAGAACGAAGTCGGCTCGATCAATTTTCTCGAAGGCTTCAATAATAAGAGGTGTCCGAAGGACTCCCCGCCGGATGAGGCTCTCGATGAGTTCGTTTTTCGTGGGGCCGCTTGTCATCTCACCTCACATTTTACACCATCGCCCTAAACCGAAAACCGCGACTCCCGTCGCGGCATTCATATGTTATTTCGCCTCTTCCATCTTCCCGTCTTTCCAGTGGAAAGCCGACGAGAACGTCATCACGCTCGCAGATTTTTTGGCTCCTTCGAGCCACACTTCGATTTTCTCCCCGTCCAAAAACAACCGCCCCATAAGGACCTCCCGCTCGGCCTGGGGTATCAAAACTTCCCTCTCAAAATCCGCAAGACTGAAACCGTAGAGCGCCGTTACGGCCTCTCCGAGATTCTCGTCGCTTTTAAATTTCTCGATCTTGTTGGCTATAAGCGCGTCGGCGTCCCTTCCGACTCGCCGCTCCATCTCTTGTCGGACAAGCACGTCCTCAACGAGTTGCTCAAGAACAGACAGCTGGATCTCTTTTGGCTCAAGCTTTTCCTCATTCGTCTCTCCACCATACGTCCGGAGAAAATTCTCGTAATACAAAGATGCAGCTCGATAGTCCTTCGAAAACCGACGTACGCTTATAAACTCTCCTTCGACCAAGAGGACTGGGTAGTAACCTTCGGAAACGAGGAAAATTGCCGTTAATCCCACGGCGACAAAAGCGACAAATACTATATATGGCTTATACCGACCGATCATGGAGTCGAGGTCGCCGTTCCGGTTTGATTCTGGGGGACGATGACAATCATCTTCTCACCTTCGCCGCGAAAGTTGAAGCGCTGCCTGAGCTCCTTTTCGAGGTTGACCGGGTTTGCAAGATACTCAAGCTCCGCTTTCAGTTTTTCCTCATCAAACCTCGCTTTCTCAAGTTTTGCCCGAAGTTCGGTGAGATCGGCTTCCGCGCTCCGTTCGCGCTCCCAGAAACCGTAGACTTGAAACACCAAAGCGACCACTAAGGCGGAAAGTGCGCCAGTAACAATGATCTTGAACATGTGCTTTCAGAATATCGGAGAAGAGAAATTTGCACAACGACCTTATTTCTTCAAAATTTCCCGAAAAATCTCAGGCGACAGTTCCACTCGAGCCATCGCCTTGAGTTTCTCCTTCCCCCGCTTTTGTTTCTTCCAAAGTTTCATCTTCCGGGATCTGTCTCCGCCGTAAAGATATCCAGTCACGTCTTTCCGAAGAGCGGGCACCGTTTCCCGAGCGATGATCCTCCCCCGAGCTCGCGCTTGAACCGCTTGTGCGAACTGCTGACGCGGCAGGAGGTTCTTCAGGCGCTCGACTGTCGTGCGACCTTCCCGTTCGACGTCTTTTGCGGAAACAATGCGCGTCAAGGCCGGCACGGCTTCTTCGGCGACGAGAATCTCGAGTTTTTCGACTTCCGCCCTCGCTTCGCCCGCGAGTTCATAGCTGAACGACGCAAACCCCGAAGAAATGGATTTTAACTGATCATCGAAATCCCGAATAAGCTCCGCGAGCGGCATCTGCCCCGTAAGCAGAAGGTTCTCTCCCATATTTTTGATCTCCTGAATTTCGAGTTCAAACACGTTTTTGAGGTTCACAACGGGATTGAGATACTGCGTCGGGGCCAAAATTTCGATCTTGATCATCGGCTGAAATACCGTGTCAGGCTTGTCCGGGAAATCTTGCGGCTGTTTTACGATTCGCTCCGCGCCGCCCTCGATGATTCTGTACGCAATCGAAGGAAAGCTTGTCAAAAACTTGAGATTGAACTCGCGCTTCAGACGGCTCGCCGTGATATCAAAATGGAGCTGACCCAAAAATCCCACCTTAAGTCCCCGGCCCAAGGCGTCGTTTGCGTCCGGTTCGAAGGAAAGCGCCGCGTCGTTCAGGCGGAGCCGCTCAATGCCGTCTTTTAGATCCTCGAACTCCGTGCGCCCGTCGGGGTAGAAAGAAATAAAGACAACGGGGACCGGCTCCCGATAGCCCGGCAACGCAAGCGTTTTCTTTTCCTTCTTCTCGCTTCTCGCCTCCAGTCTCGCTACCGTGTCTCCAATCTTTACTTGACTCGGTTCCTTGAGTCCCGTTGCAATGTATCCGATCGAGCCCGCTTCAAGCGCCGACCCCGCATTAAGCTCGGGAGCGAACGTCCCGACTTCCTTGACTTTGAACGCCCGATCGGTTGCAAGGAGGCGAACTTCGTCCTGCGTTTTGAATGTTCCTTCGAAAATCCTCACGAACGCGATGATCCCTTTGTGATCGTGATATAAAGAGTCGAAAATAAGCCCGCGCGAAATCTCCTCGGATCCTCCCCTGTCTCTGGGCGAAGGAATCTTCTCGATAGCGGTGCGGAGAAGCTCTTCCACGCCCTGTCCGGTTTTTGCAGAAATGCGGAGGATGGCTTCCAGCGAGACAGAAAGAAGCTCCGCAACCGACGAGACGACTCTCTCGACGTTCGGCAAATTGAGATCGATTTTGTTGACCGCCCCGACTATGACGAGCCCCGCCCGCTTGGCGGCGCGGAGATTCGAGAGTGTTTGCGCTTGGATACCTTTCGTCGCATCGACGAGGAGGATCGCCCCCTCCACCGCCTCAAGCGCACGCGAAACCTCGTACGAAAAATCGGAGTGGCCCGGCGTGTCTATAAGATTAAGGAAGTACGCTTCGTCCTTGTGCCTGAACTTCATTCGGACCGGGGCCATTTTGATCGTAATCCCTCGCTCCCGCTCGAGTTCAAGCTGATCGAGATATTGCGGCTTCATCGATCGCGGCTCGACTGTTCCCGTAATCTCAAGCAGCCGATCGGCTAACGTCGACTTGCCGGAATCAATATGCGCAATGATGACAAAATTGCGGATATTCCTATCGCTCGCGTCCATGCAAGATGTTGTACCTTAAAACCGCTCGAGTGTTAAGGTGAGAACGAGGCGCCCAGGCGGATCGCTCGACCGGTACTCGTAGATGGGCAACTGGTTTTCCCTAAACCGGTACCCGACCGGAGCGCTTACTATAAACTGATACTCCCGGGACGTGCCTGCCTGTTTTTCAAAAACAAACTGGTACGCGAGGCTGTTCCTCGGAGGAAGAAAAAGTCTGTGCGAGTAGTCAAAGGTTGTCGTGGCGGTTTTCCCTGCGTCGACTCGCACCCAGGTTGCAAAAACGTTTTTCCCGCTCTCCGTATAACCCCTCGCGAGCGGGTAGCTGAAAAACTGTTCTTCGGTCGATTCTATCTGCTGGAGAAGGGAGTCGCTCGCGTACCCGCTTTTCGCATAGTTAATGGGCGGAGTGATCGTTTTTTTGATTCCTCCGGTAAAATTTTCCAGCTTGCTTCCGGGCGGAGTAAAAACCTTGAGATACACCTGGCTCGGAGCCCGATACCATGAAAACGCGCTTTTATTGCCCTCGTGTCTTCGGGTCACCGCGAGGTGGTTCGTTACCGTGCCGTCGAGATTGATTTGACTCTCGAGAGTGATTTTTTGCTTTACAAAAATGTCTGTTTTCCCGCCGCCAATGTTCGCATCTACTATCGCAAGGTAGTCTCCCTCGAATCCTTCTGGAAGATCGTACACTTCACCGGTGGCGCCGTAGTAGTCGAAAAACTCCTCGAAATCAGGGTTTTTGAAATATGCCATTAGGTCCTTCTTTTCGATCCACTCTTGAAATGCCCGAAACAGCTCTCCCGAGCCGTCTTTCGCGACCACTTTTTCGAGGAGAAGCGGAGTGAGTTTCTCGAGAATCTGCTTTGGGTAGCTCGACCGGCGCGCCTGCCCTTGCTGTACCTGTTTCTGGATCTCGAAAAGGAAATTTGTCTCGTCAATCGTAACTTTGTATTCAGGGAGTTCAATCGGGCCGCTCCGGCGAAGCAAATCGGAAATGACGCGGGGCGAAACGGCGAGCACCCCGTCGAACGTCGTCGAGCTCGCGCGGTAGAGATCCGATTTCTCCATGAATGAGAGCACCTTCTCCGCCGAGTCCGAAAAATCGAAAAACCAGTTTGCGTCGGCGGTTTTCCATCGAGTGGCGATGAGCTGAACCGGTTTCGGAGGAATAATATTTTCTTTCAAACCTCGGTCGACTTCATTCACGTCTCGGACGTTCACCTCTTCTATGTTTCCTCGCCGTATCAGCACCTCGGCGTAACTTCCCAAAAACCCTCCGCCCGGCCGGATCTCCGAGGGGTTTTGAAACAACACCAGAAGATGGTGCGGCTTCTCGTCCTTGAGCCACAGAAGGAGCGGGTCCGCAAATTGCGCGAGCCGGTTCAGGTCGAACTGGAGCGGAAGAAGAATGCTCGAGTCGAGCGGCAGAAACTCGCGGATGTCCGACGCGGTCGAAGCAATTCTCACCGAGCGAGCCGCGGTGTCGGAGAGCAAATTCTTCACGTTTTCAAGATGCACTATGATTTCTTCTCCTCCGCCCCCAAAGGCGAGTGGAATAGCGTTTTGTTCCAAAAATCCAAGTTCCTCGACTAGCAAAGTTGCGCTTCCCGCGACTCCCTGAATGTCGCCGAAAATGCCGGCTCCCCCTTTTAGGACCGAGCCGAGATGCCGCACAAAGTCCCCAAAGCTTAGTGATTCAAGCTCTCGGCCGAGCTTCCCTAGCCCTTCTTCTGATTCGGGGCCGAGAAGTTTGAGGCCCGACGCCGCGGACTGAAGCTCTTCAAGATGCCGACCTGCTTCCGTAAAGGTCTCCCGGGATTCCCGATATCCCAAAAAAGCGAGAAGTCCCACTATGCAAACCACCGCAATCACTCCCCCCGCGAACACGTTCCACCACAAGCGGGATTGGGGCGGAGGCGGTTCTTCAAGCTCGTCTCCGTGCCGGGACGCAAACTCAGCGGCCGCTTCAGCTTGGATGGGCTGTTCCGGAAGAGAACGATCTTCTTCTCCGGGCCATTTGACGTCGGAGGTTTCGGGGCGGATGTTGTCGGGCGAATCGTTCATAGAACCATATAACTACATTGTAGTTTGCGCGCTTCGAAACATCCAGTATTTTCAATAAAAAAGAGGCCTTTTGTTTTGCCGGTGGCCTTAAACCGGGTTGTTTGTTCGAGTTCGCATTCGGAGTTTCCTCCCTTTACAGCTTCAACCGGATTCCCATGCGCCAGTTGCTTCCGTGAACCGGCGAAGCTTGGCTCGGGTGATGCAAGATGCCGTGCGAGTACTGCCGCTCGTAGCTTGCATCAACATTGAAACGCTCCCGTTCGATCCGAAAAAGCCGTTTCGTCCGGAGAACGTCCTCCACCCGCCCCAAGAATCCGTCGAAAAGCTTTTCGTTCTTCTCCGGATACGGCGCGACGACGAGCACCGATGGAGCCCGCCGGTTGTCTTCATGGAAAATCGAGGGGTCCTCGCGATTCACCGGCGTGTCTGCGGTGTTCCGCAGACAGAGAAAACAGACGCGGCGGGGTTGCGGACGGAAAACCGCGTTGGACTGGCTCGGGGCTTCCTTCTGCACTTCCGGCTTCTTCGATTCTTCCTGTGCGGACGCGGATGCGCCCGCAAAAAGCGCGAACGCCAAAAACCAGATCTGGACGAGCAATCTTCTCATGAACACCTCCTCGATGTACGGCGCTTGCTATCTACACGATAAAACTGGAGGCAGATTTATGCAATGCACAGGAACCACTACTCTTGCCGGAGACAAAAAATCGAGCGGTTTTCTTCCCTGATCGGTGCTTTATTGACTGGCGCAAAGTCTTAAAGAATTCTTGTTTGGTCATTATAGAAACTGTCAGAATGTGTCAATAAGTGTCAGATACCTGCCTAGGGTCATTTTACCTAGATTTTATCATACTTGAAACTATATTTATGCCCAAATTCCTTGACTTTTATTTTCAGAGGTATATGCTTACACCGTGCCTGTGGGCGAAAGCCCCTCCCCAGCTAATGAATTCTTAAGCTGGCAACAGGCACAACGAACGACCCCAAGTTAAAATCTGGGGTTTTTCGTTTTATTATTCCGAGGTTTCTTCTGCATAATACTCAAAAAATGAACGTTCCCATTCCCAATTTTTCTTAAAAGAACCTTGATTTTCAGTTTTCGATTGTTTCTGTCTACGACTTCGTGCCACAGTATCCAGAGACTACATGAGGGGTCAGAGGCGTGCACCTTTTGAATCGCCACCGGAGCCTTGGTAATTACTTCCACAATATGAGTTATCAATCCGGCCCTGTAATGACGCTCATCATGACTTCGGGGACGCCTACGGTTGTAAAGAATGTGATTTAAGCCATCGGAGGTGAAATAAACGGTTACCTGTGCCGCCGGGCAATAGCAAGGGTTCAAACTCTTGTATAAGCTCTTTTGCCGATTAATAAATGCAGACATTGCGTCTTTCATAATCCTGCGAAAAGGTCTAGTAGTCAAACGAAACACCAAAACGAAGATTATGCCTTCAGGGGATAGGTGTGGACTTATCCACAGCGCCAAAGCTGCCCACCAAAACAAAACGGGGAGCCCATTCGAGCTCCCCGCGACTAACTGAATACCTTGGCCATTCTACATCGGCCTGGAACTTAATCCGTGCTCCGCGTTCCAGAAACGCCCTTCCCATTCTTTCCGTCTGTGCTCTTCGGGTTTCAAATCAACCCATCCCATCGGCCACTTCCGCGCATCTCCATCTTCCTTGTCTTCGAGCTGGCACGTCGGATCGGAGCACATAAAATCCGCACGTTCAGAATCTTGATCCTCGCACTCCTCGATGCCGACGCTTCCGCAGGCGGGACAACGGCCGAACGGGGCGCACCAGTTGCATTCAAGAAGCGAAACAGTCTTTGAGGAACCCGGTTTTCTTGGATACTTCCGCCGCTTGGCCATCGCTCGCCTCCTTTTTTGGAAAATCACCTCCTTCTTTATTATACAAAAAGAAAACGGCGCGACCTCGAAAGGCCGCGCCGCAGTTTAACAGCGTTCCGTAAGCGATCCGCAGGCAGATTCGTCTCCCGCCCAGGCCGCCTCCGGCTTCTTTCGCAGAACCGATTCGGGATGTCGGGAAAGAATGAAGTAGCGGTGATCGTCGCCGATCGCCCTAAGGACGAGCTGCGTTTCCTCTTCCCACCGCGGATCCCAATGGACGAGTCCCTCGGCAGCGAAACAGGCTCGCGCGTCCTCTTCGGCCGAGAAGAGCGCGACGATCGGAGAGGTGTGGTCTCCCCAGAAAATTGAGTTCACCTCTTCCGGGCGTTCCATGCGCCCCTCATCTTCTTCGGAACGCCCGCCCGTATAGAGCAGCAACCCGCGCTTCTTCATGACTCCGATCAGATTCCCGTCTTCGAGCTTCCGGTCGATCGAGAAACTGCTCTCGCCGGAGAGCGCGATCTTCCGGGCAACGACCGAGTCTCCCTCAATGCCAATCCGGTAGATTGACTGGGCCTTCTTCCCTTTGGTAACTGCAAAAAACTCCAGCAAATTCGCCTGCATGTTTCCTCCTTCTCCGAGCGAAACTCGGATCAAGGAATACCGCCTGTATCCTGCAACGGGAGCCCCGGCGGCGTCAAGAGACCATCCGCCTCGCCCACCGGAGATACTTTTCATTCCCGTCCGCAGGAATCCGCACGATGCACGGAATCTCGTACGGATGGATGCGTTCTATTTCTCTTTTTACTTTCGCAAACTTTCCGCTCGTCGTTTTCGCAACGAGAACATACTCGGCTTCATTCACAACCTTTCCTTTCCAGGCATAGGAGCTCTCCGTTTTGTGGATGTTCGCGCACGCGATGAGTTTTTTGCGGAGAAGATGGAGCGCCGCGCGACGGGCGCTTGTTCGGTTCGGGAACGTGCTATAGACAAAAGCAAGTTTCATTTCCCAAAAGCATATCACTCTCGATCCACAGAACGAAGCCTCGACTTTGCCCGAGAGGTGTGGCATAACGTAAATAGCGACTCCCGATAGTGCGGGGGGTTGAGAAAGGAGCGGCCATGGAATTTGAATTTACGCACCTCGCGGGCGTTTTCCTTGCGGTCACCATCGTGGTCGCATGGAACGTCTGGCAACATTACGACTGCGGTTTCTCTGCGGTGGTTGAAGCGCGGAGAAGTGCAGCATTCACTGCAAGCGGAATCCTCTTGCTTACTTTCGGACTTTCCACCTTTTGGCAATTCTCGCAAGCTTCCCTCGAGGCGGATATCTCAAACGGTTTCTTGGGAAGCGGCGGCGTACTCGTAATTGCAGGACTCCGAATCTTCGTTCTTCAGAGAGACGGGTAGGAGAAAACGATGAGAAAGACAGTATTGCCCAAGAAGAACTTCCTGGGGCAAAAAAGAGAACTGGCTCGGAACCGCTGTTTAAAACCACAAATTGGAAGTCTCATCCTCTTCTACGGGAACGGTAAGGTGACCGCAAAACAACGGGAGGAGGTAAAGAATCACCTCACACGGTGTGCCTCCTGCCAAGAAACGCTTCGCATCTTCGCGACCATCAAAAATTCCTACAGAGGAGTGCGGAGACTGCGAAGTAGCTCGCGAAGTTTCCAGTGAACTTCTCACATCTCCCGGCGGAGCAATCCGTCGGGAGTGTTGTTTTTAAAAGTACCTTGCGAGGAAGAAAATAACGAGGCCGAGCGCGCTAAAAACCGCCGAGAGGATCCAGAACCGCATGGTAACCTGCGACTCCGGCCACCCCTTCGCTTCAAGGTGATGGTGAATGGGAGCGGAGAGAAATACTTTTCTCCCGAAGAAACGTTTTGAAATCAACTGAATAATGACCGAGGCGGATTCGACGACCAGTACAAGCCCGATGATCGGGAGAAGAAAGACCGAGTTGGTAAGGAATGCGATAACCGCAAGCGTTACGGTGAGGCCCATAATCCCCGTTTCTCCCATATAGAACTTCGCGGGGTGGACGTTGTACCACAAGTACGTTCCCAGGGCTCCGATGATCACGGTAATAAGCGCGGTCAGATCGTAAAGCCCGCGAGAATAGGCGATTGCGGCATACGAAGCGAGAATCGGGGCGAGCACGCCGGCCGAAAGGCCGTCCAGCCCGTCAATCACGCTTGTGGAGAACGTTGCAAGGACCACAAGAACAAAGAGAAGTAGATAGAGGCCGTCGATCTCAAGATCTCCGTAGAACGGAATGAATATGCTTGACCAGCCGAGTTTATAGTAGAACCACCAGGCGCCG
>QZIV01000006.1 GCA_003599135.1 Candidatus Parcubacteria bacterium | reverse complement strand
CCGTGTCGCTTTGGGACTTCGGATTTCATCCTGAAGCGGATAGAGATCAACGCACACTAAATCAATCCATGGAATCCCAAGTTTTTTGAGTTCTTCCCGGTCCTCGGTGGTGTCTCTGGCCAAAAGTCCGGCGTGGATTTCTCGGGACAGGGTTACAACGCGGTGTCCCAAGATTTCTCCGCCCCCAACGAGCGTTGCGACATCTCGAACCGGTACGCCCGCATCCGCGAGCGCTTTCGCCGTCCCGCTGGAAGCAAGAATCTCCCATCCGAGCCCCACCAGCTCTCGCGCAAAATTCGCAGTGCCGGCTTTGTCATAGACAGAAAGGAGTGCGATGGGTTTCATAAAAGCGTTTTAGCTTCCTTGTTTCTCTCTGATCGAATGCAGGGCGATGAAACCGGCAGTCAAGGAAAGAAAAGCCCCGAGCAGAAAGACGGGCTTAAACCCGAAGAGGTCGACAACATATGCACCGATCAACAACCCCACTGCCGTTGCCCACCCAATATACATATGACTTGACGCCCAGTAACTTCCGGCTCGCCGTAACGGCGTGTGCTTGTCGTATAGCGACTCCCACGCAGGATCGCCTATTGCGTTTGATATTCCCAAGACAACCTGTAAGGCAAAGAGCTCCCACTTGCTTGCTACGAACACATATCCTACAAATACTGCCGCCTCAAGGAAATAGTCGGTGACGATGAACCACTTTTCTTTATACTTATCAAGCAACCTCCCAACTGGCCATTCAAGAGTGGATGTTACGATCAAGAAAAGCGCCGCCGCAATGCCAGCATCCAAAATATCTCCGCCTACTTGGTGACTGAAAATCGCAAAAATCGGAAAAAAGAGGCCCGATCCGAATGCCCAAATACTCTCTACCGTCAGTAAAATCTTCGCAGTTGCATTCATTGATGTGCGCGTTGCTGGGATCGGACCAGCGGCCTCTTCGATGTGAACGAAGCGCTCTACCACTGAGCTAAACGCGCATTAACTTAAAATCCGCTTCAGATATCTCCTGCCAGCCGCAGATTTAAAGTATAACTCTCTTTTTCGGGCAACTTCAAAATCATCGTACCTTTCAATATAAACAACGCTAAGATTTTTCATTCTTGCTGTCGTTCTAGTTCTGCCGCTCGCATGTTCTTTCAGCCTTCTTGATAGATCGTTTGTCAATCCTTTGTAGAACTTTCCCGAGTCATCTTTCAACACGTAAACAGTGTACATACTGGTGAAGCGCTCCCCGCCCGACCGAATGACTCGGTCGTTCGGGCGGGTACCACTGAGCTAAACGCGCTAATTAAAATAGCCTAAACCAAAAAGGCACCCTTTTCAACGAGTGCCTTTTTAGTTATTGGATTTCTACGGTTCCCCCTGCCGCTTCAAGCTTCTTTTTCAGCTCTTCCGCTTCTTCCTTCTTCAATCCTTCCTTCACCATCTTCGGAGCGCCGTCAACCAAATCCTTCGCTTCCTTGAGTCCCAATGTTGTCGCCTCTCTGATCACCTTGATGACGTTGATCTTCTGTTCGCCGCCGGATTTAAGAAAAACGTTGAATGCCGTTTTCTCTTCCGCGGCAGGCGCTCCGCCCGGGGCTCCCGCAGCAACCGGCGCCGCGGCAGAAATACCGAATTTCTCCTCAAGTGCCTTCACGAGCTCCGCGAGCTCCAAGGCGCTCAACCCTTCTATTTTCGAAATCAAATCTTGAAATTTTTCTGACATGTTGTCTTTTTATTCTTTACGACCTTTCCCAGTAGTACAACTTCGACGGCTGCGCAACTGTTCGCTTTGCGAACTATCGAAGTTGTACTACTGGGCTTTTGACTTTTCTTTCAGTACATAGAGTAGCGCTCTAATTGGACCAGCCAAAACTCCCAAGAGCTGACCGAGGAGCACTTCGCGGGACGGCAGTTGTCCAATCATTACGATCTTTTCGCGCTCAACTGGACTCTTCGCCTTCACATCATAACCGCCCAGTATTTTCTTGACACTGACTTCTTTCGCCTTCGGGTCTCCCAGGGTCGAGAAAAACTTGAAGACGGCTGCGCTTATACTCTCAAGATTGGCTCCCGAGAATACCGTTCCAACTGAAGATTCAAACTGTTTCGAGTTAAAATCGACGCCTTTTTCCTTGAGAAGAACTCCCAAGAGCCGCTTTTTCATAACCAAAAGACTCGCATTTATCTCCTTGAGGCTTCGACGGAACTTTCGAAGGTCTTCCGCCGGAACTTTCGAAAAATCGGTAAAAACCAAAATCTCGCTTTTTCCGAAAAGCTCTTTTCCCTTTTTTAGTTCCTCCTGTTTTTGCGCTTTCGTTTTCATAAAAAATAGCCCCTCCCAGAGGCCATTGAAAAACGAGCAAAAGTGCTCATTCCTCGGCAGGTTTTATATAGTCCCGATAAGTTCAGGATCTACGACCCGCTGTCTCTGGAATTAAGACTAGTATAACCAAGCGAGCCGAGAAGTCAAGACCGCTTCCTTTTTGATTTGCGGGAGCTGGAGGAATCTCGCGTCGCTCGTCGCTATACAGCAACTCGCTCCCACAAACCCAGCGGTTCGTGAACTCCGCCTCGGGAAAACTTCCGTTTTCCCGACCCCTTTCCCTGTTCGATTCCTGCTATCATAAATCAAAAAGGAAGTGGCGCGAGCCACCTCCTTTTTGATCTGCGGGAGCTGGAGGAATCGAACCTCCGATTGCGGTTTTGGAGACCGCAGGTATACCACTTACCTAAGCTCCCATACTGCACATACCATCCGCCTCAGGCGGACTCCCTATTTCCCACCGAGTTTCGTTTCCTTGTGTACAGTATGCTTCCGACACCATTGGCAATATTTCTTGAGCTGGATTTTGCGCTCAACTTTCTTCTTATTCCTCCCGGCATAGTAATTCCGCCGATTGCACTCGGAGCACTTCAATCCTATTAAGTTTTCTGATCGCTTCGATTTTGCTGCCATGCAAAATTACTGTAACAAAAGGAGGTTTATTTGTAAATGAGCCGATGGCCGGATTTGAACCGGCGACCTACTCCTTACCATGGAGTTGCTCTACCAACTGAGCTACATCGGCGCGCTTATTTTTGAATCTCCAACCGTAGTTTACCCCGTCACCATATCGAGGATTGCTTGCCGCTCTCGGAGCCGGCGGTCGGATTTGAACCGACGACCTACTGTTTACAAAACAGTTGCTCTGCCGCTGAGCTACGCCGGCAAGAAGTTCATACATCCTCGACTGGTGCGGGGCTTTCGCAAAAGCACTGCCCTGCCTACCGGCAGGCAGGTCTGCCATTGAGCTACTCCGGCGATTGTCGCGATATTATGGTATACGAGAAAAACTCAAAGTCAAAACTTTCCTTGCGTTCTCGAAGTGCCTATAATGGAAGCGTCGTATACGACGTTTCCATGCCAAAATTCCTGCCTACCGGCAGGCAGGCGTCCACCCAAAATGTCAAAGTTTGTACACTTACATACCCATTCTCATTATTCCCTTCTAGACGGTCTCGCAAAAATCGACGATCTCATCGAAAGAGCAAAGGAGCTCGGAATGGACGCGCTTGCCTTGACCGACCACGGCGCGCTTTACGGCGCTGTCGAGTTTTTTAAGAAAGCAAAGAAAGCTGGCATCAAGCCGATCCTCGGCGTCGAAGCGTACGTGTCGCCGGGTGACCATAAGGAAAAAGATCCGAACGACAGGTACTATCATCTCATTCTCCTCGCGGAGACGAAAGTCGGCTGGCACAACCTCGTGAAGCTGGTTACGAAGGCGCACCTCGAAGGTTTTTACTATAAACCCCGGATAGACAAGAAGCTCCTCCGAGAATATGGAGAGGGCTTGATTGGGCTTTCCGCCTGTCTCGGAGGCGAGGTAAACCGAAACCTTCTTGCAAAAAAGTTCGAAGAAGCGAAGCGCGCCGCGCTCGAATATCGGGAAATTTTAGGGAAAAACAACTTCTTCCTCGAAATCGGAGACCACCCGAATATTCCGGAGAACGTCGCCGTCCGACCCGAGATTATAAAACTGGCTAAAGAAACCGGCATCCCGGTTGTTGCGACCCAGGACATCCACTATTCAAAACCAGAAGATGCGGAATATCACGACATCCTCCTCGCAGTCCAGACCGGAAATCGCCTATCCGACGACGATCGTCTTACCCTCCGGGCAGATGATTTTTCCATGACATCGGCCGATGAGATGGCGAAAAAGTTCAAAGATATCCCCGAGGCGATTGAGAATACTCTTGTAATCGCCGACCGATGCAACGTCGAACTTGAACTCGGGAAAATCATCTTGCCTGACTTTCCGACGCCCGACGATGCAACCGCGGACGAATACCTGAAAACGCTCGTTGAGGAGCGAATCGGCAGCCGATTTAGGAAAAACGAAATTACTCCCGAAGTGAAAGAGCGGATTGAATATGAACTTGGCGTTATCGAAAAAACCGGCTTCGCCGATTACTTCTTGATCGTCCAAGACCTCGTAAACTGGGCAAAAGATCACGGCATTGCCGTAGGGCCCGGGAGAGGGTCATCCGCTGGAAGCCTCGTCTCTTTTATCCTCCGGATTACCGACGTGAATCCCCTGCAATATGGGCTCCTCTTTGAGCGGTTTTTGAACCCTGACCGGATCCAGATGCCGGACGTTGATATCGACTTTGCCGATACGCGACGAGACGAGGTGCTTGCCTACGCAAGGCAACGATACGGCGAAGATCGGGTTGCCCAGATCATCACATTCGGAACAATGGCGGCGCGAGCCGCAATCAGAGATGCCGGAAGAGCGATGGGCTTGAGTTACGCCTTTTGCGATCAAATAGCGAAGCTTATCCCTTTTAGTTTTAAACTCGCGGAGTCGATCGAGAAGGTGAAAGAGCTCAAAGACCTACACGAAAAAAACGACGACGCACGGAAACTTCTCGACAGCGCAAAACACTTAGAAGGCGTTGCCCGCCATGCATCCGTCCACGCGTGCGGTACCGTGATTTCGAAAGAGCCTCTTACGGACTACATCCCGCTTCAATTTGCACCCCAAGACAAAACAAACGTTATCACGCAATTCGACATGGATAGCGTGGAAGATTTGGGGTTACTTAAAATGGACCTCCTGGGGCTCAAGAACCTCACCATCATCGAAGAAACAGTGAGGCTCGTGAGGGAAATCCGAGGCGAAGAGATAAAAATTTCCGAACTGCCGCTCGACGATCAGAAAACTTTTGAACTACTGCGTGCTGGAAATACAACCGGAGTTTTCCAGTTAGAAGGCGGGGGCATGCGGCGGTATCTCAAAGAACTCCGTCCTACGGAGTTAGAGGATGTTGTCGCGATGATCTCTCTCTATCGGCCTGGGGCGCTCGACGCAGGAATGGTGCCTCACTACATCGCCCGCAAACTCGGACAGGAGCGTGTTTCCTATCTCCACCCGAAACTCGAACCAATTCTCAAAAAAACCTACGGAATCGGTGTATACCAAGAGCAGATGATGCAGATCGCGCGCGACCTCGGCGGATTCACGCTTTCCGAAGCCGATACGCTTCGCAAAGCAATTGGAAAAAAAATAAAATCACTTCTTCATGAACAGCAAGAACGACTTATGAGCGGGATGATCAAAAACGGCATCGACAAAAAAACCGCGGAGGTGATTTGGGAGTTATTTCCTCCGTTTGCGCGCTATGGTTTCAACAAGAGCCATGCCGTCTGCTATGCGCTGATCGCTTACCGCACCGCATATCTTAAAGCGCACTACCCTGTGGAATTCATGGCAGGCCTCTTGAACGCCGAGGCGCAAGATATCGAGCGGATCGCGATCCTTATCCAAGAGGCGCGCCAGGGAGGAATCGAAATCTTGCCCCCCGATGCAAATAAAAGCTTCGTGCGCTTCGTTCCGGAGAGCAATCCTCCAACTGGCGGAATCAGATTCGGCCTTCTCGCAGTCAAGAATGTCGGCGAACAAATCACTCGAAACATCATCGAAGAACGCCTTGCGCGAGGACCGTTTAAATCGTTTAACGAGTTTTTGGAGCGAGTTCAGCACAAAGATCTCAACAAAAAATCACTCGAAAGCCTTATCAAAAGCGGAGTCTTCGACTCTCTGGGCCTCGAACGCAATCAAGCGCTCCAGAGTTTGGAGGAAATCATCCGCTTCGCCGCCGCAGCAAGGAAAAACGGCGGAGCGTCTCAAGAAAACTCCCTTTTTGGCGATCTCGCTCCGTCTCTCGCATTTAAGTTAAAAACCGTTGAACCCGCAACCGATGCGCAAAAACTCGCATGGGAAAAAGAGCTTCTTGGATTTTATCTTTCCAACCATCCCCTCAATCCCTTCCTTCCACGGATCAAGCAAGCAAAGGCGCAATCGATAGATGAAGTGAGGCGCATAACAAATGAACGAACGATTACGCGAACCGCGGGCGTCGTTTCAAAAATCCAAAAGATCTTTACCAAAAACGGCCAACCGATGATTTTCGCGACCCTCGAGGACTTCTCTCCGAAGCCGATTGAGATCATTATCTTCAACAACACTCTCGAAAAAACGGCGTCGGTCTGGGAAGAAAATAACGTCGTGATCGTTCAGGGCCGGATCTCATGGCGAAACGGCGAGCCGAAACTGATTTGCGAGGCGGCGAAAAAACTCGAGGCGCAAGCTTAATTCCCCCGAAACAATCTGGAGTGAAACTCACTTGGCCGGTGTGGCTTCATCATCCGTACCTTCGGTCGCCATGGAAACTGCTTCGCCTTACGTAAAAGATCGCCACGCAATGTTTTTTGATCGTAACCGAGCGCAATCACGTCCGGCTGAAAGTGCTTGATCACTTCGTATGTTCCGAGGTTATTATCCCCCTTGATAACCACATCCACGTAAACTACACGTCGGAGACGTTTCATGCGACTCGCAAGTCCGTAGGTCGGCTTTTTGCCTTTAAGGCGCACTACAACTCTGTCGGGAGCAACCACAACAACAAGATAGCCACCAAGCCCCTTCGCGGCTTTCAAAAAGGCCCGATGACCTTCGTGGAGTCCGTCAAATACGCCGAAAACCAAAACTTTTTTGGATTGCCTGCCCCTCACTGCTTCGGCCGCATTAATGGAAAAACCACCGTCTCCCGCACCGGCTTATCCATAAGCACCGCAAAGAAACGCTCGGAAACCCCGAAACCCGCCGCCGGAGGCATACCGTACTCCATCGCCTGTAGATAATCTTCGTCGAGTTGCTGCGCTTCTTTATCTCCTGCCGCACGCAACCTCATTTGCTCCTCGAATCGCGTTCGCTGATCAAGAGGGTCGTTTAGTTCCGACCAACCTGTTCCAAGTTCCGTACCGCAACCAACCGGCTGTGATCGTTCACCTATCCGCGAATCTTTCTCCGATCGCTTTGCAAGCGGAACAACCTCTATCGGCGGGTCGATAAGAAATGCCGGCTGGATAAGCGTCGGCCGGACTGTTTTCTTGAAGATCAAGTCGATGAGCCGTCCCTTGCCCAACCCTGCTTCGGGCGTTAACCCAAGCGATTCCGCTTTCTTTCGCAACTCATCGCGCGATGCAAGAAGCGGGTCTATCTTTGCGATCTTCTTAAAAACTTCGACGTAGCGTATCCTCGTCCACTTCTTTCCCCAGTTGATTTTCTGTCCCTGCCACGTCGTCATAAGACTACCCGTCGTCGCCTTCACGACTGCTTTATACATCTTCTCGACGAGCGTCATTAAGTCATTGTAGTCATGGTACGCCCAGTAGAACTCAAGTTGGGTGTAATCCTGAAGATGCTCCCGGTCAATACCTTCGTTCCGGAATATCCTTCCAATCTCAAAAACTTTTTCGAATCCCCCTACAAGAAGTTTCTTCAGGGGGAGCTCCAGGGAAATTCTGAGATATAAGTCTATGTCGAGCGCGTTGTGATGAGTCACAAACGGCTCGGCATCCGCCCCTCCGGGAATATGCTCCAGAGCCGGCGTCTCGACCTCAAGAAATCCTTCTTGTTTGAGGTGGTTACGGAATGTTTCCCAGAAACGGGACTTTCTTCGGAAAAGTTCGCGCGTTTCGGGATTCAAGAGAAGGTCGAGATGGCGCTCACGGAGGCGAAGTTCCGTTTCCTCTATCCCATACCACTCGGTGGGGAGTGGCCTCGTGCTTTTTGCAAGAATCGCAATTTCTTTTACGTCGATGCTTTCCTCACCTCGTTTACTTTCGATGAGAGGACCACGAACGGAAATAAAGTCTCCTCGATCAAGAAGGTCTTTCCATTTTGTAAAATCAACGAGGTTTTCTTTCTTTGCAATGACTTGAATATCTCCGCCCTCGTCCTTGATGTTTAAAAACATGAGATTTCCCTGATCTCGCAAACTTGCAACTCGTCCTGCAAGCCACAGGGGCTTCTTCGATCGGGAAAGTGCTTTGAAATTCTTTCTGGCGTGTGCAATTGAAACCGTACGCCTCGTTGTAGCCGGATAGGGATTCGTTCCCGACTCTCTCAAGCGGGAGAGCTTTTTCAAGCGCTCCTCGATGATGTCCTTGAGCATCGGTTATTCAATCTTTGTGATTTGATATACCACCGAGCCGGAGGGAACTGTAACGGCTACGCTATCCCCAACCTTGCGGCGAAGAAATGCCTTCCCCAAGGGAGATTCGTCCGAAATCTTTCCTTCTTCCGGTTTTGCTTCATACGAACCCACGAGCGTGTATCGGAACACCTGGCCGTCTTTCTTGACGCTCACGGTTGATCCCACCTCGACGTGTTCGGCGCTGCCGCCTGACTTCTTTATGAGAACAGCTTTTTTTAAAAGTTCCTCGAGTTCAAAGATGCGGCTTTCCACGAAGCTCTGTTCCTCTCTCGCTTCTGCATACTCGGAATTCTCCGAAAGATCCCCGAACTCTTTCGCGCGCTTCAATCGCTCCGCGATGTCAAGACGACCCTTGTTTTTCAGGTCGCCAAGCTCTTTCTTAAGCTCCTCGAAGCGTTCTTTTGTAAGATAGTATTTGTCCATACGTATTAAGAAGACGGCGGCGGAGAAGCTTCGGGAGTTTTCCCGAGTTCATATTTGCCGAGCCATAACCACAAACGAATCTTAAACGTTTCGATGAGCGTTTTCAAGTACGCAGAGGGCCCGAGGTGCGAGAAGGGGTTGTTCTTCCAGATTATAGGCACTTCTTTGATGCGGTAGCCCATCTTCTTTGCAAGCGAGAGTATTTCAACATCGAACCCCCATCCGGATATTTTCGCCCGCTCGAAAATCCGCTCCGCCGCTCTCGCGGTGAATGCCTTGAAACCGCACTGCGTGTCCCAGATGCCCCACAAAAGCAGGGTCTGAATGATGAAATTTCCGATCTTTCCCGGGATCTGCCTGTAGATAGGCTGAGGAGGATCGAGCTTGCTCCCTTTTACGGCTCGGGAACCGATCACGACGTCAAATCCCTCCTTAACGTACGGAAGCATCTTGTCGAGGTGATTCATTGAGGTCGAGTTGTCGGCGTCGGTAAAAAGCCTTATATCCCCTTGGGCGACCAGCATTCCCTGTCTTACTACCGCACCCTTCCCTCGGTTGACCTTATTGTCAACGAGTTTCAGGTTTTTGACCATCGCTGACATTTTTGTCACAATCTCTGCGGTGTTGTCCTTCGATCCGTCATTGATAACGAGAATCTCCGAGCTGTAGGATGCCGTGCTTAAATACTTGTCGATGTCGACGAGCGTGGCCGGTAGGCGCTCCGCTTCGTTATAGGCCGGTATGATGATCGAGAGGTAAGGGCGAGTCATGGAACAATTATACCAGCAGTTTACAGCGAGGTTAATATCATTGGTCCTTCGCTTGTTATGGCAACGGTGTGTTCAAAATGCGCAGCCAGCGACCCGTCGCTTGTACGGTAACTGTCGTCTTCGAACTGCTTTACCGTTCCGGAGCCCATCGCCGTCATGGGCTCGATGGCAAGAACCGTTCCCGGCTTGAGTACTCTGCCTTCTCCGCGTTTCCCGAAATTCAAAACCGTCGGCTCCTCGTGAAGTTCCCTGCCGATGCCGTGCCCCGTAAGCGAGCGAACTATCGTAAACCCTCCGTGACGCACGGCCTCCTCTACCGCCGCTCCGATGTCTCCGAGCGTTCTTCCGGTCTGGGCTTCTTCTATCCCCAGACGAAGGGCTGTTTTTGTCGTTTCCATGAGTCTTTTGGACCTCGCATCGATTACTCCTATCCCCACGGTAATGGCGGAGTCCACGAACCACCCTTTATACTTGAGGCCCAAGTCGAGCTTCACGAGGTCGCCGTTTCGTATCGCATAATCCGAGGGGATCCCGTGCACGACGCAGTCGTTCACCGAAACGCAGAGTGTGAAAGGATACGGACGCTTCCCCCCGGCCGGGAGATATCCCAGGAAAGCAGGTTGTGCGCCCCCCTCGTGAATGAGTTTCTTACTTACGGTATCCAGCCACATGGTTTCGACGCCGACCTTCGTTTCCTTCCGCAACGCCTCAAGAACCGATGCCAAGAGCCGCCCTCCTTCGCGCATCGTCTCGATCTCCTTATCGCTTTTCAGAGACCACTCCATCAAATACGGGGCTTAAGCCACGATAGGATTCTTCGGGCAATTTGGTCGCGGGTTCCCATTCCGGAAATCGTCGTGAATGTGTAGTGTTTTTTGAAGAAAGAAACAACTCGCCTGATCTGAGTTCGATAATATTTCAAGCGATTTTTAATCCCTCGGTCGGTATCGTCCTCTCGTTTGGCCAACTTTCTACCCACGTATTCTCGCCTCCGCCCCGCCCGCTCCAGTGTTTCACGAAGCGGAATCGAAAGATATATGACCAAGGGGTTCTGTCGTTTATATTTCCCAAGAAGTCGAGCAACGAACTTTGCTTCTCCTACCATCTTCGGTGTTCCGTCAAAAAGTATCCCTTGTGTTTTAGGCGTTACTCGGATCACTCGCTCAAAAATCTGGCGCACGAAACGAGTCGGAGTGAGCATCCCTTTTCCGGCAGTTACCGCATAACTGATTGTCTTTTGCATTTTCGGACTCCGAAGTTCCCGCCCCATATCCAGATCGTACAACCCGTACCGCTTCACGAGTCGAGCTGCCTGCGTCGCTTTTCCCGCTGCAGGGTCGCCGAGAAGAATCAGGTTGAACGGTTTCTCTTTTTTCATGTAAGTCCCAGTGCTTTATTCACGCTTCTCGTTACCTCTTCTACAGATGGCCTGCCGTCTATATTGAAAAAAGCCGTTCGACCCTTGAGAAACTCAAGCATAGGCACCGTATCCGCGTGATAGGCGGCAAGTCGGCGCCCGATTGCCTCTCGAGTATCATCGGAACGACCTTCCTTTTCTGCCCGAAGGAGAAGGCGCTGTATCGATTCTTCTTTTGGAAGATCGAGGAAAATCGTTGCAAACTGATGTTTGCCGATCGATTCAAGGAATTTAAGAATAAGTTCCGCCTGGCTTACGCGACGCGGGATGCCTTCCAGCACGATGCCTTTATCTCTGGGAAGTTTTCTCAATTCTTCCTCGATAACCTCCATTAGTTCTTCGTCGGCGAAGAGTCGCCCGCTCTTCAGAATATCTCCGACGCGCTCTCCGCTCGAGAGCATCGTATCCGCATTTTTTCGAAGCGTGGCGCCAGTTTCCCAAAAAAAGAACCCGAGACGGGCCGCGAGAACGCTTGCTTGGGTATTCTTACCCGAACCCTGCGGACCAATAATAAAAACTGCGTCGAATTCCATGCAATGTAAGTTCGATTTTATCACAGTCGACGCATTTTCCAAATCGACCAAAAAACCGACCGACTGAGCGAAAGCTCTTCGGCGCAAGAATGGAGCGAGATTCGTTCTTGCGCAACGAGAAGCGGAGCTAGCTCAGCCCTTCGTATTCGCGCACGGTAAGCTGCGAGTTCACCTGGCGCATAGTCTCCAGGGCAACCGCCACAACGATAAGAATCGCAGTGCCGCTTACGTTAAGAACAGAGACTCCGGTAAGACGCTGGATGATAAGAGGCAAAACCGCTATAAGACCGAGGGAAACCGCACCGAAGAACGTCACGCGATTCACGATTGCCGAGAAAAAACTCGCTGTCGCTTCTCCTGGCCGTATACCGGGAATAAATCCCCCGCTCCGCTGGAGATTCTTGGAAATCTCTTCAGGATTGAACGTGATTGCGGTATAGAAGTAAGTGAAAAGAAACACAAGCAGAAAGTAAAAAATGCCGTAGTAAAGCTGGTTATTCATGAACTGTGTCACGATGTCGTTGACTTTCAGGGCCAGTGGAGTCGACACGACAGAAAGAATCTGCGCTAGAAATTGAGGGAAGAGCAGAACGGAAATGGCGAAGATAAGCGGGATCATTCCTGCTTGGTTCACTTTGAGCGGAAGATAGCTCGATGCGCCGCCATACATCTTCATTCCCCGAACCCTTCTTGCATACGCGATGGGGATTTTGCGTTCTCCTTCGTTCAGAAATACAACCCCGGCGATGATAAGAATCGCGACGATGACAAACCCGATATACGTCGGGAGGAGGCCCGGCGTATACGAAGTAAGAGCCAGTCCGATGTCCGACGGGAGACTACTCACAATACCGGCGAGAATGAGAAGAGAAATCCCGTTTCCTATTTTTTGCTCGGTGATAAGCTCTCCAAGCCACAACGCAAGCATCGATCCGGCCGTCACGACTGCCACGTTCACGAACATTTCGAAAGAACTTGGCTTGTCGATGGCCTCCTGGGAAATAAGAAGGGTTAAAAAGCCGTACGACTGCAGGATCGCCAAGGGAACTGTAACGAGCCGGGAGTACCGGTTAAACTTCGCTTTGCCCCTCTCGCCCTCTTCGTAGTACATTTCCTTGAACTTCGGGAAAATGATGGTGAGGAGCTGCATAATGATCGTCGCGGTGATATACGGGCCGACACCAAGCATCATGATCGACAGATTATCGAGGCCGCCGCCGGAAAAGAAATTCAGAAACCCAAGAAACTGATTTGAATTAAAATATGCCTCAAGCCGCTCCGCATCAACTCCCGGAGTGGGTATTGCCGCAAACAGTCTATATACCAGAAGAAGTCCACCGACTATAAAAACTTTTTTTCGGAGATCCTCTATCCTGAAAATTTGCAAAAATCGCCACATAGCTACGCGGGAGAAACCGTGCCTCCGGCTTTCTCGATCTTCATTCTAGCACTTTCGGACACCAAAACTCCCTTTCCCTTCACTGCAAGAGACGCCTGCAGAGAACCTCCGCCCAAAAGCTTTACTCGGCCGTTATACCGTTTCGGCACTATCCCGTACTCTTTCAACAACGGAATATCCACGAGGAGTGGCTCTCCCTTCGTTCCCCTCGACGCAGAAACTTTTTGGAGCACGTCCAAGCTGACGAGGAGCGGTTTCGGACTCTTTGGTTTATTCTGGAAACCTCGCTGTTTGGGAATCCGGGCGATCAAATCCTGCTCGCTGGGTCGAATCCTCCGTCCAGCTCTCGATTTCTGGCCCTTCACACCGCGGCCGGAATAACTTCCCCGTTTTCCGCTGCGGCCGATCCGTTTCCTCTTCCTGCGAGCGCCGCTTGACTGTAATGTGTGAAGTTGCATACAAAAGTTACACTTTGAGTTTCTTTAATGCTTCCAGGGTCGCAAGAGCATTGGTAAGTTTGTTGGGTGTCCGACCCAGACATTTTGCCGTCGCATCTTTTACTCCGGCAAGCGCCAGCACAAATCGCACCGCGCCGCCTGCACGGAGACCGTGGCCGGGCTTCGCCGGCTTCAAGAGCACCTTCGCGGCGCTATACTTTGCTATTACCTCGTGGGCAATCGTTCGTCCATCTTTTAATTCGACGTTAAGCATATTCTTTTTCGCGGCCGATTTGCCTTTTGCAACTGCCTGCGCCACATCGACTCCTTTCGCAATACCGATCCCAACTCTCCCCTTTTCGTCGCCCAAAACCACGGTCGCACGGAATTTGAATCGCTTTCCGCCGGCAACGACTCGTGCAACGCGACGCAGGTCAAGGACCTTTTCCTTAAACTCCTCCTTTTTCACCATTCGTGGTTGTCCTCGGAACATATCTCGTTTTATATAGAAAGACCCGCACTCCGCGCGGCTTCGACGAGTGCTTTCACGCGACCGTGATACCGATACGCCCTCCGATCGCACACGGCCTTAAGAATGCCGGCTTCCTTCGCGCGCTTCGCCAACGTCTCCCCAACTGTTTTTGCCTGTTCCGCCTTCGACGTACGCGATCCTTGTTTCAAATCGCGACTGGAGGCTTGAAGTATCGTGCGTCCCGCCTCGTCATCGATCAGTTGGGCATACACGAAGCGGTTGCTCCGAAAAATCGCGAGTCTCGGTCGCGCTGCGCTTCCCACGATACCAGCGCGCGCTCGGCGAGCCCGCCGGCTCCGTTGATTGTTAAGTGCTCTTGTTCGGTTCATGTCTTTTTTACGCCGCAGATCCAGTTGCGGCCGCTCCGGCTTTCTTGCCAACTTTTCTCTGGATAACTTCGCCTTGATAGCGAATGCCTTTGCTTTTGTACGGTTCCGGTTTCTTGAGCGCGCGGATTTGGG
Organism: Candidatus Parcubacteria bacterium; assembly: GCA_003599135.1. Taxonomy (GTDB): domain Bacteria; phylum Patescibacteriota; class Minisyncoccia; order UBA6257; family 2-01-FULL-56-20; genus SURF-56. The sequence goes on along the minus strand of QZIV01000006.1, from coordinate 19,565 downwards.
CGGCGATTCTTCCGACAAGGTCTTTGTCGATTCCCGAAATTCTAATCGTATTTTTTTCCACTCCGACCGCGGCGCCTTGCGGTATGGGAAAGCGAACCGGTTGAACATACCCCAGGTGAATCACTAGAACATTCCCCTCGATTGCCGCCCGATATCCCACTCCTTCAATTTCCAGCGTTTTCACGAATTCGGATGTCGCTCCGAGGAGGGCGCTTTTTATAAGCGACCACATTGTCCCCATATTGACATCAGCCCGAGAATCATCGCTCTCGGAACCAATCTTGATTTCGGTCGCCCCGACGCGAACGTCGACTCCGGGAAGCATGGCGATGGATCTTTCTCCCCGCGGTCCTTTGATTTTTAAGTCGCTTCCAGTTTTCTCGATAGTCACGCCGGAAGGAATGGAAATAGGTTTTTTTGCGAGTCGAGACATAGCTTTACCAGACCTCGAATAAATATTCCCCTCCGACTTTTGCCTTTCGCGCGTCGGTATTTACCGAGATCCCTTTGGGTGTAGAGAGCACCGCAAGTCCGTATCCCTGTTTTATCCGCCTCAGATCCCGATACCCGACATAGAGTCTTCGGCTGGGTTTACTCATAATCTTAAAGTCGGTGATTCCCGGCTTTCCCCCGCGATATACAAGCTTAATGTCGATGAACATCTTGTGGCCAATGGTTCGCTTCTGAACGTCTTTTAGATAATTTGCCTGCGCGAGGGCCTTTGCGATCGCAAAATCCATCTTGGAAAAAGGCGTTGTGATGCTTTCTTTTCGAGCCAGCTCGGCGTTTTTGATTTTTGCTAAGAGGTCTGTATACATATTCGTATTACCATGAAGCTTTTTTCACGCCCGGAATCTCGCCTCGGGTTGCCATCTCGCGGAAACAGATTCTGCACACTCCGAACGTCCTCAGATATCCTCTTTTTCGGCCGCAACGAAAACAACGACGCACGATGCGCGTTGTGTATTTGGGATGTTTTTTTGACCTGGCTATAACTGATGTTTTCGGCATATTATTGTTTGTTTCCCTTGAGCGGAACGCCGAGCTCACGATACTTGAGAAGCGCTGCCCCGCGATGCTTTACCCGAGGCACGATGGCAACTCCAAGCGAAAAAGAGAGCGGAGAATCCTCCGGTGCTATTTCCGGGAACACAACGTGTTCCTTGATGCCGACGTTCAGAGCACCTCTTTCGTCTACCGTGCGAGGATCGATGCCGCTGAAATCCTTCACGCGAGGCAAGACTATTGTAATGAAGCGCTCGAAAAAATCAACCATTTTCTTGCGGCGAAGCGTGACGGCAAGACCGACAATTTGCCCCTCTCGAATCTTAAAACCAGCGATGGATTTCTTCGCCCGAGCCACTCTCGGTTTTTGGGCGGCGATGAGCCCGAGATCGCGCGCTAACTGAGGCAGTGCCTTTTCCTCGAAATTGGGAAGTTGGCTCAATCTCCCGATGCCTGCGCTTACAACAATTTTCTCAAGAAAACTCCGAATGTCCCGAGAGGAATCTTGTGCGTGGTGTGGTCGTGTCGTCATGGTTTTAGGCAATGCGCGCATCGCACCTCTTGCAATAACGAACCTTTACATCGCCGTCAAAGCGGTTGCCTGTCCGAGTCGGTTTCTTGCATGAGTCGCAGACAAGCATCACTTTCGACGCGGAGAACGGGCGCGAAACAAGAACCACCTCTCCCTTCTGGCCGCTGCGCTTCGGACGAACCCGTTTCTTATAAAGATTCGATCCCTCGACGGTGAGCCGCCGTTCGTCTTCGAAGACATGCAAAACCTTGCCGGTTTTACCCCGATCTTTTCCCGAGAGAACTTTTACTTGGTCGCCTTTTTTGATACTCATTGGTTTCTTTATTTATACAATCTCCTCTGCCATCGTCATAAGCTTCTCAAAACCTTTCTCTTTGAGTTCTTTCGGCATCGGCCCGAACACACGGCTTGCGATCGGCTCTTTCTTGGGATCAATGATGATGGCTGCATTCTCGTCAAACCGAACATACGAACCGTCTCGGCGCCGAAACGGCTGTCGCTGCCGCACGATAAGAGCTTTTACAATATCTTTTTTCTTCACGGTCTTTCGAGGCTCTGCTATTTGAACCGATGCAACGATAACATCCCCAATCCTTGCGTAGCGATGGCGAGTACCTCCAAGAATACGAAAACAGCGGATGGTTTTAGCTCCGGAGTTATCTGCAACTTTCAATATGGTTCTTTCTTGAATCATGAGGATGCGCCAGCAAGGCCTTTCTTTTCCTCGACTTTCCCCACTATGTTCCATCGCTTCTCTTTGCTCAACGGCCGAGTCTCTTCGATCCACACCTTGTCGCCAATTCGGTACTCGTTCGCTTCGTCGTGCGCCTTGAAACGCCGTGTTACCTTGTAGTATTTAAGGTATTTCGGATGCTTTTTAAAACGCGTAATTACAACAACGCGCGTTTTCGCCATCCGGTCGGAAACAACCGTGCCCATAAGTTTCCGCCGTATTGTGTTTGGATTATTAGTCATTGTTCCGTGATGCATTCCGTAACAATGTGTACAACCGCGCAATCGTCTTTCTGGTTTCGCGGAATTCTTGCGCGTTCTTCACTTTCCCCGCAGCAAGATCGAATTTGAGAATGCGCAAGTGTTCTCGGTGCTCCTTGAGAAGCTTTTCGAGCTCCGCCGCCGGTTTTTGTTTCAATTCCTCTAACGCTCTGCGTTTCATACTTTTGAAATAAATCGGGTCTTAAAAGGAAGTTTGTGTCCCGCAAGCCGGAGCGCTTCTTTTGCTGTTTCCGAAGCCACGCCGTCCATCTCAAAAATGATGCGGCCAGGAAGCACCCTGAATACGTAGTGATCAACGCTCCCCTTTCCTCCGCCCATCGTAACTTCGGGAGGACGTTTCGTCACTGGCTTGTCGGGGAATATCCTGATCCACAGCCTCCCGTTCCGCTCCATGAAGGAGCTGATTGTTTTTCTTGCAGACTCGATCTGCTTCGAGTCGAGCCACGCCGGCTCAAGAGCCTTGAGGCCGTACTCACCGTAACTCAAAGAAACACCTCTGGTTTCTACCAGGCGCCTTCTCGAACGCCCTTTTTGCCATTTTCGATGTTTAACTTTTTTTGGAAAAAGCATGTCGATTTATTCTTTTTCTGTTTCCCGCTCAAAAATCTCGCCCTTATAAATCCATACCTTAATGCCGATCGCGCCGTACGTTGTGAATGCTGTAACCTGTCCGTAGTCAATGTCCGCTCGGAGCGTCTGGAGTGGTAACGAGCCCCGCGAGAGCCATTCCTTGCGCGCGATTTCGTTCCCGTCCAGCCGGCCAGCGAGGAAAATTTTGACTCCCTTCGCTTCCTTATTTTGAATGACCTGTTCGATGTACTTTTTCATGGTGCGCCGATAAGGCATCCTTTTTTCGATATCCCATGCAATTTGCTGGGCAACGTACGGAGCTGAGATTTCCGAACGCTTCAACTCCTCCACGTTGACGCTCAAGCCGACTGACCCCTTCCCTTTCCGTATCTTCTTCAAACCCTGCTCAAGTGCGCGAGTTAACTCTTCAATTCCTTTCCCTCCTCGGCCAATAATAAACCCGGGGCGGGCTGCTTTAATCAAAACCCGGAGAGTATTCGAGGTTCGCTCGATTTCAATCGCAGAAATCCCGGCCTGCCCGATCTTTGAGCGGATAATGTTCCGGATCATTTCGTCCTCTTCAAGAAACTTGGCGTAGCGGCCCTTCAAAAACCACCTTACGGGCCAGTTCTTCGTGACGCCGATCCGCAACGATATTGGATTAATTTTGTGTCCCATGGCTATATTTCGTTATCCGGTGGCGGTTTTCCTCGTAAAGATTCTTCGGAGGAAACCTTGCCTTTTTGACTCCGGCGTGACTTTTGTTTCCGCTTTCACCGCTTTTTCTTTCTTAAGAGTCCTTCGCTTTTCCTCTCGAGGAAGCTTGGATTTCTTCTCAACCACAATTTTGAAACGAGGCTGACTGAGGTCTTGTTTTTCTCGAAGGACGAGAGTCACGTGGCTCATTTTTTTCTGAATCGGAGTCGCCATTCCGCGCGCGCGGGGCAGAAAGCGTTTCAACATCGGCCCGCCGTCAACACGCACTGCTTCGATGTAAAGCTTGTCGGGAGCAATCCGCTGGTTGTTTTTCGCGTTTGCGACGGCGGATCGAAGAAGTTTCAAGATCGGCTGAGCAGCGCGCCTTCGCTCCATAAGGAGTTGCGCCTCGGCCTCGTTTACCGAGAGACCCTTTACGAGCATCGCGACAGACCGCACCTTTCTCGGTGCCATACGCAGATAGTTCAATTGTGCGGTTTGTTGAAGCATATTATTTCTTTTCCGCCTTCGCGGCTGGAGCCGCCTGGGTTGCAGCGCCCTCTGTCGTTTTCTGTTCAAGCTCGCGCTGGATCTTGCCTCCGTGTTTTACGAACTTCCGCGTGTGTGAAAATTCTCCAAGCCGGTGTCCCACCATCTCCTCCGTTACTTTAACTTCGACAAAAATTTTTCCGTTATGGACGCCGAACGTGTACCCGACCATCTCGGGAGCAATTTCGGAAGCCCGCGACCACGTTTTAATGACCGCGCCGCCTTCCGGTTTTATTTTGGATATTTTTTTGAGGAGTTTTGGATCCACGAATGGACCTTTTTTACTGCTTCTTGCCATATGAGTTTCGTTCGGGTCTTATTTTCGACGCTTGATAATGAAGGCGTTTGAACGCTTGCGCCTCCCTCTCGTCTTCCTGCCTCCGGTGACTTTACCCCATTTCGTTTTCGGTTTTCTCGTACCGCGCTGAGTTCTTCCTTCTCCGCCTCCGTACGGATGGTCAACCGGATTCATGACCGAACCTCTCACGGTCGGCCGGACACCGAGCCATCGGGAACGCCCCGCCTTCCCGATGACAACCAAGTTATGTTCAGGGTTCGAGAGCTGTCCCAAAGAAGCAAACCCGTCCCATCGGACCCGGCGTACTTCTCCCGAAGGCATTTTCAAGTCGGTATAGCCATCTGCGTTTGCAAGAATCTCTGCATACGAGCCGGCGCTCCGTACGAGCTGGCCGCCCCGTCCGGGTTCAAGCTCTACGTTATGGATTTGATACCCCACGGGGATATTTTTGAGTTTCATTCGATTGCCGGGCTTCAAGGGAACGGTCTCTCCCACGACGACTTCCTGGCCGACCTCAAGTCCGTGCGGCGCAAGAATGTATCGCCGTTCGGCGTTCCCGTACTCGAGAAGCGCAATGAAAGCTGTTCGGTAAGGATCATACTCAAGCGTTTTAACCTTCGCCGGCTCGTTCAATCGGTCTTGTTTGAAGTCGATCATCCGGTAGAGCTTCTTATTCCCCCCACCCTGATGACGCATTGTGATCCTCCCCTGGGAATTCCTGCCGCCATGCTGCTTTAGACGCTCCAAGAGCGGTTTATGCGGACGCGTTTTCGTAAGCGTCTTGTAATCGGAAACGGTCATCTGTCTTCGCGATGGAGTTGTAGGTGAATAGGATTTCATCGTAGTTATCTCCCAAGATCAATTTTCTCTCCTGCTTTGAGTGTCACAATCGCCTTTTTATATTTCCCCTGCGTTCCAGAAACATTCCGGAACCGTTTTTCTTTCCCCGGACGACGGACGATGTGAACGCGTATTGGATGCACGTGATATATTTCTTCAACCAATTTTCCCACTTCGTTTTTCGTCGCAGAGGGTTGGACCATAAAAACATATTTCCCCATCTCGTTCAAGCGGGTGGATTTCTCTGTGATCCAGGGTTTTTTAATTATGAAAACGTCTTTCATGACTTTTTAACTGTATAGTGCTCCTTGATCGCCAGAACCGCATTCTGGTCAATAAAAATGTTCTTGTGAGCAAGAAGGTCGTAGGTGTTCAAGGATAAGGGTGAGATGACTTTCGTTTTCGGTAAGTTGGATCCGGCGCGATAGAGAAACTTTTCATCCGGCCGCGGAATGACAAGAACATTATAAGCTCTCTCTTTTTTTGACTGGGTGATGAGTTTCTGAAACGCCTGCGCGAGGATTTTCGTCTTGGGTTGTTCGATGCGAAACGAATCGAAAACCTTTACTTCTCCTTGGCGAAGTTTCTCCGAAAGGATACTGAAGAGTGCCAACCGTTTCATTTTCTTGTTGATTTTTTGTTCGTATGTCCGTTCCTTATTCGGCCCGTGGGCTTTTCCGCCGCCCACCCACAGAGGCGACCGAATTGAGCCATGTCTGGCGCGGCCAGTTCCTTTTTGCTGCCAGGGTTTCCGGCCTCCGCCACGGACTTCTGACCTCCCTTTTGCGTGCGCCCAAGGGCGCCGGCGATTCGCTCGTTCCGCGAGCACCACCTGTTCGACAAGCGACGGATTCCACCTCATGCCGAATATCCCGTCGGGGAGCTCAATCTCTCCGACTCGCTTGTTCTCCATGCTATAAACTTCTGTCTTCATGTTCCTCTTTTATTTCCGTATTTCAATGAGTCCTCCCGGAGCTCCCGGAACCGCACCTTTTAAGAAAATGAGGTTTTTTTCCGGATCAAGACTCACAACTTCCAAGTTTCTCACGGTAACCCGCTCGTTTCCCATATGACCCGCCATTCGGCGTCCTGGAACCACGCGCTGGAACGCCGTGCTTCCGATCGAACCGGGCGCGCGGAATCTATTTTTCTGACCGTGCGTCTTTGGACCGCCAGCGAATCCATGACGCTTTACGACTCCCTGAAATCCGCGCCCTTTGGAGATCCCGCTTACTTTAACGATATCTCCTTCTTTGAATGCGGAAACGGTAACCTCTCCGCCTTCGGTCAGATCTTTTGAGTCACCGGACATTTTGAATTCCCGCTTTTTTCTTCCGAGCGCAAGTTGAATCGCGTCGTACCCGTCACGTTCTTTCGTGCGCCGCAGAGAGATCTTATTCGGGGCGGCTTGAATAAGCGTTACGGGAATTACCTTCTCGCCTTTCCATACCTGACTCATTTTCAATTTTTTTCCCAAAATCATCATGAATTTTTAGAATGTATCTCCGCATTCTGCGGGATGTAAGATTTGGCAATCATTCGTTCTCACTCGCGAGCCAGAATCTAACAAAAAACCGCCGAAGGCTAGCCCCGGCGATCGGCTATCCTTGTGAAATCCCGCTACCAATATATCTCTTTGTGTAACGAAGGCGGGACCATTAAAGAGATCGGGGTTATCATAGGGCAGGACGGCTAACAAGTCAAATAAGCCGAGAAGCTCTCTCAAATTGAGGGTTTGAATAATGAATCTAGGTGAGAAAAATCTCAAAACCAAAAACCGCCCTCTCGAGCGATTTCAGCCTTCTCCAAAGATCGAAGAATTCTTTTTGCGAGAAGCTATCGGAGTCCCGATGGGCTTGGTCTTAATCCGCCAGTCGGCGGAGAGAGCCGTCGGGACGAGATGCAGATGCGCCTCACCCGCTGGAGGTGAGGCGACATCGGTTCTCGCGGAAAGAATCCCGAGATCCTTTAAGCCATCTTTATTTCTATATCGACTCCTGCAGGCAGATTCAGACTCGAAAGAGACTCGATAATCCTTTGGCTCGGATTCAGAATGTCGATGAGCCGCTTGTGGATCCGGAGTTCGAATTGCTCGCGGGAATCCTTGTGAACGAAGGAAGAACGATTCACCGTGTACCGCTTGATCTCGGTGGGCAACGGGATCGGGCCGACGACCTTCGCGTCGTTCCGTTCCGCGGCTTCGATAATTTGGCGCGCGGAGGTATCGATAAGCTTATGATCGTACGATTTGATTCGGAGCCGAACTTTCTGCGGAACTTCAACCTCTTTCTTTTTTGCCATCGCCGTAAGGAATCAAGGAGCAAACCGTCCCCGAGGGTAAGGTACAGCCCTTATTCAAAATCTTTTTCTTCGGGCTTGAAAGAATAGTTTGGATCTTCTCGCAATTTCTGAATTATTTTGGATCGAAGCTCCTCTCGTGAAGCTTGGTTCTCACTGCCGTACAATCCATAGACCCGATACTTACCAGAATCAATAGCTTTACGAACCGAGGAGTTGTTTGGGTTACCGAAGAAAAGCCTGCCATCCGGAGCTTCAAAGAAATAAAAATTTACCGCAGCATAACGACCTATCACGGCGTCAGCGCGTTTTGCATCAGTATTCTCCTCCTGGTGCTCCAAAGAAGAATCTTGCGGCTGTCCTGGGGCTGGCATTCTCTCAATACCCATGATTTTCCTACTTCAAGATTTTCGTTACGACTCCCGCGCCGACGGTCTTCCCGCCTTCCCGAATAGCGAAACGCTGTTTTTCTTCAAGAGCAACCGGCGAGATAAGTTTCACGCTAAGTTTTATAGTATCCCCCGGCATCACCATCTCCATTCCTTGCGGTAACGTGATTTCTCCGGTTACGTCGGTCGTCCGGATATAGAACTGCGGCTTATACCCCGCAAAGAAGGGCGAGTGGCGTCCACCTTCCTCTTTGCTTAGGATATACACTTCGGTTTCAAACTCCGTGTGAGGCGTGATCGTACCCGGCTTTACCACAACCTGACCGCGCTCAACGTCCTCTTTTTTCAAGCCACGAAGAAGGATACCGACGTTATCGCCCGCCATGCCTTCATCAAGGAGCTTATTAAACATCTCGATGCCCGTCACGACAGTTTTCTGAGTCGGCTTTAATCCAACGATTTCTATTTCTTCGTTTATCTTAACTTTTCCGCGCTCCACTCGGCCCGTTACAACCGTCCCGCGGCCTTCAATGGAGAAGACATCCTCAACGGGCATAAGGAACGGCTTATCAAGTTCTCGAACCGGCTCGGGGATATACTCATCAAGAGCTTTGACGAGATCCAAAATCGGCTTTGCATCTGCGTCATCCGCCGACTTCGCGTTCAACGCTTTCAAGGCCGACCCGCGAATAATCGGGGTCTTGTCGCCCGGAAATTCGTATTTCTTCAAAAGTTCTCGAACCTCTGATTCAACGAGGTCGACTAGCTCCGGATCATCTACCTGATCAACTTTGTTCAAGAATACGACGATCGCCGGAACGCCCACTTGGCGAGCGAGGAGAATGTGTTCCCGCGTCTGCGGCATCGGGCCGTCGGTCGCTGCGACAACAAGAACGGAACCGTCCATCTGGGCGGCCCCCGTAATCATGTTTTTGATATAGTCGGCATGCCCCGGCGCATCGATGTGGGCGTAGTGACGTTTCTCGGACTCGTATTCCGAGTGGTGAAGTGCGATCGTAATGCCGCGCGCCTTCTCTTCGGGAGCATTATCAATCTGGTCGACTCCCTCCTCTTTCTTCGCTAAACCTTTCATAAAGAGGACGTGCGTAATCGCCGCGGTGAGCGTTGTTTTTCCGTGATCGACATGACCGATCGTCCCCACGTTCACGTGCGGCTTTGCGCGACTAAATTTCTCTTTTTCTGCCATGGTTTATGTTATGTACTTATATTCGACGACGAGAGTGAATTGTACGGGTTTCCCTGGTTCTGTCAACCCCCGGGTCTATTGTGGATAAAATAAGAGAGGTTAAGCCTATCGTTTTTTCCCTTCAATCCTTCGACCCGTTCAACCTTGTTCAGGATCGCCTTGAGCCGAGTCGAACAGGCGACTGCGCTCAGGGTCTCGGAAAAGCTACCTACGCTTTCCCTCGATAATCAGCTGGGCGACATTCTGGGGAACCGCCTCTCGGTGATCAAATTCCATAGTGAACGACCCTCTCCCCTGCGTCATCGATCTGATTTGGGTGGCATACCCGAACATCTCGGAAAGCGGCACTTTCGCGTCAATCACCTTGATGTTCGGCCGGTCGTCAATTGCCTCGATTTTCCCTCGCCGCGAGTTTAGATCGCCAGTAACTTCCCCCAAGAAATCCGGCGGCACGATCACCTGCACTTTCATGATCGGTTCGAGGATTACTGGCTTCGCACGTTTTGCCGCTTCCTGAAGCGCCATTGAACCTGCAATCTTAAATGCCGCCTCCGACGAATCAACTTCGTGGAACGAGCCGTCGTAGAGCGTAACTTCAATATCAGTCATCGGGTAATGCGCGACAACACCCTTGTCCAGTGCTTCTTTTACGCCTTTTTCAGTTGCTGGAATGAACTCCTGCGGAATCACTCCCCCCTTGATCGCGTCTTCAAAGACAAACCCGGCGCCCCGCTCTAAAGGCTTTACCTTGAGTCTCACGTGACCGTACTGACCGCGGCCACCCGACTGCCGGATGTACTTCCCTTCGGCGTCTCCTTCGGCGGTGATGGTCTCTTTATAGGCAACCTGCGGACGCCCGACGTTTGCCTCAACTCCGAACTCGCGCTTCATGCGGTCGACAATAATCTCCAAGTGCAACTCCCCCATTCCGGCAATAATCGTCTCGCCGGTTTCTATGTCGCCCGACACCCGGAACGTTGGATCTTCGTCCGCAAGGCGGCGAAGCGCAACGCCCATTTTCTCCTGGTCAGCTTTGGTTTTGGGCTCGATTTTGATGCCAATGACGGGCTCGGGGAATATGATTTTCTCGAGGATAATCGGGGCATCCGGCGCGGCGAGCGTGTCGCCTGTCGTCGTGTTCTTCAAGCCCACGACCGCCGCAATCTCTCCGGCGTACACTTCTTCAACCTCTTCGCGGGAGTTTGCATGCATCCGAACAAGCCGCCCAACCCGCTCTTGGTTGTCTTTCGTGACATTCAACATATACGAACCCCGCTTCAGAACTCCCGCATAGTTCCGGAAATACGTAAGCGTGCCAACGTACGGATCCGTTGCGATTTTAAAGGCGAGCGCCGTGAACGGCTCCTCGTCTTTGGGCTCACGGCTCATTTCCGCATCCGTTTTCGGATCTATCCCTTTCACCGGAGGCAAGTCGAGCGGCGACGGCAGGTAATCGATAACGGCATCGAGTACAAACTGAACGCCCTTGTTCTTCAGCGCGGATCCGCAAAATACCGGGACCAGTTTATTCGCGATCGTCGCTTTCCTCAAAACCTTTCTCAGTTCGCCTATAGAAATTTCCTTCCCCTCAAGGTATTTGTGCAAAAGCTCGTCGTCATTGTCGGCAATTTTTTCGATGAGCGTATGGCGATGTTTTTCAATTTCAGACTTCAAAGCTTCCGGAATTGGAACCTCGACGATCCGCTCGCCATGGTCGCCCTGGAACTCGAATGCCGTGTTGCGAAGCAGGTCCACGACGCCGGAAAATCCTGACTCGATCCCTATGGGAATCTGGATCGGCACCGCGTGCGTCGTAAGTCGCTCGTGGATGGAGCGGAGGCTTTTCTCGAAGCTTGCACCCAAACGATCGAGTTTGTTGATGAAGCACACCCGTGGCACGTGATATTCGTCCGCATAGTGCCAATTGGTCTCGGACTGCGGCTCGACTCCGGCAACGCCGTCGAAAACGACGACAGCGCCGTCGAGGACCCGGAGCGATCGCTTTACCTCTACGGTGAAATCAATATGCCCCGGCGTATCAATCAAATTGATTCTGTGCTCAAAATTCTTGTCTCCTTTCCGGTACGTCGGGATCCAGAATGCCGTCGTCGCCGCCGAGGTGATTGTAATCCCCCGCTCCCGTTCCTGTTCCATCCAGTCCATAACCGTCGTTCCTTCGTGCACTTCTCCGATCTTATGCGAAACGCCGGTATAAAAAAGCACCCGTTCAGAAACGGTCGTTTTTCCGGCATCAATATGCGCAATAATGCCTATATTTCTTACTTTTTCAATTGGATATTGGCGTGGCATAGAAATAACACCCTATTACGCAAGGGGGTCCGGTTAAGGAAGTGCTTTTATCTCGATCGCGCGAAGTGAGCGAAAGCCCGGTTTGCTTCGGCCATCCGGTGGGTATCCTGTTTTTTCTTTATCGAAGCCCCTTCGTTCTTCGACGCGGCAACAAGCTCCTCCGCGAGTTTCTCCGCCATCGGCTTTCCTTTCCGGCTCCGGGCGGCTCCGATAATCCAGCGTGCAGCAAGCACGAATCGTCGATCCGGCCGAACCTCCTGGGGCACCTGGTAGTTCGCGCCGCCGACGCGCCGGGAAGTCACCTCGAGCACTGGCGACGCGTTCTCGAATGCTTTCTCAAAAACTTTCGTCGGCTCCTGCTTCGTAACCTTGTGTATCGCGTCGAACGCGTCGTAGACAATCCGCTCTGCCGTGGACCGCTTCCCATCCCGCATCACGTAATTGATGAAACGGCCAAGATCGACTCTGCCGTATTTCATGTCCGGGATGTGATATTTTTTATATACTCGCTTTTTTCTCATAAGGTTATGCTTTCGGTCGCTTCGCGCCGTATTTTGAGCGCTGCTGCTTTCTGCCCTCCACTCCGGTCGTGTCTAGTATCCCCCGAACCACGTGATACCGGACACCCGGCAGATCTTTCACGCGTCCGCCGCGAATGATGACAAGCGAATGTTCTTGGAGGGCGTGTCCTTCTCCCGGAATGTATGCGGTAACCTCCATTCCGTTCGTGAGGCGGACCCGGCAGACCTTGCGGAGCGCGGAGTTCGGTTTTTTGGGGGTTGTGGTGAAAACCTTCAGACACACGCCGCGCTTAAAGGGGGACGCCGAATCAGACGGGCGGTTCTTGAGCGTATTGAAATGATAAGACAATGCCGGCGACTTTGACTTCGCTCGTGCGGACTCGCGTCCCTGTTTCATGAGTTGTCTGATGGTTGGCATTTTCGTTAAGACTATCCCGCCTCTCGGCGGGAGCATAGAAACAGCACAAAAATTCTAGAGTAAGAGCGATTTCCTGTCAAACGGAATAAAAAATGCCCCCTCACTGGAGGCTCGCAAAAAATTGTCCGCCTACGATAAGCGAGTATAGGGTTTGGATAATTGGCACAATAAGTCCGAATCCGAAGAAGATGAAAAGGAGAAGCAAGAAAATCCCGTTCCGCTCCAAGAAGTGCTGGAGGCGGTAGCTCGCCTCGCCCGGCGGAAGCAACGCAAAAAGGATTTTCGAGCCGTCGAGTGGCGGGAGCGGGACGAGGTTGAAAACCGCAAGGAGCACATTGATATACACAATGACACTAAAAAAAACGATAACCGGCGAGGATGGAAGTGATAACCCTAAAAGCCGTATGAGGATGCCGAACACTACCGCAAGAATGAGGTTGGAGAGAGGTCCTGCCGCGGCAATTTTCCCGGCTGCTGCTCTGGGATTTTTTAGATTCTCCGGATTATACGGCACCGGTTTTGCCCAACCGAAGACGAATGAGCCGCCTGTGAGGAAGTAAAGCGAAAACGGGAGCAAAAACGATCCGAAAGGATCAAGATGGACAAGTGGGTTTAAAGTCAGTCGTCCCGCAAGTCGAGCCGTCGGGTCTCCCAACCGCTCCGCAACGTAGCCGTGCGAGATTTCGTGAACCATCACCGAAAAAATAAAAACGGCGAGCTGAAAAATGAGAAGCAGTGCACTTTCCATATATTCCTATCGTACCATGCGATGAGAATCTTTTGCTAAAAATGAAAAAATTGCCTACGATGGAATTACACGCCCTCGTAGTCTAACGGATAAAACGCGAGCCTTCGAAGCTCGATTTGGGGGTTCGAATCCTCCCGAGGGCACACTTCGACTCGCTTCGCCTTGGCCTGAGCCAAGCCGAAGACTCGCTCAGTGTCTTCGACCACATTGAGCGAGGAGAAGTGCCCTGAGTGGATTGAAGGGCTACCTTTATGTTTTCCCTCCGGGCGCGCAGGATAGAGTTATTCTGCCAGAAGGTTTAGGAAATTTATAAGTGGTTCGAGTACTACGCCGAGAAGTCCTGGTTGTTCGGTGGTCGACGCCGGAGGTTGAGGAGGAGGAACATATTCCGGAGAAATGGGTTGGAACGTTCCCTCGAGTTGTGGGGACGGGCTTTGAGTAAAACACCTCCCGATAATCGCTTCGACATCGGCTGCCGGACGGCTGCCCGACATCAAGACACTCAACTGCTCGCTTGAGAGATGCTGTCTAAGACATTCTCCAATCGCAGGAGGGAAGTTCGTAGTTCCAAAACTCGGTGGCAAAGCTCCCGGCGCAAAAAACCCGCTCGGCGGCACCGGCTCGGTCGAAGGTGGAGTGAATCCTCCGCTTCCGCCGAATCCAGGGGCGACTCCGCCCGCGAAGTTTTTACACTCTTCTCCATGGGCCGGATCTGAGCAATATCGCCGACACTCTTCCGGTCCTGTGCATCCACCTGGACCACGAAACTCTCCTACGGGAAGGCCAATCAGTTCCGGCGAGTGCTGTCCTTCACGAAAGATGGGCGGAGGAGCGGTACCTCCTTCATGCATTTCTGGTCGGAACGATTCAAAACATCCGCGCATTGCCTGTTCCAGCTCCGGACCCGGCCTTATTTCTCCCGAACGGATTCTTTCAAATTGATCACCGATTCTCTCCCGAAGACACAGAACGATGCCGGGCGGCGCGCTCCGGAGGAACTCTTCCATCCTCATCATGGGCCCACCCATCATTCCCGGCCCTCCTTCGCCGGGACCACCCTCAAACACGCGCATCCCTTCGAAGCACACGCGGAAAACATCCGCCATCTCCGGAGTGGGAGAAAGTTCGTGGCGCCTTACTTTCTCGAAATCGTCTCCCAATTTCTCTCGAAGGCATGCCTCCGCCTGGGGCGGAACGTCCTGGAACATCTCCCCGGAGCCGCCCCCGTGTCCGAATTTTTCAAAGCACGCCCGAACCCGCTCGCCGATTTCAGGACCGGGAACAAGTTTTCCCGACTGAATGTCCTCGATAATGTTCGGGCCGAGCACCGATTTCAAACACTCTCGAACTTCTGGAGGCGCCTGCTCGAGGCCGGCGCGCAATCGAACAAATCCCTCTTTGGCTTCTCTGATTTGCTCCGGAGGAATGAAGCCATGCTCTTCCGCAAATTTAAAACATTCTTCCTGGTGTGTCTGATCGCTACAATAGGCCTGACACGCCTGGGGGGAACCGCATCCGCCCGGACCTTTCCCGCCAAGCTTTCTAATTTTCTCGGCCTGGCCGGGCTCGATAAATCCCACTTTCTCGCCAAACGCGATACACTCCTCAAAGTGACCTTCCGCCTGGCAGTACGCCTCACATTCATCTCTCGATCCACAACCTCCCGGTGTCTCTCCTTTCTTTATAAGCTCGAGGAGTTTCTGGAATTGCCCGGGCGGGATACCTCCCTCAAACCGCCCTTCGACGCGACCCGGGACTTCACCGCGGACCTGCGAAATGCCCACCCGCTCGGCAAACGCAAAACACTCTTCTGCGTGGCTGAAGTCGCCGCAATACGCTTCGCACGATACCTTCGAATTGCATCCCCCGGGCATCGCCCCACCTCCTTGAATATGTTTCTGAATCCGCTTTGCCTCCTCGATATGCGGGTCGGTGAAGCCCTGCTCTTCCGCAAACGCGAGGCAGACATTCATATTGTCGAGGTTGCTGCAGAACGCCTCGCACTCTCTGGGCGTCCGGCATCCGCCGGGACCCCCGCCGACACCGAGTTTTTTTCTGAATTTCTCCGCGCGCTCCGCTTCTTCTTCGTTCATCAGGCCTCGGGATTTGGCGAATGCGATGCAGGAATCCATATTCGCTGGCTGCTCGCAATATGCGCGACACTCATCTTTACTTCCGCAGTTGCCAAGCTCCGGAATGGGAAACGTTATCCCGCTTGCCGCGATCTCTTCCTCCGTCGGCCCTTCTGGAATCTCTTGGGCGTACACGAGAATCGAATAACTTAAAACAACTCCCAGTCCCAAAATGAGAAGCGGGAGAAAATGCCCGACTCGCAGCGCCTTAGCCGTATGTGTCATTCAAACGGATTTTTGTAGACCCCTTCGAGTGGGTTGGGAACGGGAGAAACTGTCTCGGGGAGCTTGCCCGAAACCGGATTTGCCGCTTTCTCGTAGAGCTCCGTGCCGAGATCGGCGGGCGGAGCTTCTTCTACTGGCGCGCCCCCCGTCGTCGGTGCGGGAGCGGGTGCTTCCCCTCCTCGCTGCGTATACCAAAGAACAGCGCCAAGAAGGACGATGACAACCGCAGCGACGATCACAATCTTCGTTTTTGACTCCACGTTCGTACTTTACTATCATATCAAACGTTGCCGAGCGCTTTCTGTGCATAACTGCCCCGTTAGCTCAGTTGGTAGAGCAGCTCCCTCTTAAGGAGACGGTCGCAGGTTCGACCCCTGCACGGGGCACAGAAATAAGGGAATTGAAGTTTTGAAGATTTCTGCTATACTATGGCGGCTAAATGGCCGCCATCAAACTCGAAACGCTCCTTTTTGATGTTCCAGGCGTCGGCCCCCGATTTGGAAGAAAGCTGGCACAGCTCGGACTTCGAACGGTACAAGACCTCTTGTGGCACTTTCCGTCCCGTTACGAAGATTTTTCCCAAATATATAGGATCGCCGATCTTGAGCCGGGGCAGCAAGCAACCATCCGAGGCTTAATCCAAGACGTCGAGATCCGAAGGACGTGGCGGAAACGGATGACCATTATCGAAGCCGTCATCGCGGACAATTCCGGATCAATCCGCGCAGTATGGTTCAACCAGCCGTACCTTTTGAATATTCTCCGCGTCGGACGGGTGGGAAACTTCGCGGGAAAGGTCTCTATATCTGACGGCGAACTCTACTTGAGCCATCCGACCCATGAGATGGTCGGGAGAGATGAAGAGGCGGAAACCCGGCACACCGGCCGTCTTGTTCCGATCTATCCGGAAACACGAGGTCTCACCTCGAAAGGGCTGCGATTCCTTATCCAGCCACTCCTGAAGATGATTGATGAAGTGCCAGAATGGATGCCTTCTTCGATTCTTGAGGCGCAGCGCCTCCCCGAAATAAACCAGGCCCTTCGCACAATCCATTTTCCGGAAGCGATCGAGGATGCGACTGCGGCGAAAAACAGGTTTTCGTTCGAAGATCTCTTCCTGCTCCAGCTCTTTCATCTCTCTCAAAAACTGAAGCTTGCCAGAGAAAAGGCGCCTCGCGTACAAACCGACATCGAGCGCCTAAAAAAAACGGTTGAGGCGTTGCCGTTTACGCTTACCCAAACCCAAAAGCAATCGCTCTGGGAAATCTTGAAAGACATGGAACAGCCGCGACCGATGAATCGGCTGCTTCAAGGCGACGTGGGCTCGGGGAAAACGGTTGTGGCAACTCTTGCGGCGCTCGTCGTTCACGAGAACAACTTTCAGACAGCGCTCATGGCTCCGACCGAAGTTCTCGCGCGCCAGCATTTTGAAACCCTGCGGAATCTCCTCGGCAAGATCGGCGTCCACCTCCATGAACACGATCGGATGCCGAGCGTCGGGATGCTCACCGCAAGCGGAGCGGAAATATGTTACGGCGAGAATCTTTCCGAGAAAACTACGAAATCAAAGCTGGCAAACGAAGTGAGACGAGGATCGGTGCCGATTCTCGTTGGGACGCACGCTTTGATCGAAAGATCGGTGAAGTTTAACCATCTTGGCCTCGTCGTCGTCGATGAACAACACCGTTTCGGCGTCCGTCAGCGGCAAGCTCTCGCACGCGGACAGTCAGCATTAGTGCCGCATTTCTTGAGCATGTCCGCAACCCCGATCCCCCGAACGCTCATGCTTACCGTCTTCGGAGACCTCGATATTTCAACAATCACCGAACTCCCGAGCGGCCGGAAAAATATTGTTACAAAGGTCGTCTCGTCCGAAAATCGCCCGAAGGCATACGCGTTCATCCGCGGACAAGTAAAGCGTGGCCGCCAAGCTTTCGTCATCTGCCCGAGGATCGACCCTCCGAAAGAGGACGTCGCAAAAACGCCGCAGAACCGCTATGAAGCGTTTTTGAAGCTCGACGTTAAATCCGTAAAAGAAGAATATGAAAAACTCTCAAAGAAAATATTCCCGGACCTCCGACTGGCAATGCTTCACGGCCAGATGAAATCGAAGGAGAAAGAAAGCATTATGAGAACATTCCGAGACGGAAAGACGGACATACTTGTTTCGACATCGGTCGTCGAAGTAGGCGTTGATGTGCCGAATGCAACCATCATGATGATCGAAGGGAGCGAACGATTCGGGCTGGCGCAGCTCTACCAGTTCCGCGGACGCGTCGGGCGCGGCGGGCACCAGTCGTTCTGTTTTCTTTTTACGGACTCAAACGCAAAAACGACGAACGCGCGCCTCAAAGCGATCCTAGAGGCGAAAAACGGATTCGAGCTCGCGGAAAAAGATTTGAAAATCAGAGGACCAGGAGAATTTCTTGGCGAGGCGCAAACCGGTCTCCCAGACATCGCAATGAAAGCGCTCGAGGACATCGAACTCGTGAAATCAAGCCGCGAGGCGGCCGTTGGAGTTCTTCGCGACGATCCGTCCTTGAAAAACCATCCCCTGCTCCGTGAACGACTCTCGGCATTCCAGAAAGAAATTCATTTGGAATAGATTACTCTTCGACAGGCTCAGAGTACTTTCCACCGAAGGTGAAAAATAGCAAAAGCCCCGCGGTGTAAAACCCGTGGGGCCGGAGGGCTATCTCTTTTACTGCTTTATCAGGAAAGTTGTTACGAACGTTTCAATCCCTTCGAGAACCTGCTTCCGTAAACGCGCCGGGCTTTGCGCAACCCAGACCGCGAAGTTATACAGTTCCTGGTTATCAACCTTGAGCCACCGTTTGTTCTTATACAGAAAAAATAAGAGTGTGGTAACGGCGATTCTCTTGTTGCCGTTCTGAAATGGATGATTCTTAATCATCAAGTAAAAGAGAATTGCGGCTTTGCCGACAATCCCCTTGTACGCATCTTTCCTGGCGTATCGTTGAAACGGAGTCGCGAGAGAACTTTCGAGCACGTTCGGGAAACGCGTGCCAAACTCAGGGATCGGCTCGTGAAAAGTCGTGTAGTTTTTTGCCAGCCGGAATGCAACATACTCAACTTCTCTCAAGGTAACTTTCCTCATACGAGCGTTATGCGTCCCCGAGCAAACGCAACGTCTCCCGATACTCCTTTACGGTCTTATCAACGGCTTTCTCGACCGTTTCCTTTTGGCGCTTACTCAACACAACGCCCAATACGCCGCTCAACTCCGATTTTGGGATAGCGTATATCCGGCCAACCTTCGTCGCACGGATCTGTCCATTCTGTATCTTCTTAAATATGGCAATCCGACTTACGCCCACCATCCGCGCCACCTCGGGAACAGTAAAGGTCTCTTTTGCTTTTTGGACCGCGTGAGGCATTCGTTTTAACTTATTGATTTAAGTGTCTGTCTTATTTGCTCGTTAACTGAATAGCACTTTCGAAAGATAGGTTAACATGCTCTGGTAAACTGTCAATACTGATTACCACAAGCTTCGAAGAAAGGGGTGTGGTGGAAAAGCAAAAGCCCCGCGGTGTTCGGCGGTTTTTAAAAAAAATCAGGGTGCCTGCATCCTTGAAGGACGCGAGGCACCCCATTGAGGTTGGCGCTCGGTTCAAAAACTGTACCGAAGCGCCAGTTGAAGTTGGAATGGAGAGGAAACAGAAACTCCTCCGCGATTGAGCGAGCCATCCGCAAGCCGGACGGTGCGAAAGGTGGGAAGCGGAGTTTGCTCTCTCCCCCACCGCGAACCCAGGGCGGTCGTCGATGACTCGTTCCCGGAGACGTTGTAGAAG
>QZIV01000009.1 GCA_003599135.1 Candidatus Parcubacteria bacterium | reverse complement strand
TCTCGTCGAAGACTACGACGTATATAGGCTCTAGGTGTAAGGCAGGCAACTGTTTTAGCCAAGGAGTACTAATGACCGCCAACCATCCCAATGCTGACTTGTTACGATAAGCCATTCTCAGAGAACCACGGTTCTCCGACTCCAGCGGTCGGAGCCCGTTGCCTCTCGGCGATTTTAGTTTTGCTCGGGTAAAACGCCAAGCTAAAATCGCCTCCGAGAGCTTCTCTGAGAATGGCTTATCTCCGCTTGGAAAAAACGCGAAAGCTTCCACAAAACAGTGCACGAACTTCGATAAGAAATGAAGCCGCATGTAAAGAGTTTTTATTTGCTGGTGTTTCACTCGCATGTGCCCCACCTCTTCCCATTCCGAACAGAGAAGTGAAAGCATGCGCAACTGATGATACTTCGAGCTTCGGCTCGGGGGAAAGTAGGTTATGCCAGCAAATAAGAACTTTTTTATTTGTCTCAGACCTGATGACCTGCAAAGTAGGATGTGCCGAGCACACCTGCCCGCCTTTGGCGGGAAAGCACCGTATGAGTCGATATTACTCAGGATAAATCGCGCTCAGCAAGGAGTAGGCACCGATGATCTGTGAGGTTCCGGGGGTGTTCGAGAAATCGCCGCCCCCTTTTTGTTTTAATGGCTTATAATTTAGGTCATGCCCCGTCGCCTCAAACAAGTCGTCTACGGCTTCTTCTATCTCATTTTCTTTGCCCTTCTCGGAACAGGCATTTATTTTCTGTTTCTGAAGCCCGAGGTGAGTTGCTTTGACAAGAGGCAGAACCAAAACGAAGAGGGGATCGACTGCGGCAGGGTGTGCGGGAATATTTGCCTCCCCGCAACACTCAAGAGCCTTGCTCTTCTTGATCAGCCGAGCGTTCTTCCGATAGACGAAACACACAGCTCGATTCTTATTACCATGCAAAACCCGAACGCGGACTACGGCGCAAGAAGTTTTGGTTATGAAGTAGTCGTATACGACAGAAGCGGCGCGAGTCTCCAGTCGCTCGAGAACCGGTCGTTTATATATCCGGGCGAGATAAAGCGCATCCTTCTCCCGAACCTTGCTTTTGGAAAGTCTTCTCTGGGACGAGTCGAGGTGACGTTCGAAAATCCGGACTGGGCGAAGGGAGAAGATTTCAAGCGTCCCAGTCTTCTGCTTCAGGATCAGAAAACGAGAATCGAGGGGTCAAACGTCGTCATCGAGGGAAAGGTGACGAATCAAGATACGCTTCCGCTCCGCAGGGTGGGCGTTGTCGGAGTCTTTGAAGGAAAACTCGGACAAACGGTCGGGGCGTCGCTCACTGAAATCGAAAGCATTTTCCCGAACGAGACCCGCTCGTTTACCCTCGTTCATCCCCTCCGGAACGAGGTAAGCACGGCGGTTCCCAGGGTCTTTCTCTACGCCTTCCGTCCGTGATGCGCTACAGTTTTCTCTTCTTGAGAACCGGGATCGAACTGCTCCAGCGGCAGGTTCGTCCCTGCATCTCGCCCCGACAGCTTTCGCTTTACTCAGGACCAAGCCCGTCGGGGCTCCGGTAGCTTCTCAAGAAGAGAAAATTTCCGCTTCTGGAAGTAGATAATAAAATTTTATGACCGCACTTTTTCTTCCGGTTGGTATTCTCGTGGGAGCGGGACTTTTGGCGCTCTCGAGCATCTCGATCGAGCTTTTCTCACTTCAGCTTCTGTGGGTGGGCTTCGGGATACTTTTAATTTTTGTTTTTTATTTTTCCGACTGGAGACTGCTCTTGAATTACCGATGGCTCATTAGTGGCCTCTATGTCCTTACTCTCGTACTTCTTGTCGTCGCTTATTTCAAGGGGCCCGTCATCCGAGAAACGAGGAGCTGGTTGGTTTTGGGTTCGTTTCATTTTCAACCTGTCGAGCTTGCGAAAGTCGCACTTATCCTCATCTACGCGCAATTCTTCAGTCGGCGGCACATAAGCATCGCCCGCTGGAAGAACATCGCGGGATCTTTCGTCCTCTTCGCCCTCCCTGCCGGACTGGTTGCGCTTCAGCCGGATCTCGGATCGGCTCTTATCCTCTTCGGCATCTGGTTCGGTTTTCTTCTTTTCTCCGGTCTTCCCACGCGTCGTGTGGTGGCCGCCCTTCTCGTGCTTGTCGCTCTCGGAATCTTCGGGTGGTCGCAGATTCTCAAGGACTATCAACGGGAGCGAATCCTCGGGGTGGTTTATCCCGAGCGGAGTGTGTTGGGCATTAACTACAGCGTGATTCAGTCGAAAATTGCAATTGGATCCGGCGGACTTCTCGGAAAGGGGTACGGGCAGGGCTCGCAGGTCCAGCTAGGTTTTCTCCCTGAGCCGGCAACTGATTTTATAGTTTCAGCTCTCATCGAGGAGTGGGGACTCGTCGTCGGCCTCGTCGTCTTAGGGGCTTTTCTCTATCTCGTCTTCGGAATCGTCCAGATAGGCATGGCGGCTGAACATAATTTTGAGAAATTCATAGCTCTGGGCGCGGCGATGGTGTTTGGGTTACAATTTCTTCTCAATACCGGCTCTGCAACGGGCATCACGCCCGTTATCGGGATCACGTTTCCTTTTCTAAGCTATGGAGGGTCGAGTATACTGACGAGCTTCCTTCTTCTTTCCTTGGTCAATGCTATCCGAAGAAAATCGTAAGAAAGTAATCGCGGGAGGAACGACGGTCATTTTTCTCGTCATGACCGTTTTCTATTTTTTGAACGGCATCCGCGCAGTGTCGCGCGCAGGATCCGTCACTCCGGCTGTATTTGCCGTTGACAGGGGAGAGGGATTTTTCCGCATCGTGCGTCGGCTAGACGAAGCGGGGCTTATTAAGAGCCCTCTCGTATTCACCGTATCGTCTTTCCTCACGGGCTCCGCCGGTCGCCTCAAACCCGGCATCTACAACCTTTCCTCATCGTTTAACAGCGTCCGGATTCTGGGGATGCTCGTGCGCGGACCGGAACGCGAAGTTGTCGTAACAATCCCGGAAGGAAGCTCTTTCTACGACGTCGACGACGTCTTAAGCCGCGCGGGAGTCCTCCGCCCCTCGAGTTTTGTCGATTACCTTTTGCAACAGAGTGAATCTTTCGAGGGCCGGCTTTTCCCGGACACCTATAGATTTTTTTCCGGCACTCCGCCCGCCGCGGTACTTGAAAAGTTTTTGGGGAACTTTACGGAGAAGGCAGAACCGTTTCTTGGTCGCGAGAAGAATCGTTTGAACGCCGACCTCACCCTCGCTTCGCTTCTCGAGAAAGAAGTTCCCGAGTTTCATGACCGCCGCCTTGTCGCCGGGGTTCTAAAGAGGCGCCTCGCGGCAGGCATGCTGCTCCAGGTGGACGCTACGATTTGTTACATAAAGCGGTCAACATTAGGGGAAAAGGGTCGAAATTGCTACCCTCTAGACCCTCTTGACTTTAAGATCGACTCTCCCTACAATACGTACCTGTACAAAGGTTTGCCGCCGGGGCCCATTGGGAACCCTGGCACTTCTTCAATCATCGCCGCACTCGATCCAGAGGAATCTCCCTACTGGTTTTATCTGAGCGACCCCGAAACGGGAAAGACAATCTTTAGCAAAACCTTTGACGAACACGAAGACAATCGTGTCAAGTATTTAAGAAGATAAACCGCAAGAGATACCTCTTCGGAGGAGTCTTTTATTGTGCTCTTAAGCTGAAAGCAGGCATCAAGCGTATTTCTCGCAACTTTTCATTTTTTTAAACCACCCATTCATGCTCCGCACATTGCCCGTCAAAGATTTTTCGCGCTCGCAGCCGCTCATCGAGCCGTTTAATCTCAACGAAACCCAGCTCCGGTCATACCGCTGGTTTTTGGAGCACGGACTGAAGGAACTTCTCAAAGAAGTTTCGCCCATTCACGATCACACGGGAAAAGAACTCGAACTCTATTTCGAGAACTACCGTTTTGACGAGCCGAAGTACGACGAAGGGACCGCTCGCTATAAGGACGCGACGTACGAAGCGCCGCTTCGAGTCGTATTGCGGCTCGTGAACAAGCGCACCAGCCGCGAGCAGAAGCAGGAAGTATATTTTGGAGATTTCCCGATTATGACGAATCGGGGAACATTTATTATCAACGGAGTCGAGCGTGTCGTAGTCTCCCAGCTTATCCGCTCCGCAGGTGTCTACTTCACCGCGGTTCCGTGGCGGGGAAAGCAGCTTTTTGGAGCGAAAGTCATCCCGAATCGGGGTGCGTGGCTTGAGTTCGAGACCGACGTTGATGGCTCGATTGGCGTGAAAATCGATCGGCATCGAAAGGTTGCGGTAACGGACCTCCTCCGCGTGTTTGGAGTCGAAGGGGACAAGCTCGCCAAGGCATTTGAGGACATTGATCGAGGAACGACGAAGCATATTGTGGCGACTTTAAAGAAAGACGTTGCCAAGGACACCCCCGAATCGTATCTCGAGATTTATCGACGCCTGCGTCCCGGCGACCCCGCGACCGCCGCGACCGCAAAAGGCCTTATCGACGGCATTTTCCAGAGATTTGACCGATACGATCTTTCGCCGGTGGGCCGTTTCAAAATGAACCAGCGACTGGTGTTAAATCCGAAAAAAGATAATCGCCTTCTTGATAGCGACGACATCATCGCAATCGTAAAAGAAATCATTCGGTTGAATAACTCAACCAGCGCGGAGCCGGACGACATCGATCATCTTGGAAATCGGAGATTGAAAGCCGTAGGAGAACTTCTTCAGGGAAGACTTCGGATCGGGCTCGCGCGGCTTCGGAGGATCATTCAGGATCGGATGTCCACGCAGGACAAAGACAGTCTTACTCCAGCCCAGCTCATCAACTTCAGACCTATTGCGGCAGTCATTAAAGAATTCTTCGCATCCTCGCAGCTCTCTCAGTTTATGGACCAGGTGAATCCTCTGGCCGAGCTTGAACACAAGCGGAGAATCTCCGCGCTCGGCCCGGGAGGCCTCACTCGCGAGCGGGCGAGTTTCGAGGTTCGCGATGTGCACCGATCGCACTACGGAAGAATTTGTCCGATCCAAACGCCGGAAGGCGCGAACATCGGACTCATCAACTATCTCGGAAGTTTCGCGAGGATAAACGACTTCGGGTTTCTCGAGACTCCTTACGCACGAGTGAAGAACGGACACGTGACCGAGGAAATCGTATGGCTCGATGCTCTTGAGGAGGAAAAGTATAAAATCACGCATGCCGGCGTTCCGCGCGATGCAAAAGGAAAGCTTAAGGAGCCGATGGTTGAGGCGCGCATCAAAGGCGCTCCTGGAACCTGCCCCGTAGAAGAGGTGGATCTTATTGATATAGCTCCGCATCAGTTTGTAAGCGTCGCGACGTCTCTCATTCCTTTTCTCCAGCACGATGATGCGAATCGCGCTCTCATGGGTTCAAACATGCAACGGCAGGCCGTCGTTTCAATCAAGCCCCAGGCTCCGTATGTCGGCACGGGGCAGGAGGAGCGCGTCGCTTTGGACTCAGGGTATGTTGTCCGCGCCGAGGCAGACGGGACTGTTTCGAGCGTTGATGCTCGGCAGATAGTGGTGAAATATCAGAAAGGCACGAAAGAATATCCTCTCGAGAAATTCAAGCGTTCTAACCAGTTTACTTGCATTTCTCAGCGGCCGCTCGTTACGAGGGGGCAGTTGGTGAAGAAAGGCGATGTCCTTGCTGACGGTCCCTCAATCGACAACGGAGTTCTTGCTTTGGGACAAAACCTTCTCGTAGCATTCGTTTCGTGGGAAGGGGCAAACTTCGAGGACGCAATCATTGTTTCCGAGCGCGTCGTCCGCGACGACTTTTTCACCTCGATCCATATCGAGGACTTTTACTGCGATGTCCGCGACACAAAGCTCGGTCCGGAAATGACGACGCCGGATATTCCGAATGTTTCTGAAGAAAAATTGAAAAATCTTGACGAAGAGGGAATCATTCGCGTCGGAGCGGAAGTGAAAGCGGGCGACATTCTTGTTGGAAAAATTTCCCCGAAAGGCGAAGCCGAACTTACGTCGGAAGAGCGCCTGCTCCGTGCCATTTTCGGAGAAAAGGCCCGAGACGTCAAAGATACTTCGCTCACCTTGCCGCACGGAAAGCGTGGACGGGTCGTGAACATCAAGATTTTCGATCGGGAGAAGGGAGACAAACTTGAACCGGGCATTATCAGAAGAATCCAGGTTGAAGTTGCCGAGCTCCGGAAGGTGCAGGCAGGCGACAAACTCGCGGGTCGGCACGGCAACAAAGGCGTCATTTCACAGGTTCGCGCCGTGGAAGACATGCCGTACCTCGAGGACGGAACGCCGGTTGATGTTATTCTGAACCCGCTTGGCGTCGCTTCCCGTATGAACCTCGGACAGATACTCGAAACCCACCTTGGATGGGCGGCGGAGAAACTTGGTTATCGGGCGGTTACGCCTGGTTTGGACTCGGCAACCGAGTCGGACATTCGCGCGGAGCTTAAGAAAGCGGGGCTTCCCGAAGACGGCAAAGTCAAGCTGTTCGACGGAAGATCGGGACAGCCGTTTGATCGCAACGTCACGGTTGGGCAAATCTACATTATGAAACTAAACCACCTCGTTGAGGACAAGGCACACGTTCGCTCGATCGGGCCGTACTCGCTCATAACTCAGCAGCCGCTCGGCGGAAAAGCGCAGTTTGGAGGCCAGCGCTTCGGAGAAATGGAAGTCTGGGCACTCGAGGGATATGGAGCTCGGCACATGCTCCAAGAAATGCTCACGATAAAGTCAGACGATGTTCTGGGCCGAGCTGCCGCATACGAAGCGATCATTCGAGGAGATGCAATCAAGGAACCGAATATCCCGGCCTCTTTCAACGTCTTAGTGAACGAGCTTAAATCTTTGGGCTTCAACGTTGAACCGATATACGGCAGCGAGAACGATCGGAAAGACGACTTCAAAGCACTTCGGATCGGCGTGGCGTCTCCGGACGATATTTTAAAGTGGTCTCACGGGGAAGTCATAAAGCCAGAAACCATCAACTATCGCACCCAGCGTCCGGAAAAAGACGGCTTGTTCTCCGAGCGCATTTTCGGCCCCTCGCGCGACTACGAATGTTATTGCGGTAAGTACCGCAGAGTGAGATACAAGGGGGTGGTGTGCGACAAGTGCGGCGTCGAGGTGACCAGAGCTTCGGTCCGCCGAGAACGGATCGGTCACATCACTCTCGCAACGCCGGTGAGCCACATTTGGTTTTTAAAGAGCGTTCCATCACGTCTGAGTCTCGTTCTCGACGTGTCTTCTCAAAAACTCGAACGAGTTATTTATTACTCCGCATACATTGTGACCGAAGTGAACGAAGATGCTCGGAATCAAGCGTTCCAGGAGCTTGAACGCGAACTGAAGAGCCGACTCAAGATTGTCGGAACAAAGAATAAGAAAGGAAAAAGTGAGCTTTCCGGCGCGGCAGACGACACTCGAGAAATTCTTGAAAAACTCCGTCCCGGCGAGGTGTTGACCGAAACGGAATATTTTACGCTCGCCCGCCGCTTCGGGAACGTGTTCAAGGCGGGAACCGGAGCAGAAGCCGTGCGCCATATCCTTGAACAGATCG
This sequence comes from Candidatus Parcubacteria bacterium, assembly GCA_003599135.1. GTDB lineage: Bacteria > Patescibacteriota > Minisyncoccia > UBA6257 > 2-01-FULL-56-20 > SURF-56. Next base: position 27,986 of record QZIV01000009.1, on the reverse strand, counting down.
ACCTTCGGAAAGAGGTACAAAAAGTTGAACGCGATCTTGAGAAACAGAAAGATCCGACGGCGAACATAAAACAGCTCCGGCGGCTGAAGATGCTCAAGATGATGGTGAAAAATGGCAGTCGTCCCGAATGGATGATTTTAAGCGTCTTGCCGGTCTTGCCCCCCGACTTAAGGCCGATGGTGGCCTTGGATGGCGGCAGGTACGCGACATCGGATTTGAACGACCTCTACCGCCGCGTCATCAACAGGAACAACCGCTTAAAAAAACTTCTCGAGATTAAGGCTCCGGACGTGATCGTTCGGAATGAGAAGCGCATGCTCCAGGAAGCAGTTGACGCGCTCATAGACAATTCAGCTCGTTTCGGGACCCAGCAGCTTTCGACACAGCGCAGGCCGCTCCGGTCGCTTGCAGATATGTTAAAGGGCAAGCAGGGCAGGTTCAGGCAAAACCTTCTTGGAAAGCGGGTTGACTACTCCGGGCGGTCCGTCATTGTCGTTGGGCCGAAGCTGAGCATAGACGAATGCGGGATTCCGAAACGGATGGCACTCGAGCTCTTTAAGCCGTTCATAATCGGAGAAGTTGTACGTCGCGGCCTGGCACACAACATCCGCAGTGCAAATCGGTTTATCGAACAGGGAAGCGACGAAGTATGGGCCATTCTCGAAGACATCATTAAGGATCGTCGCGTGCTTTTGAATCGCGCGCCAACCCTGCACCGGTTGAGCATTCAGGCGTTCCGCCCGCTTCTTGTGGAAGGATTGGCGATACAGATTCCTCCGCTTGTCTGCGTGGCTTTCAACGCCGACTTCGACGGTGACCAGATGGCGGTACATCTCCCGCTTTCGGAGGCTTCGCAGAAGGAGGCATCGAAAATTATGTCGGCAGGGAACAATCTTTTGAAACCCGCGACGGGTGAGCTCATCACCACTCCAACGCAGGATATGGTGCTTGGACTTTACTATCTCACCTACACAGAAGACGAACCTCCGCGGAAACACTTTGCAAGCTTTGAAGAAGCTGTTCTTGCTCACGAAGGAGGCACAGTTACGCTTCACGAACAAGTGAAACTCGATGGAAGAGTGACATCGGTGGGACGGCTTATCTTTAACCGCGCGCTCGGAGAAACTCTTGATTTTGTAAACGAGACGATGAACAAGAAAAAGCTCTCGCGCCTCATCGAAACCGTTCTGGAAACGCGGGGAATCGAGATTGCGCGCGACGTTTTGGACCGGGTGAAGCTTCTTGGATTCGAGATGGCAACCCGCTCGGGGATAACGTGGGCGATTTCGGATCTCATCACCCCGAAAGAGAAAACAGAACTTTTAAGAAAAGCGGAGACCGAAGTTGATCTTATTCGCGAACAGTTCAATCAGGGACTTTTGACCTCGGCCGAGCGTCGAGCCCGGATTATCTCGGTTTGGAAAGCTGCGCAGCAAGACATCGCGAAACTTGTTTCGACTGCGCTTCCCAGGAGAAACTCGATCTATCAGATTGTCGATTCCGGCTCGCGAGGATCGTGGGCGCAGCCGATTCAGATGATGGGAATGAAGGGGCTCGTGCAGAACCCGAAGGGTGAAACCATCGAACTTCCGGTGAAATCCTCACTGAAGGAAGGTTTGAGTGTTCTTGAGTACTTCATTTCGACTCACGGCGCACGGAAGGGTACTACCGACACTGCCCTGAAGACCGCCCAAGCGGGGTATCTCACTCGCAGGCTGGTTGATGTTGCTCAAGACATCACCGTAAAAGAAGAAGATTGCCGGACGAAGGAGGGCATCGAACTCTTCCGTTCCGACGGAAAAGAATTCAAGCAGTCCTTCGCGAGCCGTCTTTTCTCGCGAACCGCGATTGATGATGTGAAAACAGGTAATAAGATTCTGGCCCGCGGAGGTGTGGTTATCGACAAGGCCACAGCGGAACTTATCGAGCAATCGAACGTTGAATCTGTCAAAATAAGATCGCCGATTACCTGTAAAACGCTCTATGGAGTTTGCGCGAAGTGCTATGGACTGGATCTTGGGGCCGAGAGGCCCGTCGCCCATGGAACTGCGGTTGGCGTTATCGCCGCGCAGTCAATCGGCGAACCGGGTACTCAGCTTACGATGCGTACGTTCCACACGGGAGGAGTTGCGGGTATCGATATTACCCACGGCTTGCCTCGTATCGAGGAAATCTTTGAAACGCGCCCGCCGAAAGGAAAAGCAATTTTAGCCACCGAAGACGGAAAAGTTGAAAAGATAGAAGAGCGGGGATCGGTAAAAGCCGTTACACTTAAAGTTCAAGGGAAAACCAAGAAAGCCAAAGAAATCGAGTTTCTCATCCCTCGCACGGCACTTCTTTTCGTGAAAGCTGGGAGCAAGGTAGAGCGGGGTGATCAGCTCTCCGAGGGGAACATTGATTTGCGCGAGCTTCTTGAGGTGAAAGGAGTTCGGGAGGTGGAGCGATATGTCGTGAACGAGGTGCAAAGAATCTATCTTTCCGAGGGTGCGTCAATTAACAATAAGCACATCGAAGTCATCGTCCGGCAGATGTTTTCTCGCGTGAAAATCAAAGATTCCGGAGATGCTCCGGACTTTGTGGTCGGCGAGATAGTCGAGAAATCGAAATTCCTCGAGGTAAACCGTGAACTCAAGCGGCACGGCCGAGTGCCCGCGCGCGCCGAACAACTCCTTTTGGGCATTACCCAGGTTGCGCTCTCGACGGAGAGTTTCCTTTCCGCGGCATCGTTCCAAGACACGGCGCGTGTGTTGGTGCGGGCGGCGATCGAAGGAAGGACAGATCATCTTCGCGGCCTTAAGGAGAATGTCATTATCGGCCGACTCATACCCGCGGGGGATCAAGAAGAAAGCGTTCCGACTGCCGCGTACAACCAAGAGGAAGGAGCGGTTGCCGAAGAGGTTGACGAGGTTTCGAAAATCAGCTAGGTTCACTATAACTCTATGACCGAAGAACTCGCCGATAAGAGGGATTACGAGCTCTCGTTTCTTGTACAGCGCGAAGAAGCAGCCCGCGAGGTTCAGCGACTTTTGGCTCAACACGGGGGGGAGATGGCGTCCGAGGGTCAGCTCCGGAAGATTCAGCTGGCATACCCCGTGAAGAAAGAAACCGAGGCGTATTTCGGATTTCTCTCCGCGCGTCTTCACCCGGCTTCGGCGAAGCTTCTCGAGCGCGACCTCGAAACCAGCGCCGCCGTTTTAAGATTCCTCATCATTCGTCTCCCTTCATCCCGGGCGGTGTCCGCTTCTCTCCAGAGGCCGCGCGTAAGACCGCCGTTTGTGCGCCGCGAGCCGTCTCCGGAGCCTCAGCGAAGAACAGCATCCTTGAGCAACGAAGCACTAGAGAAAAAAATCGAAGAGATACTGCAGTAACATGAATCTCAACAAAGTCTTCATTATCGGGAGACTCACGGTGGATCCGCAACTCAAGACCACTCCGGGCGGCCAATCGGTCGTGACGCTCGGTGTTGCGACAAATAGGGTCTGGACGGGAAAGACGGGTGGCCGCCAGGAGGAAACGGAATATCACAACGTCGTCGTGTGGGGAAAACAAGCGGAAGTTGCAAGTCAATTTTTAGCAAAAGGGAGTACGGTTTTTATCGAAGGCAGGCTCCGGACCCGTTCGTGGAAGGACAAACAGGGTCAGAATCGGAAAACCACCGAGATTGTTTGCGAGCGGATGCAGCTGGGCCCTCGGTCCTCGGGTGCCGGCGCTCGGGGAAAAGCTCAAGAAACTCCCGCCGTAAGCGAGGCGTCTCGGGAGAAACAGGAAGAAATTCCCGTGATCGACCTCGAGGCCGATGGAGAAATCAAACCAGAAGACCTCCCGTTCTAATAATTTCATGGCAAAGAAAGTAAAAACAACCCTAAAACTTCAGCTCCCCGCAGGCGCGGCGAATCCCGCCCCGCCGGTGGGAACATCTCTTGGTCCCCACGGAATAAACATCGCGGAGTTCTGCAAGCAGTTTAATGACGCCACGAAGGCAATGGCCGGTGATGTGGTGCCTGCGGAGATTACGATTTATGAAGATAGGAGTTTTACGTTTAAACTTAAAACCCCTCCTGCCTCCGCGCTCCTCAAGAAAGCAGCCGGAATCGAGAAGGGATCGGGCGATCCTCTGAAAAGCAAAGTTGGAAAGGTGACTAAGGCGGACGTTCAGAAAATCGCGGAACGGAAGATGCCCGACTTGAATGCGACAGATCTCGCCGCCGCCGAGAAGATCATTCGCGGAACTGCGCGCAGTATGGGCCTCGACGTTATTGATTAGAAAATGGATAAGGGTACTGCTCGGCCTAAAGGAATCGAGGTGACGGACTGAAGTGCCGTGAAGCGTGGTTCGTTTATCGTAATTGAAGGAACCGACGGAAGCGGCAAATCAGAACAATTCAAACGGCTTGCCTGGCGTCTCCGGCAAGCTGGTTTTCGGGTTACGACGTTTGATTTCCCACGATACGGAGAACCCTCCTCCCATTTCGTTCGGGAGTATCTTACGGGCCGCTATGGGAGCTGGAAGGACGTTGGTCCCGAGAGAGCATCAGCTTTCTACGCGCTCGACCGCCTCGGAGCGCAGGAAGAAATCCGCGCCGCGCTCCGTGCTGGGAAAACGGTTGTTTCGAATCGTTATGTTGCCTCGAATATGGGCCACCAGGGAGCGAAACTTCAAAACGCCAAGAAGCGGCGCGCATTTTTGCGCTGGGTTCGCGGTTTCGAGTACGGCATGCTGGGAATTGTTCGGCCGGACCTGAACATCATCCTCCACGTTCCGGCTCGGATTGCCCAGAAGCTGGTTGGCAAAAAGGGAGAACGAAAATATCTCAAGGGCAAAAAGCGGGACATTCACGAAGCCGACATCAAACATCTTGCTCAAGCAGAGAAAACGTACCTCGAGATCGCTAAACTCTTCCCTCGGGACTTCAAGCTCGTGGAATGCGTGGGAAATGGGAAGCTTCTTTCTAAGGAAGCCGTAGAAGAGAAAGTTTGGAGCGTTGTGAAAAAGTTTCTTACAAAGAAGCCTGTCGGCTGAAATCCGAAATACACTGCAATATCTTCCGAGCCGCTCGCGGGGAACTCAGGAGTTTTCTGTTTTTCTCGATTGAGCAGATCCGGAAAGCAGCGTAGGCCATCCCGATTTCCTCCATGCTTTCGAAGTGCGCCGGATATCTGCTTCGTAACGAAACGAAAATACGCTTTTCGGAATACACGAGGATGTCCTGCGGCTTGAAGCGGGAGGGCGCGAAAACCGGAACCGCAAGGATGTCCTCCTCCTCGAGGCCAACCGCGTTCCCGATCTCGCGCTCGAGCCGGCCAAGCGATTCCTGGTTTTTACTCTGAAGCGCCGGAGAGCCGGCGAGTTTCCTCATCTCCTTGTCGCTCAATCCGAATGTTCTCGTTGCTTTATCCGGCGCTCTCCCAACATGCACAAAATCCCGGTGACGAAGGACGACTGCCTCTCGGAAAAACTCCCGTCTTTTTAGAAACCCGTAGAGCGCTTTGGCGATCTCGTCTTGAGAGACGCTTATCATGCCGATAAGCTCCGAATCGGTGAGTCTCGGTAGATCGTCCCGGGAAATTTCACCTCTCACGATAAGGCGATAGACCATTTTCTGAAGCATGCGCTGGGCGATAACGGAGGCTTTTCTCAGATAGACGTTCTTATACATTTTCGCGTAGAAATTCTGAACTTCGATCGCGCTGTCGACCGCTTTCTCGTCGATTGCAAGCTTGCCGTCGATAAAATAGATGTGCTGCCTTAAATACTCGATGCCCATCGGGCGAGAGAGGAGCGTAGTCATCCCGTCGCGCTCAAGGTAGTCGAGTTTCTCGATGCCGAGATTCCGGTCTTTTACGGCAAGAGCGAGCGGGTTCTTTCCGCTCGCGATTTTTTCGAGCAGTCGGTAGTCTATTCCGCACCGCTCGATCGGATCGCGGAGCGTTCGTATAACGTCAAGACTTAGACCGCTATTGTCTTTTCGGCAGAGGTCTTCCGTAACATGAGAAAAAGCAGGATGCCCGATGTCGTGGTAGAGCGCAAAACCGGCAAGGGCATCACCCTCCCGTTCGGTGATGAGCCGAAGCTTTCTCCAGCGATCCGCAAGTTCCCGTGTCGCGTGGTACGACCCCAATGAGTGTGCTTTTCGAGAATGAGTTGCGGAAGGGAACGTAAGATACGACATCCCGAGCTGGCGCTTGTCGCCGAGCGCTTGGAACTCCTCCGTTTCAACCATCGGGAGGACCGGGCGGATGTCGAAAATGCCGTAGATCGGATCGGCAATGATTTTCGGTGTTGGAATGGTGGGGCGCGGCATTTCTGGCTAGATATATGAATGATACAATATCTCTCATGAGCTATGAGCCGACGATCGGACTCGAAGTGCATGTCGAGCTGAAGACTCGGACGAAGATGTTTTGCGACTCGCCGAACAACCCCGACCCGCTTCGCCGGAACGCGAGCGAGGCGAGCGAGCGCGAACCGAACAAAAACGTCTGTCCGGTCTGCCTCGGCCACCCCGGCACGCTTCCCGTGCCGAACAAGGACGCAATCATCGCGGTTATCCGGGTTGGATTGGCCTTGGGAGGCACGATAAATCCCGTGACAAAGTTCGACCGGAAGAACTATTTTTATCCCGATTTGCCGAAAGGGTATCAGATTTCTCAGTACGACAAGCCGATCGTCGTAGGAGGGAACCTCCGAGGCGTGCGCCTCAGAAGAATCCACCTCGAGGAGGATACCGGAAGACTACTCCACGAAACTCCGAACCTGAAAGCCCGAGGCGGAAAACATGACGCGAGCTTTGTCGACTTTAACAGGGCCGGGGTACCGCTCATGGAGCTCGTAACCGAGCCGGATATACGGAGTGCAGACGAGGCAGTTCTCTTTGCAAAAGAGCTTCAGTTAATTCTCCAATATCTCGGAGTTTCAGATGCCGACATGGAAAAGGGCCATCTCCGGCTCGAGGCGAACGCGAGTTTGAATATGGGAACGAAGGTTGAACTCAAAAACATCAACTCGTTCAAGGCGCTCGGAGCTGCGATTGCCTATGAGCTCAAGCGGCAGGAGGAACTTCTCGAGCGCGGAGAGAAGATCGTCCAAGAAACGCGCGGATGGAACGATGCAGAAGGGAAGACAGTAAGCCAGCGCTCGAAAGAGGAGGCGCACGATTACAGGTATTTTCCCGAGCCGGACATCCCACCATTCGAGACTTCGGTGCTCGGTCTCGAAGATCTTAAGCACTCTCTGCCCGAACTTCCCGAGGCGAAACGAGAACGTTTCATGCGCGAATTCGGCTTGTCACCGAGCCAGACGGAAGTTCTTATCGTCAACCCCTCGATTGCGAACTATTTTGAAGCGGCAGTAAGCGAGCTTGCAACAAGAGACGATTCAGCGACTTCGGCGGTGGAATATAAAACCCAGGAACTCCTCTTTAATTACCTCACGACGGATCTCCAGGGACTCGTAAAAGAGAAGAGACTTACTGTTTTCGAAACCAAGGTTACGCCTGAACACCTGGCTCATCTTGTTGATCTCATAGCCGATGGGAAAATCATGAGCCGCCAGGCGAAAGAAATTTTGCGGAAGATTTTCGAGACGGGCGCCGATCCGGAAGAGATTTTAGAGGAAGAAGGACTGCATACCATTTCGGAGTCGGGAGAGCTCGAGAACGTGGTGCGGGAGGTTATCGAAGAGAATCCGGCTGCGGTTGCCGACTATCGCAAAGGCAAGGCTGCTAGCTTGCAATTTTTGATCGGAAAAGCAATGGGGAAGCTGAAGGGCCGAGGTAACCCCGCCGCGCTCCAGAAGCTTTTCGCCGAATCCCTGAAATAGGGCGCCGGTCGTGCTTGGGCTTGACGCTCTCCCGCGGGGAGGACTAAGATGAGAGTGTATGGCGAAGAGACAAGGACACTTCACTACGTTTACGATGCCTCGCTCGGCTGGAGGCGGCCTTTTAGGGTAGGATAGGTTCGAGAATCGTACCCCAAGAAGCCCCCTCCAGAAGAAGGGGCTAATTCGTTCTTTGGGAGGCGAATATGCGGCAAAACCTGAAAGAAGGCGAACAGTGCACGTGTGGTTCAACTCTGACTCGTGGTCATGAGTCCCTAGTGGTATGTCCGAACCGCAAATGTGAAAACTCTGCCGAGAGAGTTTTCTTGGGGGCAAAAAATTGCCTGTAGAAAGTAAAAGGGCGGTCTTCTATGTAGTTGACCGCCCTGACTTTTTTAGAAATCGTTGGACAAGTCTGGTTGCCTCTTTTCTGTTCTCAACCCAGTGGATTTCTTTGTCCTTCCTAAACCACGTCATCTGGCGCTTTGCATAGTGCCATGTGTTCAGATTCATAAGGTTTGTAGCGTCTTTGAGCGTCCGCTTGCCCCGAAGATAATCGATAAATTCCCGATATCCGATCGCATCGAACGCCGGCTGGGTTTTACCATACTTCCGAATTAGTCGCCTCACTTCGGAAACGAGTCCCTGCCTTATCATCTCGATCCCACGCTTCTCAATTTTTTTATGGAGAGATTCCCGGGGCGGATTGAGACCGATCATCACAACATCGAAGAGCGGCTCGCCCTGTTTTCGCTGTGCGGAGAAGGGTTTCTTCGTCGCGAGTGTTACCTCGAGCGCACGGATCACGCGCCGGGGATTTTTCGGATCAACGATGTAAGCCGCTTCGGGGTCGAGTGCGATGAGTTTTTGCATAAGGTTTAGGAGTCCCTTGCGTTTGAGTTCCCGTTCGAGCTTGGCCCGCAGTTTCTGGTTCGGTTTTACTTCCGGAATATCGAGATTCTGGACAACGGCCCTCGTATAGAGGCCGGTGCCTCCCGCGAGGATCGGAAGTTTTCCCTTTCGGAGGATTTCCCGTATCGCCCGGATCGCATCTCGTTTATACTCGGCGACTGTGTAGCGCCGGTTTGGATTCCTGATGTCGATGAGATGATGGGGGACCGCTCCGCGCTCTTTTCGTGTCGGTTTTGCGGTCCCGATATCCATCCCGCGGTAAATCTGCCGGGAGTCGGCGGAGATAATCTCGCCGCCGAATTTCTTCGCAATCTTAATGGCCAGAGCGGTTTTCCCGCTCGCCGTGGGCCCGACGATGACGATGAGTTTTGGTTTAATGCTTGACATAATACTTATTATATGCTATTACTTCCCCTGGCGTTCAATATCAATTTAAGAGAGGCCAGAGATGAGCGAAACACTTCAGTACGGACTTACGGCTGTGATCGTTGTTGCAATTCTCGCTGCGGTATCGCTAATCGCTTATGCTTTCTGGCTCACGAGCCGGGGGCAACGGGAGATTTGCAAAGCGGTGGACGACCCAGCGAATCACACATTTCCGTTCTCGGCTGACCCGCCAGCGATTGAAGAAGTCGGGAGTCCCGGCTCCAAGGAATTTATCCAGTTTCGGACGTGCCGCAGGGGCTGGCGGCAGGCGGCGGTTGTCGGGCGGACAGGGAAAAGGCGTATTCGCATTTTCGCCGGAGGACGCTTCGGCACGGTCAAAGTCAGACGCGGAGGCTGGAATGTTTCGCCTTCTGAATCCTCGATTCCTTAGCGGCGAGTCGTCGCACACGGGCTCCTTGCGTATCTTACGCCAGGAGCCCGGTTTTTTATATAATCTTTCCCTCGATCTCCTCTCTCATCTTTTCAACCAGTTTTCCAAGCCCCCTCTCTCCCTCTTGGCCACGTCGATAGTGGCGGACGTTTACCGTCCTGTTCGCAACCTCTTTTTCTCCGACAACCAGTATATACGGTATTTTCTGCATTTCCGCTTCGCGAATCCGCTTGCCGACCGTAAGGTTTTCATCGCTCAAGCGCGCCCGGAAGCCGGACGCTTTGAGTGCTTCATATGCCTCGCCGGCGTATTTCCTCTGTCCGCTTCCGACATTGATTATTTCGGCTTGCACGGGAGAGAGCCACAAGGGGAGTGCTCCTGCGAAGTGCTCGATCAAAATCCCGATGAACCGCTCGAACGAACCGAAGATCGCCCGATGGATGACAACGGGCTTCTGTTTTCTCCCTGCCTCATCGGCATAGGAGAGATTGAATCGCTCGGGAAGCATTACGAGATCAAGCTGGATTGTCGCAAGCTGCCAGTCGCGGCCGAGAACATCCTTGATGTGTATGTCGATCTTCGGGCCGTAGAAAGCTCCGTCCTTGGGTTTGATCTTGAAGGAGACTTTGTTCTCCTGGAGCGCCATCTCGAGAGCTTTTTCGGCTTTCGTCCAGAGTTTCGGGTCTCCTAGGGCTTCTTTCGGCTTTGTCGCAAGGAAAAACTCCGTGGGGAATCCGAAGAGGCCGTAAACTTTCTTGACGAGTTTCAAGAGCGATGAGATTTCGCTTTGGATCTGGTCCGGCCGGAGGTAGATGTGTGCGTCATCCATCGTAATCTGCCGAACCCGGAGAAGTCCGCCCAAGGTTCCCGAAAGCTCGTTCCGGTGGAGCCGCCCGATTTCCGCGAGGCGAAGCGGAAGGTCGCGATAGCTTCGCGTCCGTGCATTATAGATGTAGGTGGATTCGGGGCAGTTCATTGGTTTTAAAACGAGTGTCTCCTCGCCGTGCCTGAAGTAGAACATGCTGTCGCGATAGTACTTCCAGTGGCCGGACTTCTCGAATACGTCGTGCTTTACCATAATCGGGGTCGAAATTTCCTGATATCCTTCTTTGTCGAGTTCTCCTCGAATCATTTTCTCGAGTTCCCGGAAGATAATCATTCCCTTGGGATGCCAGAAGGGCGCGCCGGGGGCGATGTCCTGCGAGGAGAAAAGGTCCAGCCGTTCGCCGAGCTTCCGATGGTCGCGCTTTTCGATTTCTTCTTGGAGCTTGAGATACGCCTCAAGGTCTTTTTTGGAGGCGAACGCGACTCCATAAACCCTTTGGAGTTGCGGATTTTTCTCGTCTCCGCGCCAGTAGGCGCCAGCGGTTTTTGTGAGCTTGAAGCCCTCCGGGTCGATTTCTTTTGTGTTCTTTACGTGTCCGCCGCGGCAGAGGTCAGTGAAAACGGTTCCAGTCGAATAAGTCGTAAGCGCCTGTTTCTCTTTTGTGAATTGTTTAATGAGATCCAGTTTGAATCGCTGACCCTCGAACGTTTTCTTGGCGACAGCCGGTGTGATCTTTTTTCCGGAGAACGGGAGGTTTTGTTTTATGAGATCTCGCATCGCTTTTTCGAATTCCTTGAGATCGTCGGGGGTAAGCGTTCGAGGAAGCAGGAAGTCATAATAAAACCCGTCCTCAATCACCGGTCCGACTCCGAGTTGGGCTTTGGGGAATTTCTTCAAAACCGTCGCGGCAAGGAGATGCGCGAGCGAGTGGCGGACTTTGTCTCGCCGAAGGCGGATGTTGTCGAGATTCGAGTTTACAGAGCGCTTGGGCATTCCTAGAATTATATTGGGTTTGCGAGCTTTTTCAAAGCTAAGCAGTGGTGTATCATAGTACCAATGCTCGATATCAAACTTCTCCGCGAAGAGCCGGAAAAAGTAAAAAAAGCGATTGCGACGAAGCGTGCCGATCCGAAGCTTGTTGACGCTTTTTTGGAGCTCGACGGGGAATGGCGGAAACTCACACAAAAAATTGACGAGCTCCGGGCTGAACAGAAAAAACTCTCAAGCGAGCGGAGCGTGGAGGCGGCAAAAAAGAACAAAGAGGCAATCAAAGAATACGAAAACAAAATCGTTGATATTGAAAAAGAGCGGGAATTCGTCTGGATTCAAATTCCGAACATTCCCGACGCGGATGTTCCCGTAGGGAGTGACGAAACCGGGAACAAAGTCATTCGAAAGCAGGGAGAACCCAAAAAGTACAGCTTCAAGCCGAAAGAGCATCTCGAACTTGGCGAAGCGCTCGATATTATAGACGTCGAGCGAGCCGGCAAAATTTCGGGTACGAGGTTTGGATACTTAAAAGGCGGCGCGGCGCTACTGGAATTCGCTCTAATTCAGCACGCGCTCGAGGTTCTCCGGGACGAGAAAATTCTGAAATCACTTGCCGACAAGGTGGAGAAGGGCTACCCCGCGAAGCCGTTCATTCCCGTCGTTCCGCCGGTCATGATTCGGCCTGACGTGTATCGGAAAACGGGGCGCCTGGGGCCTGGCGACGAGGACGAAAAATACTACATCCCACGAGACGACATGTACCTTATCGGGAGCGCCGAGCACACGCTCGCTCCGCTCCACATGGATGAGGTTTTGAGCGAAGGGGATTTGCCGATACGCTATGTCGGATTCTCAACGAGCTTCCGGAGGGAGGCGGGTTCGTACGGCAAGGACACGAAAGGTATCCTTCGCGTTCACCAATTCGACAAGCTCGAGATCGAGTCCTTCACGACCGCCGAGAACTCAAGAAAGGAGCAGGATTTCATCGTTTCAATTCAGGAATACCTGATGCAGTCCTTAGAAATTCCATATCAAGTCGTCGCAATTTGCACCGGCGATATGGGAGGGCCGGATATTCATCAGATAGATATCGAGGCGTGGCTTCCGGGGCAGCCCAGTTCGACAGGCTCAGGGCAAGGGAGGTATCGCGAGACGCACACGTCGGACTTGATCGGCGACTACCAGGCGCGGCGCCTCGGAACCAAAGTGAAGCGTGCGGGCGGGAAAACCGAACTCGTGCATATGAACGATGCGACGGTGTTTGCCATCGGTCGCGCCGTCATTGCGATTCTTGAAAACTATCAGACCAAGGACGGCACAATCGAGGTGCCGAAGGTTTTGCAAAAGTATGTTGGCGAGAAAATCATTAGAAAATCTTCGGACGTGGGTTGAGATAAACCGGCGAGCTTGTGTCCAAAACTACCGATTGCTTCGCCGTCTCGTCGGCTTCCGGACAAAGCTCTGGGCAGTTGTGAAGTCGAATGCCTACGGACACGGCATTTTTGTTTTCTCGGCGGTTGCAAACAAGCTCGGCGTGGACGGTTTCTGCGTCGATAGCCTTATCGAAGGCGTAAAACTCCGCCGCGAAGGCATAAAAAAGCCGATTCTCGTTTTGGGGCCGACTCTGCCGAATCTCTTCTCCGAAGCGAGGAAACACGACGTTGCGCTTACTATCTCGAACTTCGAAAGTCTCGGGGCGCTTGTAAAGACGAGTCGGCCGCCGCAGTTTCACCTGAAATTCGACACGGGCATGCGCCGCCAGGGGTTTTATCCGGACGACACTCCCGGGGTTCTCGGCGTATTGCTTTCTCATAATCACGGCCTCCACAAATCTCTCCGCGGCATCTGCACTCACTTTGCGGGAGCAAACGATTTTGCGCACCGAGGATTCACGGAGAAGCAGTTCCAAAAATTTCTCGTCGTTGCGAGAGCGTTCGAGGCCGCCGGATTCAAAAAACTCATTCGGCACTGTGCCGCGACAGGAGGAGCGATGCTCGATGCGCGATACCATCTCGATGCCGTGCGGATCGGGATCGGCCTCTACGGACTTTGGCCGTCGGAGGAGTTCAAGCGGAAATTTTCGAAAAAAGTTCCGCTTCGGCCGATTTTGAGCTGGCGGACGGTTGTCACGGAGGTAAAAGCGCTCGGTCGCGGGGACTACGTCGGGTACGATCTTACGGAACGGGTGCGGCGGAGAACGACGATGGCGGTCATACCCCTTGGCTACTGGCACGGGCTTCCGAGGTCACTTTCCTCGCGGGGCACGGTACTCGTACGGGGCAGGGAGGCAAAAGTTCTAGGCCGAGTTTCGATGGATCTTGCGGCGGTGGACATCGGCGGGCTTCGCGTAAAAGTGGGAGACGTCGCGACTTTGATTGGGAGAGACGGGAAGCGGGAGCTTCGGGCGGATAGGGTTGCACAAGCGGCGGGTACGACTGCATACGAACTTCTGACGCGCCTGAATCCTCTCATGGAGCGTGTTATTCTCTGAACGTGCGGCAAAAACAGGTTGAGCAAAAAACGTATTTCGAGGAAACGAAGGAGAAGCGCAAGAAGCGCAGGAGATTCAGCTGGGCAGTTCTCGGCATCCTTTCTCTCGGCATTCTTACGTACGGCGCAGGGTGGATTCTCTTTCGCTCACCGATTTTCCAGATGGAACGCATCGAAATCGAGGGAACGAAGCGGGTGAAGCAAGAAGATGTCCTTGCGGCTTTCATGGCCGCAAGGACAGGCGAACCCTTCTACCGGAAGTGGTTCAATCTCCGGAACATACTTGCGTGGCCCGATGCGCTCGATGAAAACGATTTGCGCACCGTGCCGGCGGTAAAGAGCGCCGAGGTCGAAAAAGACTTTGATGCGCATACGATACGGGTGGTGGTTAAAGAGCGGGAACCCTACGGCATCTGGTGCCAGAAAAAAGACCCAACAAACAATCCGTGTTTCTGGTTCGATACGGAAGGCGTGGTATTCGAGCGCGCACTTGGAGTTGAAGGGAATCTCATCAAGGTTTTAAACGACTACGCAGAGGAACCGCTCGGTCTGGGGAGGAAAATTCTTCCCGACCGCTTCGTCTCGAATCTTCTTTCTATATTCGAAGTCCTCGGGCGGAGTGGCTTAAGTGTCCGCGAAGTGCGGTTGGATAATCTTTTGAACGAAGAGATCGAGGTGCGAACCAACGGGGGCCCGAAGCTCTACTTCAGTCTCCGGTTTTCCGCCGCAAGCACGCTCGCCGCGATCGAGACGGTAACCGCGAGGTCGGATTTTAAGAGACTCGAATACGTCGATTTCCGAGTGGAGAACAGGGCGTACTATAAGTGAAGTCTCGTTTTCGCTTGAGAAGTTGAGTGGTTTTTCGCCCGCAATTTATGTACGAGGACGACTGCGCCGATTCCCAAGATATTGTTGGCCACGTCTCCGAGAGTATCCCGCGTTCCTTGCTGAGCGATCGGTATCTGCCTCGGCAGTGCGTAGACGACGTCCCGCGTGTACTCCATGATTTCCCAAACAGATCCGACTGCCAAACCCCAAAACAGTATTTCAAGAACCGCAAGGAGCCCCCAGTTCTCAAAGGACTTGAGTCTGGGATGGAATGAAAGAATGACGAGTCCGACAAGGACGCCGAAAACGATATGAGAAGGAATGTCCACCCAGGGCTTCGTATGGTACCAGTCAAGACTTAGAGCAAATACGTTAAAAACCGTAAGTGCCACTATCGCGATTTGTATTGGTTTTGTGAGTTTCATGGCGTCGTATGGATAGACTGCTACCATATTTTAGCAAATACTACTGCCCAGGGTCATAGCAGGCAGAAAACCTAGATTTTCTGATGGAGAATAGGACGTACTACAAATAGCGCCTTACGCCTCGCTGATCCACCCGGGCCAGTGGGAGCGGCAGTACGCCTCTATCTCGCTGAGCTTCAGGGAGGTCGAGATGTTTCCGGTTCGCATATAAAAGTGCTCGCTGTTGTCGGCTTTCAAATACACCGGCCGGGGACTGGGGAGTACTTGAATTGTGCAGAGATCGCGTCCTTCCACATCGCGAAACCAGAGCTTCACGAGGTTCCGGAATTCGGGGCCGATCATATTGTTAAAGGACTGCGTGAAGTGATTCTCGAAGCCGTCCCGGTCTTTTCGCTGGAGCGTCTGGTAGTCGTTCTCGAGGCCAAGCGGTGCCCGCGAGTCGCCGACCCCCACGACGAGATACCCGCCTTTCGAGTTCAGGAGCGCGGCGACCGCTTTCATAGCACCCTTCTCGATGTCGCGGTTTGCCTGGTTCGCCTTGTAGTCGAAGCGGAGCGATGACTTGAACTCCAGCCGGTCGTGTTCCACCTCTTTGAGGAGTTGTGAGATGTCGGGTTCCCGATCAAATACATTTTCCTGCTTGATGACTTTCATCAATCGCTCGGGGCGCGAGATATGGGCAAGGACCAGAGACGATCGGTTGTTTTTTATATGTATCGAGCCGTAGTGGAGAAACTTTCCCAGGGGGTTCGATGAAATTTTCACTGACGCGGAACTGCTTATCGAAATGGTATGCTCTTTTCTTTTGAAAACTCCGTAGAGGTGCGTTACCGATCCGGGGCGGATGACGTACTCGTCGTAGTACCACGAGAGGAAGGCGTAGACCGTTACCGCAAACTGCGCTCCGGCGAGGAACAGGATTTTTGCCGCCTGGTAGGAAAGGAGATCGGAGAGGGGAAGCTGAAGATAAAATTCGTACTTCGTGTTCCCGAGGAGCGTTGCGCCGAAATAGAGAAACCCCGCCGCAATCTCAATGATCGCGAATTTCCACACAAGAACGATGGGGCTCCGCTTCGTCGTTATCTCCCCGTTCATATAGAACACATCTTACCCTACGCTTCGAGGGCTAGACAACTAAGAGCCGATTTTCGGGCGGAGAACAGGGCGTATTACAAGTAGTGCTGGCCCTCGTAGACGACGTTCGAATGATTTTGGTTCCTACCAACTAACTCGTTTAGTCAGAGGGTTCGATTTTTATAACAATTGTTGAACCCACTGTCGAGCCCGTTATTATATCTGGAGGCTTGGCAATTGTGATATGTTGAAAATCCGGATGAATATCCCCAGAAATTATTTCGTTTCTAATCTGTATTCTTTTTTCTTTAACAAACTCTTCATATTCATCTTCACCAACTCTTTTTAATTCCGATAACACGAAACTATAATTCTTCTGCAAATTGTTTCCGTCTTCCTTCATGTCTTTTAAAAGCATCAAAATCCCAGCCACTACGTCTTCTTCTAGCTTCGGAACATAAACGAAAACTCCTTGCTTAAAAAACCCTAGATGCTTATCAGAACTTTTTTCTTCTCCGCTAGGGATAACACCTCCTTTAGCCACGAAGCTGTGCGAAACTCCGTTTCTAAAAATTTTATACAGGAGATCACCTATTTCGTGGTACTTCTTTGGTAGATACTTGCTTTTCCAAAATGCTAAAAAGTTTTCTCTCGTGTTTCCCTGGCCGGTGTTTCCTGTAATAAAACTCCCGCAAAGTTCTATCGCGGTAACAATCACCATACATTTAAGGAGCATGTCGCCTGTGCCGCGAATAGCTCCTATTAGGTTATTCTCTATTAATTTTGACATTTTGTATTTTGGTTCGAACTCTTATTTCTTCACAGCTATTTCAGATGTGAGCCGTCTCGGTTTAATGACAAACGGGAGTAAATGATTCTTTGGTGCGATTCAGGATAATTCGCTTTGGGTTTTATTGTGAGAGCACACAACTTTCTAAGATTAAACTTGATCTGCTTACGTCATAGTTTTTAATTTTACCCCAGAAGGCTATATCGCTATTTGTGATGAGTCTAAGTTTTTGATTCCACTTAGAATCGAATTCGCACGTTAACATTAGACTGCTATCGTCGTAACCTTGTATTTTTACAAGGCTTATACTGTCCTGTGGTTGAGTATTGACTATTTTACCGTATTCTAATCTGGGGTTTGTTCTGGTGCCTAGTCCAGAATAATAATCTCTCACCAGAGACTGTCTTTCGATGTCTGTAGGTAATTGATTGAGTTTCTTAACAATATCGAAAACAGATCCGTTAATTGTCCTACTCGGATCTCCGGGAAAAGTATTTATTATCACTAATTTTTCCTTTACAAAATTAATCACTGGAGACCACCACCAAGGCGCACTACCCGCAGTGGCAAGAGTTATAAGTATCGTAAGAAGAACCTGATTCTTTTTTGGGAATCTACCATTTCTTTGTTTGGGGTGCACAACTTTACTTCCCTGAATATTATCCCCATTGCCAGAATGAGACTGTAGATTAAAAACATTCAGAATGGGTGGGGTAATATTTTTTTCTTCTTGAGTTTTTTTATCTACGTATGCAAAAGCCCTACTTTCTTTATCTCTGTTAATCATTTCCCAGTTTTTCAAAGGTCCGGCAAGTTTTTCATATTCAGCATAAATTCTATTCATATAGTTGATACCCTTATCAGTTATGTAAAAGTTTTCCTGTTGATCTATATCAATAAAATTACTTTTATGAACTGACGATAAATCACTCCCATTCGCTATGCTAAATTCCCTGAAGATATCAACCGCCGGAAATTTTGATACTTTTTGCTTCTCTTTATAAGATCGATACAGCCTTTTTAAAATTCTTCTTTCAATATCTTCTCTCATGTTCTACCTATAGGTATTTCGATTTCTTGATACTGTGCTGACTCGTTTTTACTTTAGCTCCCTAAGGGCTTTCTTTTGGTTTTCGGAGGGTCGGCTCAGTAGAAGTAAGGGGTGGTTTTTTTGTATTCTCTTTGATGTCTTCTAAGAGGCCTACTATTTTGTTGATTTTCCAGTACCAGCACAGAAATTCTCTCAAAGCGAGGAAAATTAAGATTGCTACCCCTAGTGCTATGAGTACATCGCCTGGTCTAAATGAGTTAGTGAGAGAATTTATCATCGGATTCGAACAACCCTAAAACTTATAAATAAATATCGACATCCCGGCCCGCGCGTCCGGTTTCGGGATACCGCCGAGCCCCGCCTCGGCGGGGCGGAGTTCCGTTAACCACCGGTACCCATCTTGCGGTTGGCGTACGTGTCCGGGAGCAGTTGGCTGGATCGCTCCCTGAAGGGTGTTTGCGGATACCGCAAGATAGCGGATACCTTCGTCCTTAGGGCTCCCTCGAGATGACCACCAACCCTCGGCTTTGGCGCCGAGGTAGTACTTCGGGTTCCCGCCGCCGAAGTAATCAACAGCGATTCGGTCAACTTCGGGGTGGCTCTTTACCCACTCCTTGAGCCGCAAAAGATCCTGCCCCCAGTCGTAGTTCGAGTCCGTAACATAGCGGTACCCCTCCTTCGTTCCGCCGCCGAACTGGTTGAAGTACGAAAGAAAATGCGGCGCGGCAAGGACTGTCTCGAAGAAGAACCAGATGAGGAGAAGCACGAGAAGGAGGTATTTCAAAGATGCTCTCGAGAGCGCTTTTATCCAGAGCCATGCCCGCTCAAAAATGGTTATCCCGCCCGCCGGCCGATCGATTTTCGTTACCCACCCCTTCCAGAAGCACACGACAAGGATATAAACGAAGGGGAGCGTGGGGAGAAGATGCCGGAAGCCGATATTTAACGGGCTCCGGACGCTCCAGACCCAGTAGAGGAATACGAAGACGAGCATCGCAAATTCCGAGAAATTGAGCGTGAGGTAGTCGAGGATTCTGTTTTTCAGTTTCAGCGGGCCATTTTCTTTTTTCCGGAGTATATTCCGAATGCTTATAAGAATTGCAATCGTGACTGCGAGGAGAATGGGGATGGGTTCTTTGAGGAAATAGACTGCCGGGAAGTACCACGGGGACCCTGCGGCAGACACCTCGCCCAAAAAGTACGCGGTGTTTCCGCCCGCAGACCGCTGGAGCACCATAAGCACTCCGAGCATGTACTCCGCAAACGGCCGGAAGACAGCGTTCCCCGCCATCCAGATGTTCAAATCCGCAAGGCATCGCACGGGTTTGCAGAGTTCACCCTCCGGCGTCGGGCCTCCTGCGAAGGAGGTCAAAATAAATTCGGTATCCGAAACCTGCTTTTCGACGGGGTAGTTTATCGTGAAAAGGAAGTAAGCCGGGTAGACTACGAGGACGAACCCGACGATAAAAATGACAACGAGAGATCGGACATAGTTCACCCCCCGGAGAATGAATTTGCGGAGTCGCTCTTTCGGGTCCGCATGCGGCCAGTCGCGGACGGCTCCCGCGAAGTAGTAGACGAGGAGAAGAAACACGAAGTAGGGAACGAGGAGCGCCGTCGAGAACTTTGCGATCATCGCGACGCCGAAGCCAACTGCGGCAAGGAATCGCGTGTGCCGCTCCGGCCTGTGGAGGAATTTGAGGAAATAATAGGTTGCGAAGACAACTCCGAACGCCGCGGCGACGTCCGTCGTCACGTAGTGCCCGTGAGCAAGGACGGTTGGTGAAAGGGCAAAAAGGAATGTCGGGAGGAGCGCCCACCACCTACCCACAAGCTCAACCGACCACTTATAGATGAAGAGAATGAGGGCGAGCGCGAGGAGTATTGGCCCGAGGCGCGACCAGCGGATAATTTCGTTCGCATCGTTCCCCGATTCGTAGAGGAACTTCGCGCCCATTTCCCACTGGCCGTTTATGTCCGTGGTCCACGCGCGGGCGTTTACGGGGAAGTTCAAATCAAGAAAAACAAGCGGAAAACCGGCGAGGGCTTTTACAAGCGGGGGATGTTCGGGATTGAGCCGGAAGTCAAGGTATTTGACGTAGCCGTAACCGGCGGGGATGTGAGCGAGTTCATCCATGATGGCCGAGTCGGTAAATGTCCCGTAGGCCATAAACCCGACCGAGAGGGCGCAAATGGAGAAAAGCGAAACGGCGAGGAGTCTAGATGGCTTTGGAGAAGCTGGAAGCACCTATTCATTATAAAAGAAGAGGCCTGCAGATGCGATCCGCAGGCCTTTCTCAAAGTTGTCGTTCTCCCGGGGTTATGCTGTAACCGTTCCGCGGGCTCCCTTCGCTTCGGGCGACTGCGCGGGAATCTGCTCCTGTTTCTCCCGGAGTTCCTGTCTCCAGGCGGCGGTGAGTCCCGGGCCGCCCCGCAGGTGGTCGGGGAAAAATCCGTACTGTATCAGGTGTTCCTCGGAAATTCCGAGGGTTTCCAATCCCTTCTGCTGTGAACCGAAGACTTGCTCGAGGAGGCCCCATGCGGAGCTCATCATATCGAGCTTGTCCATGTCGACTTTGGAGCGCCAGTCCGGCATCTTGCGATCGAGGAGCTCCATTCCTGCCCTCACGTGCTGGGATGTTGTCTGACTGCTGATCTGGATTTTCACCGTCCCCTCCCGGTTGAGATGTGGTGTTGCCGGGATTATCCTAGCGCTTGTTTGTGGCGCCGGTCAAGTTAAATGAGCGTTTTGCCAACGCAAAATTTCGGTGCTAGTCTATTTCCATAATGCGGCAATCAGAGCTTTTTACCCGCGTTGAGCGGAACGCTCCCAAGGATGAGGCAACCGTAAACGCCCAGCTTCTTCACCGGGCCGGCTTTGTAGACAAGCTGATGTCCGGCGTGTACAGCTATTTGCCGCTCGGACTCCAGGTTTTAAGGAATATCGAGCAGATTGTCCGCGAGGAGATGAACGCAATCGGGGGACAAGAGGTCTTGATGCCCGTGCTCCATCCGAAAAGCATTTGGGAAAAATCCGGCGGGTGGGACCGGATCGACGTCCTCTTTAAATTGGAGAGCCGCACCGGAAAAGAGTACGCCCTGGGTCAGAGCGAAGAGGAAGTAGTGACGCCGCTCGTTATGAAGCGGGTGCAGACGTACCAGGATTTGCCGCTTGCGGTCTACCAAATTCACTGGAAGTTCCGGGACGAACTGCGCTCGAAGTCAGGCCTCCTTCGGGGGGTGGAATTTTTCATGAAAGACATGTACAGCTTCCACGAGAGCCAGGAGGATTTCGACAGATTTTACGGCATCGTGCGGAAGGCTTACCTCAAGATTTTTGAGCGGGCCGGCCTTGTTGCAAAGGCGACGGAGGCCTCGGGCGGGAGTTTTTCGGAGAAGATTTCATATGAGTTTATGGTCTTAACCGACGCAGGCGAGGACGACATCCTCTACTGCGACGTCTGCGAATTCTGCGTGAACGTCACAATTGCGAAGCAAGCGGTGGGCAGCGCCTGCCCCGGCTGCAAGCAGGGGAAGCTCCACAAAGCGCGGGCGTCGGAAGTCGGGAACGTGTTTGATCTGGGCGAGAAGTACGCGAAAGATTTCGATCTGACCTTCGTCGGGCGCGACAAAAAGAAGCACCACCCCGTTATGGGCTGTTACGGCGTGGGAGTTTCGCGGCTTATGGGCGTCGTCGTCGAAAAGTTTCACGACGAGAAGGGGATCATCTGGCCGGAGAGCGTCGCTCCCTTCCGCGCCCACCTTCTTGAGCTCGGCAATGCGTCGGCGAAGGAGGTCTACGATTATTTACAAACACAGGGGGTTGAGGTACTGTATGACGACAGAAATGCGTCTGCCGGGGAGAAATTCGTCGAGGCGGACCTCATCGGGATCCCGTGGCGTCTGGTCGTGAGCGAGAAGACCGGCGGGAAGGTTGAGGTGAAACACCGGACTTCAAAAGACGCGAAACTCGTGACCAAAGAAGAGCTTGTGAACGCAATGAAAATCCAAACGAAAACCTAATGGCCTTCTTCGATACATTGTTCAAGGACATCGGAGTGGATCTCGGCACGGCAAACTCGCTTGTGTACGTAAAAAATCGCGGCATCGTCATCAACGAGCCTTCGATTGCGGCCGTGAACCAGAAAACGAATCAGATTCTGGCGGTCGGTGAAGAAGCGCGAAGAATGCTCGGTCGCACCCCGAGCCACATCAGCGTCATCCGGCCGCTCGTGAACGGCGTGATTTCAGACTTCGAAATGGCGCAGGAACTCTTGCGCCAGTTTTTGCGCCGCTTGAGCCGCGGCTCAATGATGAGTTATCGGCGGGGAATTCTTGCGATTCCAAATAGCTTAACGGAAGTTGAGCGGAAATCCGTTGAAGACGTCGCCTTAAACGCCGGCTGTTCGAAGGTATATCTCATCGAGTCTCCGGTCGCGGCGGCCTTGGGCGCCAATCTTCCCATCGAGCTTCCGACGGCAAGTCTTATCATTGACATCGGCGGAGGAACCACGGACATCGCCGTGATTTCGATGGGAGGAACAGTTACCTCGAAGACGCTGAAGGTAGCCGGGGATAAGTTCAACGAGGACATCACACGATTCCTGCGGGACGAGTTCCGTCTCGCGATCGGCGAGCCGACGGCCGAGTTTGCGAAGATCGCGGTCGGTTCCGCGGTTCCCCTCGACGGGCGACTAGAGGTTCCCGTCCGCGGCCGGGACATCTCGTCGGGACTGCCGAGAGAGGTGGTTGTGAAAAACAACCAAATTCGCCAAGCGATCACGAAATCGTTGGACACGATCGTTGAGTCGGTGCGGGACGTCATCGAGTCGGCGCCGCCAGAACTTACGGGCGACATGCTGAAACAGGGCATTTACATTTGCGGCGGAGGAGCGCTTCTCCGCGGCATTGACGAGCTCATCGAGCGGGAAACGGGAGTCGCAACACGAGTGGTTGAGGAGCCTCTCACCTGCGTTGCGCGGGGATTGGGATATGTCGTTGACGGATTCGATCGGCACAGAGAACTGCTGGATAATCCTTTGAAACCCCTTGTCATCAACCTTTGATGCGGCGGGACAGATGGCTCTTCGTAACCCTCTCGCTCGTCCTCCTCGCGCTTCTTCTCTGGAGGCCGGAAACGGGGTGGGAGTTGAGAGCGCTTTTAGGGAGTCGAGAAGAGGAGAGCCGAACTGCGGACGAGCTTTACGCTCAAAACATACAACTCAAAGCGGAGCTCGCCAAGCTTTCGGTTATAGAGTCTCAGCTTCCCGCATGGTCGCCTGAGTATATCCGCGCATCGGTTCTTTCCCGATATCCTTTCGGCGCAAAGAGCGAGCTTCTCCTTGACATAGGCGAGCGGCAGGGCGCCGAGGAAGGTGTTGCGGTGGCCTTTCAAGGCGTGCTTCTCGGTAAAGTCCAGAGTGTGTTCGATTCAACGAGCGTTGCGCAGACCGTTTTTGACAGCCGATTCGAGGTCGCGGTCCGGATCGGGGAGAGAGGAGCTGAGGCCTTGTTCCGGGGGGGGGACGAACCGCACCTTACTTTGATTTCGAAGCGGGCGAAAGTGGAGCCCGGAGACGTGGTTTATAGCGCCTCGCCCTTGTTTCCATACGCGATTCCCCTAGGAGAAATCGAGGCCGTAAAGCTTTCGGAGGATCAGTTATTTCAGGAGGCGAGCATGAAATTTTCTTATGAGATCGGAGCGGTGAGAACCGTTTTTGTGGCCCGACAATGAGGCATAAAAAGTTTTTGGCGTTTTTTCTTGGAGTTCTAGTTGCGGCCCTGCTTCAATTCCGGGTCGAAACGGTTTTCGGAGCGTCGTTCGACCTCCTTCTTGCGGTGCTCGTCGCCGCTTCGCTTTTTCTCTCGTTTTGGGAAGTGTGCTCTCTTTCGCTTTTCGTGGCGCTCATGCTGAACTGGCAGCCGGCAGTTTCTCTCGAGATCGGCCTCATAGCGGTCCTGCCTCTCGTATCGTTTTGGATAAAGAAAGTTCTACCTTGGCATGCGTGGGTCGCAAATCTTTTCCTTATATTTCTCAGTCTCGTTGTGTTCCACGCGGCCATAGCTCCGTTTTTCTCTTTTCCGAATTTTTTGGCGTTTGTGGGAACAAGCATCGTGACCCTGCTTTTCGGAGCCGTGGCCTTCCAAATCTTTTATTCATCGTATGAAACGCAAAAGTAAGGACCAAGAAGTCGCATTCGAGGAGGCGCTCCAAGACGATTGGTCGCGTGACCTCGAAGTGGTCGAGGTTCCGTTGGGCAACCGTCCGCTTATCTATTTGAGTTTTCTCATCGTCCTTACCGGTGCGCTTCTTCTCGGAAGAATACTCTTTTTGAACTTGGGGCGGGGAGAGCTCTATCGCGCGCGAGCTGAAGCGAACTTGAGCGACGTGGAAAAGCAGCAAGCTCCCCGCGGCCTTATCTACGATCGTGAGGGGAAGATTCTCGCAGAGAACGAACCCGTGTTCGTGGCGCTTTTCGACATGAGAGAATTTTTGAGGCATGAAGAGTTGCGCGAAGAAACGCTTAAGACAATCCAACAGGTTTTGAACTTGGATATCGGCGACGTGATCGAGCTTGTCGAGGGGAGCGATCCGGACCGATTTGCCGATGCGGTGGTTTTGCATCCCGATCTCACACAAAGCCAGGTAATCCAGTTGCGGGCTCTGAATCTTTCGACTTTGTTTGTTGAGCAGGGGTTTAAGCGCGGGTATCCCGAGGGAGAGGTTTTTTCGTCGGTTGTCGGGTACGTCGGTCGCGTGAGTGCCGAAGATCTCAAAACCAGGGAGGGGCTTGGAAGCCAGGATCTTGTCGGGAAGAGCGGGATAGAACTTTTTTATGACGAAGCTCTCCGGGGAGAACCGGGAGTCGTTCTCCGGCGGCGCGACGCGCGCGGGCAGGTTGTCGAAAAAGAATTGAAAAGCGACCCGAAGATCGGATCACCGCTCCATCTTACGATCGACGGAGAGCTCCAGTCGTACGTGTACCGGAGACTGCAAGACGGCCTTTGGTCGCTCGGCAGGCAAATTGGCGTTGCGGTTGCAATGAATCCCCAGAATGGAGAGATTTTGGCGCTCGTGAACCTCCCGAGTTTCGACAACAACATTTTTAGCGGTGTGGGCCGGAGTGAAGAGCGCGCGCAGATTCTCACTTCAACTTTACGGCCTCTTTTCAACCGCGCCGTGAGCGGATTCTACAATCCTGGTTCTACGATAAAGCCATTGGTCGGCGTGGCGGCGCTCAAAGACGGAGTCATTACTCCGGAGCGGGAGATTTTTTCGCCGGGGTATCTTGACGTTCCGAACCCGTACGATCCCGAACGCCCCACTCGATTTCTTGACTGGCGGTATCAGGGGAACGTGGATCTTTCTGCCGCAATTGCGCAGTCTTCGAACGTGTACTTTTATAGCGTAGGCGGCGGCACGGAGGAGATGCAAGGCCTTGGCATCAGTCGCCTGCGGGAGTGGTGGGAAAAGTTCGGCCTTGGACAGTCAACCGACATTGATTTTCCTCACGAAGCGGCGGGATTTCTTCCAACTCCCGAGTGGAAAGAGGAGAAAATCGGTACGCCGTGGCTCTTGGGGGACACCTACAATGTCTCGATCGGGCAGGGAGACATACTGGCCACGCCGCTTCAGATTTTGAATTTCGTAAGCGCGATCGGGAACGGCGGGAAGCTCTATAAGCCGGTCGTGAATCGTAACCGCTCGCATCCGGAGCTCATCCGCGATCTCTCCTACCTCGGATCGGAGCTTCAGGAGATCCAGAAGGGGATGCGGGAAGCGGTGACCGCGCCACTCGGGACGGCTAACCTCCTTTCGGACCTCGGTTTCTCGGTCGGCGCAAAAACTGGGACTGCGCAGGTGCGGGCGAACACGGAGGAGAACGCTTTCTTCGTGGGCTACGCGCCGAGCGACAAGCCCGAGATAGCAATACTGGTTTTAGTGGAGAACGCACGCGAAGGGAGTTTAAACGCCGTTCCGATCGCGAAGGACATTTTGAACTGGTACTACTGGAATAGGATAAGAAAATAAAAATTAGAGATGAGAAACGCAGAAGCGAGAACCTGCCAAAGTTGCAAGAATCAGTTTGTCATCGAACTGGACGACTTCGGGTTCTATGAAGTTATGAAGGTTCCGCCGCCCACATGGTGCCCGGAGTGCCGGATGGTAAGGCGGCTGGCGTGGTGTGGATATCGCACGCTCTATAAACGAAAATGCGATTTTACCGGAGAGGAAGTCATCTCGGTTTATCATCCCTCCTCACCGCACAAAGTATATCGCCAGGACGTTTGGTGGTCGGATAAGTGGGACCCGAAGAGCTTCGGTCGCGACTACGACTTCTCGCGCTCTTTTTTCGAACAGTACCGCGACTTATTTCGGGAAGTTCCTCTGCCGGCGCTTCACACCGAATACGCGACACTCGTAAACAGTGAGTACTGCAACGCTGCGGCGGAGCTCAAGAACTGCTATCTCTGTTTTAAGGCTGATTATAGTGAGAATAGCGCGTACACGAATACGATGACCCATCTCCGGGACTGTGTTGACGTTTCGTTTACCAACAAGTCCGAGTTGTGTTACGAGGGACTCACGCTGAATGATTGTTATAGGGTCTTTTACTCTGAAGATTGCGATCACTCGCACGATATTTACTTCTCGAAAGATCTTATGGGTTGCTCCTACTGCATCGGCTGCGTTAATTTAAGGAATAAGAGTTATTACCTATTCAACCAGCCATCTACAAAAGAGGAATTCGAAAAAACAATTCGCGACCTTGACCTCGGTTCCCGAAAAAGCGTTGGATCGCTGCGGAAGAGGGTCGGGAACGATTTCCTCAAGTATCCGCGCAAAGCTTTTCACGGCTGGAAAAACACCGACGTTTCCGGTGACTATATCTTTAAGTCCAAGAACGTTCACGACTCTTATATGATGGGGAACGCCGAGAACGTCAGATACTCTCAGCTCCTCAAAGCTGGCCCGTCAGCGAATTCCTACGATCACACCATGTTCGGCTTACGTTCAGAATGGATATATGAGTGCCCCTGGGTCGGCCTCGACGTAAGGATGTTAAAGTTCAGCATTTGGAACTACGGAGCCCACGATCTCGAGTATTGTTTCGGTTGCCACGGTTCGGGAAATATGTTCGGATGCGTCGGTGTCCGAAACAGCGAATACTGTGTTTTCAATAAGCAGTACTCCAAAGAAGAGTATCGCGATCTGGTATCTCGTATCAGGGAACAAATGACAAAAGTTCTGTATCGGGACAGTTTGGGGCGCGAATATCGTTACGGAGAGTGGCTTCCTGGTGAGTTTTCCCCGTGGCCTTATAACGAAACCATGGGAGACGAATTTGCTCGAAAATCGAAGGAAGAAGCTATTCGGGCTGGTTTTCTGTGGCGCGATCTGGACAGACGAGATTACCAAGGAGCGACTATCGACGTACCCGACCACGTTAAGGATGTTACTGACGATATTTTGAAGGGCATTTTGAAATGTTCGGAGTGCGGGAAAAACTACCAGGTTATAAAAATGGAACTCGACTTTTATCGCCGCATGAGTATCCCGATTCCGATAAGGTGTCCGTTCTGCCGCGACCGCGCGCGAATCAGGCGGTTGAATCCAATCGCGATTTATGATCGGAAATGCGCGAAGTGTGGAAAGGAAATTAAAACTTCCTACGTTCCTGATTGGCCGGAGACCGTGTATTGTGAGAGTTGTTACAACTCCGAAGTAGCATGAACTCCGAAGCAAAAACCTGCCAGAATTGCAAAAACCAGTTCACGATTGAGGCGGAAGATTTTGGTTTCTATAAAAGGATAGGCGTTCCGCCGCCGACGTGGTGCCCAGAATGTAGGATTGTAAGACGAATGTTTTTTAGAAACGAAAGGTCTCTTTACCGGAGAAAGTGCGATCTCTGCGAAAAAGGGATCCTCTCGATGTATCCCGAGGGTGCGCTTTTCCCTGTCTATT
>QZIV01000004.1 GCA_003599135.1 Candidatus Parcubacteria bacterium | reverse complement strand
CAGAGCGAGGGGAAAGAGTGGGTGAGGTCTGCTCTCTGGGGACTCTTGCTCCTTGTGGGGGCGTATGTAGTCTTGAATACGGTGAATCCGGGGCTCGTGCGGCTTCGGTTGCCTGTGCTTCCGCCCCCACCGGCGGTAGCGCCACCGACTAAAACCCAGCCATGGAGTCCAACGAATCCTCCGCAAAATACATCGCAGGGAGACTGCGTAAACAACTGCTATCTCCCCAATAAGTGCGTTGAGACAAGTTCCAATTTCTGGACCTGCAAACCCCCCGCGGGCCAGCCAACAAATCCATCAGCAGGCGTAGAGTGCCCCCCGGGATCGGGAGCTATGTGCGCTCCTCCGAAAGTATGCAGAGCAAACCAGATGATTACTACTACAGTATATAACTGCGTTGACGCCCCTTCTCCGCCCACGCCGTCTTCCCCTCAGGGGACAATCTGTAAAGGATCGGGGGCTGTATGTAGGCCTCCAAAAGTGTGCAAAGCCCACCCCGGTTCAAGCTTTTTGCCTCCCGGATGGGAAACATGCGAAGATCCGTAACGTAAGTCATGCGGAGAAGTTGTTGCCGTTGGCACGAGGCCGAGGATGCTGTGCGCGAACCAAAAATCTCCAGTGAGGTCTTTATATTTTCTATGTTAGAATTCTCCTAAGAAAGAAATGAACAAAGTCCGCCTTATTGTTGTTCTTGTTGCGACGATCCTGGCGCTCACTGTAGGCTACTTCCTGTGGCCAAGCGCCGATGAAGTTGGTCCGCCGCTCGTTCGCCTGCCAACGACCGATCCATTTGCCGCTCCCGGAGCTTCACCCGACAACGGCACCGGAGGACAGCTTCCCGCACCCGAAAGCTTCGGGCTTGTGGCCGAGAACTCCGTCGCGAATTTTTTCGTGAACCCCGATAACAGTATTTTTCTTGTGCAACCGGACGGCCAAGTGGCGGAGGTGCGAGAGGGGAAATCCACCGTCTTGAGCTCTTCGCTCATAGCGAACCTCCGCAAGGCGATCTTCTCGTACGACGGCAAAATGCTTCTCGTGCTCTTTGGAGAAAAAAATTCTCCGCAGGCAAGTGTTTTTGAAATAGGAACTCGCTCGTGGAGCCCCATCGCGATATATCCCGAAGACGCCGTATGGTCGCCATCAACTCATGAGCTCGCGTATCTCACGGAAAAAGGGGGTGTGGCAACTGTTTCCTTACTCCTTGTTGGAGATCAGAAAGCGAAGCCGAGGGATCTCCTTACGCTTCACGCGTTTGATCTGACGCTCCAGTGGCCGCAGTCGCAACAGATTTTTCTTCTTGAGAAAGGGAGTTCCGTTTCTCAAGCCTCGGCCTGGAAGCTCGATGTAAAAACAAAAGAGTTTGTGCCCGTAGTGCTCGATAAGGTTGGCTTCCAGTCGGCTTGGTCGGGCGATCTCGGCCTTGTTCTCTCCGGGAACGAAACGGGCAGGGGCGGCACCTTGGTGCTCTCCGACAACAAGGGCACAGTACTCCGGGAGCTTAACTTTCTTACTCTTCCTATAAAATGCACTTTCTCGGGGAGTTCGGTACAAGCGGCAACCGGGACGATCCCGACGGCGGGCTACCTAGACTGCGCAACACCGAGGGGTGAGAAAGCTTTTCGGCTTAATCCCATTCCTGACGCGTACGAAAGAATGGCCCTTTTCACAACGGACGATTTCTATCGGATCAACCTTAACGACGGCACAATCAGCGCCATTCTTACTGACTCCTCTCGCGACGTTGACGGCTTTATGTTGAGAGCCGTAAACGGGAGGTTGTTTTTCGTCAACCGCTACGACCAAAAACTGTATACCGCTCTCTTGCCCTAGGTCAGCCCTGCACCGCTTTTCCTTGTTCGAGTGGTTTTACGATAACATACCTGTCTTTGCCAGTTCCGACGCTCTCCGTCGTCACCTCTGGGTGGATCGCGAGCGCCACATGAACCAAGCGGCGCTCGTAGGAGTTCATGGCGGGCAATGAAACGCTCCCCTTCGTCGCAAGAACTTTCTTCGCGGCAGCGCGCGCAAGCTCCGTGATAAGATTTTCCCGTTCCTGACGGTAGTTGTTGACGTCAAAAAAGATCGGCGGTTCGTTCTGTTTCTTTGCAACGAGCTGAAAAAGGTGGTTGAGGCTTTCTACGAGGAGGGGGAGGTTTTCCTTAACGAGTGTCGGGTTGTCGTAAATAAAAAGCGCTCCCCGAGGAGGGTCGTTTTGGATATCCACTCGATAGTCACGAAACCCCATTAACTCCGTCAGTTGTTTTACCAGTTGTTCCCACTTTTCCATGATTGAGTTCTCGGTTGATGACCCATTGCTGAAAGACCGAAAATACCGATGTCGTTGCCCAGTAGAGGCTGATCGCGGCGGGGAGGTTGTAGAAAATAAGAAGCGTGAGGAGGGGGCCGATTACGATCATCCTCCGACCAAGACGCTCCGCATCCGAGAGCTCTTCTTCCTCTCTCTTGGGCGGAATCGCAAGCTTTCCTTGGAAATACTGTCCCAACGCCGCAAGACCCACCATTAGAATACTCGGCCTCCCTAAATCAATCAAGCCTAAAAAGAAGGGTTGTATAGCCTCGGGCCGGGAAACAAACGGATAGAGTCCATCGAGGAAGTCGGGTTTGAAAACGTTGAGGAAGATGTGGTAGAGCGCTATGAGAAATGGAAGTTGCGCAAGGAGAAAGAGGAATCCAGAAAAAGGATTTATTTTGTGTTCTTTGTAAAGAGACATCATCGCTTGGACCTGTTTTTCTTTGTCGTGGCGGTGAACGTCTTGGAGGTGCTTGAGTTTCGGCTGCAACCTCTGCATGACGGACTGGTGACGAGCGCTCCGGGAGAAAATAGGGAAGAGAATAATTCGAATAAGAATGGTGAGGAAAATGATGGCGAGCCCTAAGTCTCCGAGGGCGATCGTCCCGTAGAAAAGGGTCAGAATATTAAGGAGGGGTTGGTAAAAAACGACTTCGTACGCTTGTGTAATCATTTTTGCTTCCTTTTCACCACGGGGCGTGGGCGACAGCGCACGGCGCCCCCGAGAGGGCGCCAATCTTTAAATAACTCCGACCCGCCATCCGGTGGTTTTCCCAGAAATAACCTGATTTAGTGAGAAAGGCGCTTCCGTCCCTTGCGTCTCCGGCGGGCAAGAACGCGCCGTCCACTGGGTCTCCGTTGACGGGACCGGAATCCGTGGACGCGAGCTCTTTTTCTTTTCTTCGGTTGATACGTCCGAGACATTTCCCTATAGTACCATACGCTAGGCGGCCGGGAACACCTCGGGTATCAACAGCAAATCCCCAAATGCCCGATTTGCTTTTTGTGCAGAACAAAACCTACAATAATGCTTACCGAGAAAAGCGTTTTTGCACGAGGACACATGAAGCAACAAATGAAGCGCTCGCGGCCTACTTAATCAAAAATGGATCTTGATCAGCTTTGGAAACTTACGTTGGGGGAAATCGAAATTCAGCTCTCGCGGGCAAACTTCGCAACTTGGCTCAAGAGCAGTCGCCTCGTAGACCGGAAGGACGGAGGAACCTTCGTCGTTTCTCTCCCAAACAACTTCGCCCGCGAGTGGGTAGAAAATAAATACCAAAAAAACATTCTCGGAATTATACGGAACTTCGACGGATCTGCCCGGAAAATCGAATTTGTCGTAACCGGGAACTTTCAAGCCGAAGCTCCTGCCGCAAAGAAAATCTCCGCTCCCGATCTCAGTAAATTCGATCGTATCGAACTGGAGTTTAAGGTTGATCCGGAAACGAATCTCAACCCTCGGTATTCCATGAAATCGTTCGTCGTCGGACCGTCAAACGAGCTTGCCTATGCCGGCGCCACTGCGATCGTGAACGAGATCGGCTTAAAGTACAATCCGTTTTTTATCTACGGAGGCGTGGGCCTCGGCAAAACGCACTTGATCCAAGCGGTCGGAAACGAGATACGATCTCGCTATCAAAACAAAGTCAGGCCCCGGTATGTCTCGTCGGAAAAGTTTATAAGCGACGTTGTGTGGGGAATCCGCAACAAGCGGATGGAGGACACGAAAAAGAAGTATCGGGATGTGGACGTGCTCATTATTGACGACATCCAGTTCATCGGCGGGAAAGAAAAAACGGAGGAGGAGTTTTTCCACACATTCAACTCGCTTTACGAGGCGAACAAGCAGATCATCATTTCCTCCGACCGCCCCCCGCAATCCATACCGACCCTTGAGGAGCGCCTCCGGTCTCGCTTTGAGGGGGGACTCATCGTAGACATAGGATATCCCGAGTACGAAATGCGCGTCGCGATCATTCGCGGGAGGCTTCAAGAGGCGAGCCGACAATTATCAGACGAGGTTGTAGATCTCATCGCCCGCCGAGTTAAAAAGAACATCCGGGAACTCGAGGGGGTCCTCAATAAAATCCTTTTTTATCAGGAAAAGAAGCAGGCCGACATCACGGGGAAAGTCGCAGAGGAGATCATTGACAAATCAATCCAGAACGCGGCGCGGCGGATCACTGACACCCAGGTTCTCAAGGCGGTTGCCGAGTTCTTCAACATTTCCCTCGGCGATCTCGTGAGCCACAACCGAAGAAAGGAGGTTGTTGAGCCGCGCCAGATCGCAATGTACCTCCTTCGGGACATGCTCGAGATGTCCTATCCGGGCGTTGGGGAAAAGATGGGGAGGGATCACACGACGGCCATACACTCGTACGAGAAAATCAACCAGGAAATAAACAGGAATTCGGCCTTGAGTCAAAAAATAATGCTCATCCGAGAAACGATCTACAAGAGTTAAGAACAGCGCACGCACAGGTTTCTCGTCGGAGGGAGCCCGCGGAAGTCGCACCAATACTACATATCCACACCTCGGGCAAGACTACTAATAACTATAACAATAGATATATAAAAACATGAAGGTTGTAGTAATCCGGACAAACCTCCGCGACGGGCTGAATGCGATCGAGG
The DNA here is from genome assembly GCA_003599135.1 of Candidatus Parcubacteria bacterium. Classification (GTDB taxonomy): domain Bacteria; phylum Patescibacteriota; class Minisyncoccia; order UBA6257; family 2-01-FULL-56-20; genus SURF-56. The sequence goes on along the minus strand of QZIV01000004.1, from coordinate 36,168 downwards.
CCGCGGCGGGAGAAAACCAGGCCCTCCCAATCCTCCGAAATGCGCTCATCGAGGCCTCAGAGGGAAAGCTTAAGCTCGCCACGACAAACTTGGAAATCGGGGCAAGTTACACCGTAGCTGGAAAAGTACTCGAGGACGGGAGAGCGACAGCGCCCATTGCGACGCTTCTCGGGATTATGAACAACATCCAGAGCGACCGATTAAACCTCGAGAGCAAGGGGGCGAGCGTGGAGATTACCTCGGACAACTACCATGCGACCCTCCAGGGGATGCCGGCAGAGGATTTCCCGCTGATCCCAAAAGTGAAGAACCAGACAGAGTATGTTTCCGTCAAATCGGAGATTTTAAAAGAATCGCTTGCCCAGGTGGTTCTTGCGACACAGACCTCCGACTTGAGACCGGAACTGAACAGCGTCCTCTTCGATTTTTCTATCGACACACTGCGATTCGCGGCGACTGACAGTTTCCGTCTGGCGGAGAAAGTCCTCGCGGTCACCGAAATCGAATCGACGTGCGAGGAGGGGTTTAGAGTCCTCGTCCCCCTGAAAACGGTCCACGAGATTTTACGGGTGCTAAGAGGCGACGAGCTCGTCAAAGTTTTTCGTGATGAAAACCAGGTACTTTTTAAGACCAACCAGTTCGAGCTCATATCTAGACTACTTGAGGGGAACTTCCCTGACTACGGAGCTATAGTGCCTAAAAAATTCGGCGCGGAAATCCTTGTCGAGCGGCAAGAGTTCGTGAATGCCTTAAAGCTTGCAAGTGTTTTCGGGAACAAGAGCAATGAAGTGAAAATTCTTGTTCCGCCCGGCAAGAAAGCCCTCCAGGTATCTTCTGCGGACCAAGCGGTGGGGGAAAATAGCTATCTTCTCCCTGCGAAGGTTGAGGGAAAATTGGGCGAGACAGTGTTTAACTGGCGGTACCTCCTCGACGCGCTCAAAGCGGTGAAAACAGGAGAGGTATTCTTTGGTGTGAACGATGAAGGCCAGCCCGCCCTGCTTCGGGGAGCGAAGGAGGGTTCTTACTTCTATATTCTGAAGCCGATCCTAAAAGCCTAACCTTTACCGGTAAAGTATTATACTCGTTTTCCCGACGAGATCTTTCTCGTCAATCGCTTCAACATCAAGAAGGTTTTGATCTGCCAAGCCCGCAGGAGCGAGCCAGAAGTTTATCGTTTCGATCGAGGTTCTTCTATCGTTGAATTCCTGAATTCTCGTACCGTTAAGGGATACTCTGACAAGCCGCAGGCCGTTCGGAGCAGTTACCCTCAAGGACACCGGAAACGATCCGCCGACGAAGGCCCCCGTTTTCGGTTCGAGGATTTCCGGCACGGGGATTCCCGAGGACGTCGTGGAGCTGATTCGAGATGTCGTCTGGGGGAGAGATCGGTTTTCGCTGTTGAAGCCGGGAACGTTGTTCGCGGCCCACGACAAAACTCCCGCATCCCAGTTCTCGAATTGAGGATCGCTCATCGGATCCCGGGGCTGAGGTCCGAGGACATCTTTACGATCGATATAATAGAGAATCGAGTGAAGTTCGTTGTTTACAACATAGTCTCCTCCAAGCACCGGCTTTGGGGAGGAAATTGGATCCGGCCGCCTAAATGCTTCGGGCGGAAGGCCTTCCAGGGCCTCTTTCATGAACGCGTGCCAGATTGGCAAAGCCGCGAGGATGCTCGATCCTTGTTTCTGCATCGGGGCGTTGTCGTTGTTGCCGGCCCAGACTCCGGCCACGAGGGAGGGAGTATATCCCACCGCCCAGGCGTCACGGTAGTCGTTGCTCGTACCGGTTTTAATAGCGACGTCGTGGTCTGGGAACACTGTAAGCGAAAGACTTTGTTCGAAAAGACCAGCCCTTGCAGATCCGTCCGACAGAATGTCGTTCACGAGCCTTACCGACTGGGCGTCGGCGACCCGCTCGCTCTCATCTCTGTAAGATTCGAGTATCTTACCGCCCCCGTCGCGAACCTCGAGGATCATCGCTTGGTTGTGGCGCACACCCTCCTCGGCCAGGACGGAGTACGCCCCGACGAGATCGACAAGCTTCACTGCTCCTCCTCCGAGGACGAGGGACAATCCGTAGAGGTCCGGATTTGTCAGAGTTTTGAGGCCGAATCGGTACGCATTTTGAACGCTGTCGGAGAGACCCGCAAGGTAGAGGATTTTCACCGCAGGAACATTGACTGACTGAGCAAGCGCGTGGCGCAACGAAACCGGCCCGCGGAATCTCCCGTCGAAATTTTCTGGGTGGAAACACCGAGAGTCGTCGTTTTTAAAATCAGGGGAGGGGGGACAGAGAGGGTTCTTCGCGGCAAACTCTGTTGGGACGTCGAACACAACCGTTTCGGGAGTGAAACCTTTTTGAAACGCAACAAGGTAGACGAACGGCTTGAGAGCCGAGCCAGGCTGTCGCAGTCCTTGGGTGGCGACGCTGAAGTTCCCCTCGTATTCGATGTCAAAGTAATCCCGAGATCCCACAAGGGCAAGGATCTGACCCGTCCGCGGATCTTGTGCCACGAGAGAGGCATTCTTGCCCTTGTAAAGACCCTCGTTCCGCTCCGCTCCCTCTTTCACAACTTTTTCAGCGAGCTCTTGAAGAGAGACGTCAAGCGTTGTCACAACCCGAAGCCCTCCTCGCCGCACAAGATCTTCTCCGTATTTTTGGATAAGCTGTTCTTGTACTTCGATCACGAAATGCGGCGCGCGGATTCCGCGGCTTTGGACGGCGAAAACGATCTTTTCTTCAAGCGCAGCGTTGAGTTCCTGATTGGTGATTTTCCCGAGAGATGACATCTTTTCAAGGACAAAACGTTGCCTGTTTAAAAGTTCTTTCGTATGCGTTCCCCAAGGAGAATAATACGAGGGGGCCTTGAGCAGTGCGGCGAGGACCGTGCTTTCCCCGAGGCTCAAGTCCCTCGCCGACTTTCCGAAGTACGCCTGACTTGCCGCTTCTGCTCCATAGATCGTAGATCCGAAGGGAACCTCGTTGAGATACAGTTCGAGTATTGTATCTTTCGAGTAAGTGCGACTTAGTTGGACGGCGAGAACGAGCTCCTTAACTTTTCTGCGGATCGTTTGTTCCGGGGTGAGAAATGCGTTCCTCGCAAGCTGTTGGGTGATTGTTGAGGCGCCCTGGACCACCCGTCCAGCACCTACGTTCGCGACAAGTGCTCGAAGAATCGCTCGCCAGTCGAATCCGGGGCCCTCGTAGAATTTCTCGTCCTCGATCGCAATCACCGCATCTTTGAGATACCGGGGCATTTCTCCCAAGGGGACGACGGTCCTTTTTTCCCCTCCGCTTATCTCGTAGAGGAGTGTTTTGCTTTCGCGGTCGTAGATTTTCGTCGACTGGCTTACTTGCCTGTTTGTTATCTCTTCGAGCGAGGGGAGGTCTCTTGTGAAATAGAAAAACGCCGCGCCGAGGAGTATGACGGCAGCGATCCCGAGCCGAAAAAAAATGGAACTGTACCGCCGGACACGTTTCATAGGTTTCTATTATCAATCAAAAGCAGCCTCCTCAACAAGAGACCTCGTCGGAATCTCGGAAGAGGCTGCAGGAAAGAAGATCCCTTATCCGAAGAGAACTACTCGTCGCTCCCCTCTGTTTCTTCGGGTTCGTCACCCTCAAGTTCGTCGCCGCCCAGCTCTTCGTTTCCGTACTCGTCGACACCGTCGCCCTCTTCGTCGCTCAGGCCGCGGAAAGCTAATGTAACTATTTCAGGTTCGTTCGCCATAAATTGCAAACGTTATTCGACCTTTCTCCGGAGGTGCGCGCCCTCCGAGAGAAAAACATAATTTGCAAAAAGTATAGTAGAGCGTCCCTCCGTGTCAAGCCTTTAAAGTGTGCAGAGCGACGATAGCTGACGCAAGGGCATCGCTTGCGTCGTCGACGACGCGGAGACCAGGTTCTTTAAGGCAGAGGCGAACCATTTTCAAAACAGCCCGCTTGTCTGCGAGTCCGTATCCGGTAAGCCCGAGCTTGATCTCGGTGGGACTGTATTCCCTCACGGGAACGCCGTGTTCTGCCGCCGCAAGAAGTATGACTCCGCGCGCTTGGGCAACAGCGATGCCGGTCTTAAGGTTTTTCACAAAGAAGATTTTTTCGACCGAGATGAGCGAGGGGCGGAATTTTTTGATTAAACGGTCCGTATGGACTTTCGTCTCACGAATAAGCTCCTGTCCGCTTATATTTTTCAAGGGGAGGAGGCCGGCTTCGACGAGGCAGAGTTCTTGTCCCTTCCTCCGGACCGCTCCGTATCCTATTCGTTTTGTCCCAGGGTCTATTCCGAGGACGATCGTTGGGTTAGTCTGCATTTGAAAGGACTGCCTGGATATCATCGTGAGCTTCGAGGGCGGAGATGAGAGATGTAAGCTTCGCCTTGTCTTCTGGCGAAAGTCCGTGGGAGAATTTTGGAGACCAGCCCCCGAGATCTGCTTCGAAGGCCCAGCGGGCGCTCCCGGTTTCACCCCATTTTCCTCCTGCGTCGCTCAAAATCTTTTTTATTTCGGAAATTGTCCGATTCCTGTTGTTTGTCGCAGCCGCGGCAAGAATTGCTGCTCCGCCCGGGCCATGCGCCTCGATGAGGATTTCCTCAAGAGACCCCTCGGCTGTTCCCGCCCGCTTGATCGCGCGCTCGATATTTTCTTGGGGGACTTTCTGCTCCCGTGCCTTAAGCACCGCGGCACGGAGTCGCGGATTGAACTCGGGATTGGGTTCGGTACGCGCTGCAACCGTTATGGCGGCAAGAAGTTTCGAGAAAACTTGTCCGCGCTTCTGATCAACGACTCCTTTCTTATGTTTAATTCCCGCCCAATGAGAATGGCCAGACATAGTGAGTCTTGAAAATACGAGTTAATTATAGAGCGTTCTCGGTAAAAAAATCTCTCCGGCCAGGGGGACGCCTGGCCGGAGAGCGGTGAATGTCCTTTTGCGGCTTAATACGCGTACTGAGGTCCTTCGAGACGGTAGTACCGCTTTCCGTCTGAGTAGGATTCTTCGCGGACGGCAAGCGTGATTGCCTGACGTCTGTAGAAATCCGTGTAGACAACCATCTTGATCGGGATGATTGCCTCTGGGATGCACTGGCTGCCGGAAATTTCGAGGCCGAAAGCCTCAAAGCGCCTCAACCATTCCTTCAGCTCTGCTTCCCTCATTTTCCATCGGGACTTGCGTTTTAGGTTTGTCTTAATCTTCTCCACCCGCCTCTTCACGTCTTTCGTGTCGGGATCGGTGGCAAGATAGGCCGCCGTAAGGGCGATTTCTTCCCCGGCTTTTCCCCTGCCGACGACAGCTTCGTCGGCGGCCCACGGTGGCGGGAAGATTTTGAGCGTCACTTCCTCGAAGCGGCCGCAGATCTTTACCGAGCCGGTTATCTCTCGGTACTGACCCTGCGCGTCGAACGGGAATATGAATCGTGCAAGGCGGAGATTGGAAGAGTCGCGGCTTCCAACCCGCAGCGCATCGTAGCCGGCGAGACTGATCTCGATCGGCAGCGAGGTTGTGTTCGTTGCGGTGAGCACCGCACGCCCGAAGACGCGCTGCTCGAGTTGTCCGAAGCCGGGCTCAACAACGAAACCGAAAAGCACAAACGCGAGCAAAGCGATCCTTTTCATGGAAGCCTCCTTCAAGTTTCCGGGTAACATTTTATACTACTTTTTACGTTTTGTCAAGTTTGCATACGCAGAGCTCAAATATTTCTCCTTGAACCAAGGGAATTTAAAAGCTAGAATCAACTTAATGGATCCGCAGAAAATGACCGCGCTCCAGGTTGAGCTTGATCGGCTTCACCGGGAGGGCGAGGAACGGGACGCGCAACGTCGAGCTCAAAGCTCGGGCCATCCCTATCTCGATGCGACAAAGACGCCGTCATCGATGGAGGCCCTCAAGCTTGTTCCTGAAGGAAGAGCCCGGGAAGCGAAGGTTGCCGGCGTAGAACTCCGGGTTCAAGATATTGCTCTCGCCGCTTTCGATCCGGAGCACCCAAGGGTCAAAGAAATCGTGAAAGATCTTGAGTCGAGGAAATACAAGCCGAAGCTCTTCGTCGCCTCCCAAAGTAGTCTTGATCAACTCTGGCGCATGTATAAGTTCGTGCCGCCGGATACAGGCGAAATCACCGGCAAGGTTGAGATAGAAAGAAAACACCTGGAAGAGCTTCGAGATCGCCTGAAGACGTTTGGCGACGTTGAGAAAGAGCTGAATCAAGTTGATTTTAAGAGACTCGCCACGACGGCGCTTCTCGAAACCGTCCTTGCTGGGGCGATCTCGACGAGAGCGTCCGACGTCCATTTCGAAGCAGAAGAGAAGAGGGCGAAAGTGCGATTCCGGATTGATGGACTGCTTCACGATATTTTCGGAAAGATTCCGCTTCGGAACTACGGGAGTCTCGTGTCACGCATCAAGCTTCTTTCGGGAATGAAGATAAACGTCTACGGCGAGCCGCAGGACGGGCGATTTACAATCACGCTCGGAGGGAAAGAAATTGAGATGCGCGTTTCGGTCATTCCGTCAGAATTCGGGGAGACGATCGTAATGCGGGTTCTCGATCCCGGCGCAACTGCCGTCGACCTTCGAGACTTGGGGCTTCGAGAAGACGATCTTGCGATAGTGGAGCGGAACCTGGCAAAGCCAAATGGTCTCATTTTAAATACGGGCCCTACGGGCTCGGGGAAAACCACCACTCTCTACGCGTTTTTGCGGAAGCTCAATGATCCCGAATCGAAAGTTATTACCATTGAAGACCCGATCGAGTATCGCATCGAAGGGATCGAGCAAACCCAGGTGGACCCTGGCGCAAACTATACCTTCGCTCGAGGGCTCCGCGCGATAGTCCGGCAGGATCCAGACGTAATACTCGTTGGGGAAATCCGCGATCTCGAGACGGCTGATATCGCGATGCAGGCGGCGCTTACCGGGCATCTTGTGCTCTCCACGCTCCATACAAACGATGCCGTAGGGGCAGTTCCTCGGCTTGTGAATCTCGGCGTGAAGCCCTCCACTATCGGGCCGGCCTTAAGTCTTGTCATCGCTCAGCGGCTCGTGCGGAAACTCTGCGGCGCATGCAGGAAAGAAACGAAACAAACTCCGGATATTCGGGAAAAAGTTAAAAAATTTCTTGCCAGCCTTCCTTCAAAAGTAGATCGCGCAAAATATCCATTAGGAAAATTATATAAGCCGGTGGGTTGTCCGGAGTGCAACGGTTTTGGGTATCGCGGCCGGGTAGGAGTTTTTGAATTCCTCGAATCGGGTCCTCGGTTCGAGGAGTTGGTACTCAAGGAAGCGTCGGAGGTTGCCCTGAAGCGCATTGCGAAAGAGCAGGAGATGGTTACAATGCAGGAGGACGGCGTTTTGAAAGCGCTCCTTGGCCTCACCGACCTTGAGGAGGTCGAACGCGTGACGGGCGCGCTTGCGTGGTAGTTAGCTCAAACCTGGGGGCGGATCCTCGAAGTGAGGACGCAGAGTCTCTTTTAAAGAATTTAAAAGAGGTTAGAATTACTTCGAGGAGAGGCCTCGCCGAAACCAGGCCTTCCTGGAGGAGCTAGAAGCAATTCCTGCCCCCAGATTTGAAGTAACTACCGTAAGTCTTGGGTGTATATTATACATCAAAGTTATACTTTGTCAATATATGACAAAAGGAGCACACATCAAGCCCCCAGACGATCAGAACATTGATCAGACGCTCCGGCCGACCACATGGGATGAGTACGTCGGTCAGGAGAAGGTAAAGAAAAACATTCGGGTTATCGTCGAAGCCGCAAAAAAGCGCCGAGAGGCGTCTGATCACATATTGTTTTCCGGGCCGGCGGGCCTCGGGAAAACAACACTTGCATATCTCGTTGCAAAGGAACTCGGCGCGCAGTTTCGGACCACATCGGGTCCGGCACTCGAGAAGCTCGGTGATCTCGCAGCCATTCTTGCGAACCTCGAGCCCGGAGAAATCCTCTTTATTGACGAGGCACACCGGATCAACGGAGCAATCGAGGAAGTTCTGTATCCCGCAATGGAATCGCGGAAACTTCATCTTGTTGTGGGGAAGGGGCCGAGTGCGCGGACCCTGAGTCTCGATCTTCCGCCGTTCACGTTGGTTGCGGCCACCACTCGGGAGAACCTACTTTCCCAGCCGCTCCGTTCGCGATTCGGAGCGACGTTTCGGTTGGGTTATTACAGCGAAGATGATATAAAAAAGATCATCAAGCGATCCGCAGAAATTCTGGGAGTTCGCATTGCTCCTGAAGCGATCCATATGCTCGCGCGGGCATCCCGAGCGACACCGAGAGTGGCGAACCGGATTTTGAAGCGAGCCCGGGATTATGCCGAGGTTCGGGGAAGGGGAGTGGTGGACGAGGACATCGGAAAAAAGACCCTCGAGCTTCTTGAGATTGACGATCGGGGCCTCGAGCCGAACGACCGTCGACTTCTTCAAATTATCGCGGAGAAGTTTCACGGAGGCCCCGTCGGTTTAAATACGCTTGCGGCGGCCCTCGGAGAAGAAAAGGGCGTTATCGAGGACATCTATGAACCGTATCTTATGAGTCTCGGCTTCCTCCAGCGCTCTTCTCTCGGCAGGGTCGTGCTCCCCGCGGCGTATGATCACCTAGGCCTGACGCGTCGAAGAGAACTTCTCTAACAACATGGTCTCGTTGAGCGAATGGCTCCCCAATCCGTCCGGGAAAGACTCCGAGAGTGAGTGGGTCGAGCTCCGAAATGACGGCCCGGAGATGATTGATCTTTCGGGTTGGGAACTCGAAACGGGAGCGGGACGGAAGTTCGTCCTCGACGGCTATACGGCGAGAGGAGAAGAATATCTTTTGCTTTCTCGCCAGGAAACAGGCCTGATTTTGCGGAATGTCGACGAAGCTTTGTTTCTCTACTCGAAGGGAAGAAAACTTATTTCGAAGTCGCAGTTTTTCGGGAGCGCGCCGGAAGGGAAATCAGTGGTTCAGGATGCGAAAGGTGGTCATTTTACAATTCCCACTCCTGGAGGAGCGAATATCGAGTCCGCGGACGGGGAGAACAACGATTTTTTGAGCATGACGTACGCCGAAGGGACGATCTTGAATCCCGAAACTGTCGAGGCATCGTTTCTTAGTTTTCTTCTCGGCTCCGGAGTCTTTATTGCATTTCTTGCAACCTTTGCGGCAAAACACCATGAGGAAGTATCAAAGCTTTTCTTCAAAGCAGACTAGGCAACTCGGTGAGAACTTTGCCCGGAGAGTTCTTTCGGGACGTCCACAGAAGTCTGCCACCCTTGTTGGGCTTCAAGGAGCTTCGGGTAGCGGAAAGACGACTTTTGTGCAGGGATTTCTTCGGGGACTAGGGACGTCGAGGCGGACCGCGAGCCCGACGTTTGTCATCGCGAAGCGGGTGCGCATCAGGAAGGGCCTCTACCGAGATTTCTTTCACGTTGACTTGTACCGCCTAAAGGCACCCGTCAGCTTGGAGTCCCTCGGATTTCGTGAAGCCCTTCGAGACCCAAGAAATATTTTCCTTATCGAGTGGGCCGATCGGGCGAAAAGACTTCTTTTAAAACGAGACGCGCGACTCCGGTTTCTGCACGGCAAACACCCCCATGAACGGTTGATAAGCTTTCGATGATGTCTCCGGGCCGGCAAAGGAATAGGCTGCTTCTCATTGATGCAAACTCCCTCATCCACCGGGCGTTCCACGCGTTGCCGCCTCTTACGACTCCCGGAGGCAGTCCCGTCCAAGCAATCTACGGCGTCGCGAGCATTCTCATCAAGGTGTGGAAAGAGGGAAAACCCGACTACGCTGCGGCACTCTTCGATCGTCCTGAACCCACGTTCAGAAAACAAAAATATGAACCCTATAAGGCCCATCGTCCTCCGGCTCCGCCGGGCCTCGTGGAGCAAATCGTCGAAGCCCACAGACTTTTTCCTTCTCTCGGTATACGGGTACTCGAGAGTCCGGGCTCGGAAGCAGACGATCTTATCGCGACGCTCGCAACCCGCTTTGCGAAGGAACCAGATCTTCAGGTGGAAATTTTAAGCGGAGATCTCGACACGCTCCAACTGGTTCGGGACGATGACGTCGTCGTTCGGGTTCTGAAAAAAGGCGTAAGCGAAACAGAGCTTTATAACGAGGACGGAGTCGCAACACGGTTTGGCCTGAAGCCCTCTCAACTCACCGATTATAAAGCATTAGTCGGAGACCCCTCCGATAACGTCCCCGGCGTCCCCGGAATCGGCCCGAAGACGGCGCGGGGGTTTCTCCAAAAGTTTGATTCACTTGAAAGGCTTTTTGAGAACACCGAAGAAAATCCAGTTCTCCTTAAAAAACTCGCCCCGTTTCGTAAGGAAGCCGATCTTTCTAAGTCTCTCGTTGTACTCGATCGGAACGTTCCAATCCCCGAATTGGGACTCGGCGATCTTCGCACTCACGATCTCGGCGAGGATTTTTTTGCCTACTGCGAGAGACAAGGTTTTGGAACTCTTCTTCGGCGCGCAAAAGCGGACGGGTCATCTCCTCGTCTGGGGAAACAACAAGCAATCTTCTGAGAATTCTTTGCTTACAAAAGGGGCCGATGATATGATGATATGAACTTAGAGTGCGTACAGCGAGAGTCCGTTTGATATGGAATCTTCTAACAGGGAAACGTCATCAAATCCGGTGTCCATTGTCCCAAAAAGGGGATTGCGGATTTTTTGGTTCTCGTTGCCGCTCCTCCTTGGGGCTTTCTTGATCGGTCTCGTATATCTCGAACCCCTTTTCGTTTTTATTCAGGGAGCATTTCTCGCCCTCGTTGCCTTCGCTGTTTTTTTTGCCGCCAAAGAAACGGCCCGTCTCGGCCAAGCGGGAACCGTTGAACATAACGAGCTCCGTGGGATTATTTACGGTCTCGACGACGCGCTTGTTGCGTACGACCAGGACTTCAAAGTTTTGTTTTTCAATCCCGCGGCGGAGAGACTGTTCCATCTTAAGGCGGATACGGTACTCGAAGACAAGCTTCAGGCGAGAGATGTCGAGCGCCCCGAGAGGAAACTTCTCGCGCAAGTTATTTTCCCCTCGCTCGCTCCCGGAATGGTGACTCGGTCGCAGGTCGGAGCGTATCCTCAGATCGTCGATTTATCATTCACCGATCCGGCGCTCGAACTTCGAGTCGTCACGGCTCCCGTCGACGACGGCAAGGGAGGAATTTTGGGGTTCATGAAGATTATAAGAAACCGCACTCGCGAGGTTCTGCTTGTAAAATCAAAAAATGAATTTCTTACAGTCGCATCTCATCAACTTAGGGGGCCTCTTACGAACATTAACTGGGCCCTGCAGACTCTTCTTGGAGATAAGGCGATGAGCGAGGGGAGTGTGGAAATCGTGAAGAACGCGGCAACCGCGAGTCAGGCTCTTCTCGGGATCATCGAGGACCTCCTCAATATAACCAGGATCGAAGAGGGGCATTTCGGCTATAGTTTTAAACAAACCGACCTTATCGAGTTCGTGGAAAAGATTCTCGGAGAGGCGTCGCCACAGGCACGGAGAGCGACCGTTAAGCTTTATTTCGACCGTCCGAAGGAACCGCTTCCCAAGCTCATGCTCGACTCGCAAAAACTCTCCCTGGTCTTCAATAATCTCTTGGATAATGCGATACGGTATAATGTTCCGAACGGAGAAATTATCGTGAAGGCAGAAAGAATGAAAGACCAACCATTCGTCGTTGTTTCGGTAAAGGACACCGGCATCGGAGTTCCCCCCGAGGGGATCGGTAAAATTTTCACCAAATTCTTCCGGGCGGATAACGCTCTCAAGTTCCAAACGGAAGGATCGGGGTTGGGTTTGTACATTGCGAAAAACATCGTGCAGGCGCACGGCGGCCAAATGTGGGCCGAATCAGAAGTGAACCGCGGAAGCACGTTTTTCTTGACGCTCCCCACCGATCCCACCCTCATCCCTCCGCACGAAGTAGTTATCGAGTAATCTGCATGGCGAAGCGGACACCAAAATATATTTTCCTAGTCGGAGGCGTTATGTCCGGAGTAGGGAAAGGAGTTGCCACTGCCTCGATTGCAAAGATTCTCCAGTCCCGGGGTCTCGAAACGACCGCGATCAAAATCGACCCGTATGTGAACGTCGACGCGGGAACAATGAGCCCCACCGAACACGGAGAAGTTTTTGTTCTGGACGACGGAACCGAGTGCGATCAGGACATGGGGAACTACGAGCGGTTTCTGGACAGAGATCTTACAAAAACGAACTACATGACAACGGGGAGTGTCTACCTTTCTGTCATTCAGAAAGAGCGGAATCTTGAGTACGAAGGAAAGCAGGTTGAAGTTGTGCCCCACATCCCGCTCGAGGTGATCACCCGGATCGAGCGCGCGGCCGCGAAAGCGAAAGCAGACATCGTAATCACCGAGATCGGCGGAACGGTGGGAGAATACCAAAACATCCTCTTTCTCGAGGCGGTGCGGATGCTCAAAATCCGCAAACCAACAGACACCATTCTTATTCTTGTAAGCTTCGTTCCAGCGCTTGGTGCGGGGGGAACGGAGCTTAAGACCAAGCCGACTCAATATGCGGTACGGACGCTGAACTCCGCCGGCCTTCAGCCCGACATCGTGCTCGCGCGGGCCGGAGCTTCTCTTGACCAACGGCGGAAAGCTCGGATATCCCTGAACTGCAACCTTCAGATCAGAGACATCATTTCGGCACCCAATGTCGAGAGCATCTATGAAGTGCCAACGAACTTTGAAAAGGATAAACTCGGCGATCGCATCTTGGAGAAACTTTCCCTCAAACATCGGGACCACGATCTCCGTGATTGGAAAAGGCTTGTCTCGATCGTGCGAACCGCCAAAAAAACCGTAAAGATCGGAATCGTCGGGAAATACTTCGGATCGGGGGATTTTATTCTCACAGACTCCTATATCTCCGTTCTCGAAGCGATCAAACACGCCGCGTATCATTGGCGCCGGAAGCCTGTTATCGAATGGGTCGCTTCCGAGGAGTTTGAGAAGTACCCTCGGTCGGTTCAGAAACTCTCGGAGTATCACGGGATCATTGTTCCCGGGGGATTCGGGAGTCGGGGGGTCGAGGGGAAAATTGCCGCTATCCGATACTGTCGCGAGAGGAAGATTCCGTACTTCGGACTTTGCTACGGCATGCAGCTCGCAGTCATTGAGTACGCCCGCACAGTCTTGGGGTTGAGGAAGGCGCACACGACAGAAATCGCCTCCAAGGCCCCGGATCCGGTAATAGACATTCTCCCGGAGCAGCGCAAAAATGTGGCAGAGAAAAACTACGGAGCCACGATGCGCCTGGGGGCCTATCCTGCAATTTTGAAGCCCGGAACGATCGCCCGCGCCGCCTACGGGAAACAGCAGATTTCCGAGCGTCACAGGCACCGCTACGAAGTAAACCCGCGCTACATCGAGCGGCTTGAGAAGAAGGGAATGGTGTTCTCGGGCCAGTCTCCGGACCGGCGCCTCATGGAGATCATGGAACTTCCGCGAGACAAACACCCTTTTTTCTTGGGCACCCAGTTTCACCCCGAGCTTAAGTCCCGGCCCCTGCGCCCACACCCGCTTTTCAGAGAGTTTATACGCGCTTCCTTGCGCCGGTAGCAAGAGAAACGTCGGACAAATATCGAATAGAAAAATGCTCATCGTACTCTACGGACCGGATGCTTATCGGCGCCACAGGAAGAAGCGGTCTATCATTGATGAGTTCACGAAGCGTCATGGCGCGCTCAACGTCCGAGTGTTCGATCTGCTCGAAGAAAGCGCTCGGGCTCGTTTCTCTGAGTTTGGGAATAGTGAGTCGATTTTCGGCTCCGCGCGATTCGCGGTGCTCGAAAACACTTTCGATAGTCTTGATAAGTTGTTGATCGAAGTCATGAAGAAGGCCCACGCTTCGAGCACTCTCACCGTTCTTATCTCGGAGAGCGCTTCGCCTCCAAAAACGTTCGACAAACTTCTCCGTCCGCCGACACTCCAACAGCCGTTTCTTCTCCTCGAGGGGCAGGAATGGAGCCAATTCGTCGCTCGCGAGACAAAAAACCGAAACGTTGCGCCTACTCCTCGGGCGCTTGCGTTTCTTGAGGAGGTCTATCGGGGAGACTCTTGGCGGCTTATAACCGAGCTCGATAAGATAAGCTCTCTTCAGAAAACCTCGATAGACGAGGAAGACCTTGAAGCGCTCGGACTTGAGGTTGCTCCAGTGTTTTGGGAGCTCGTCTCCGCTCTTCGGAGCTCAGATGAACAAAAACGCCTCAAAGCGCTCGAGATGGTCTTCGCAGCGAACGAGCCCCCCGCGAAGGTGTTCAACATCATTTCTGCCTGGCGAGGTCTGGACGGCGCTCAGTTTGCTTCGTACGACCGCGCCGTAAAGTCGGGCAAATTCGATTACGAGGAAGCCCTTCTCGACTTCGTCATCCAAACAAAGCGTTCTAGTGAAGCCCGCGGGCGATCTGCGATTTAAGACGGCTCGCCTTGTTTTTTTTGATCACCCCCGCCTTCGCTGCCTTATCGAGAACTTTATAGGTTTTCGAGACAAGTGCTTTCGCCTCGTCAAGTTTTTTCTGGGCGATGAGTCTGCGGATATCTTTTACGGCCTTCTTGTACACGTTCTTCTGAGAGAGGTTTTTCGTGCGCCTTCGAAGGTTTTGTCTCAAAGCCTTTTTAGCCGATTCGGTGATTGGCATAGCGGTTCTAGAGTATACGAGATCGGAGTCCTAGTCAATGCTTTTCCTAAAAAGATTTATAATGAAACTATGATTTATAGCGTTCGGGGGGTTCTCGCGGGCAAGGGGGAAAACTACGCAGTTCTCGATGTCGCGGGAATTGAATTGAAATTGTTCCTTCACAGCCGGCTCCTCGAGTCGCTCCCACCCATAGGTTCCCCGTGTAAGTTTTTTTCGAGCCTTTATGTGCGAGAAGACGGTCCGGTGCTTTACGGACTCGGGGATCCCGAAGAGTTGCGCTTCTTCGAGCTTCTAAACTCCGTCGCTGGCGTGGGACCGAAGTCCGCTCTTGCGATTCTCGGCGTTGCGACGATTAACCAGATCGCCGCGGCCATACACGAAGGAAGGCCCGATCTTTTGACTCGCGCGTCCGGAGTCGGGCAGAAAACCGCAGAGAGGATCGCGCTCGAGCTTAAACACAAGGTTAAAGGGAAAGAATCAGGCGGAGCTCTCCAGACGATGGAGTCCGACGCTGACGTTCTCGAGGCGCTTGTAGGCCTCGGCTACAGACGAGACGAAGCGCGAGCGGCGCTCGGGAAGGTTGAGAGGACCCTCACGGACCCCTCTCGCCGCCTGAAGACCGCCCTCGGCATTTTAGGAGGCAAGGGAGATGAAAAAAGCGGGGGAAAGGGCCGGTGAGGAACATGGAGGCATTACTCGAGAAACTCAAACGAACCCCGCCTTTCAAATTTCTCTACAAAGTGCCGGGGCTCATCAATCTTTACCATCTTGTTATGGCGTTTCTAGCCGCCCTTTGGTACGGCTTTCCGTCCAGGAAACTCACCGTGATAGGCGTGACCGGCACGAAGGGAAAAACTTCGACATGCGACCTCATCGCACAGATTTTAGAGGGAGCTGGTCATCGTGTGGGGCTTATTACTACCGTACGGTGCAAGATCGGAAACGCCGAGTTCACGAACAGGACGAAGCAAACGATGCCGGGCCGTTTCGAGCTTCAGCGGATGCTCCGTGATATGGCGGAGAGCGGTTCCGACTACGCCATCGTTGAAACGTCCTCGGAGGGGATACTGCAGCACCGGCACCGCTTTATCAGTTATCAAGTGGCGGTTTTTACAAACCTTTCTCCGGAACACATTGAGCGGCACGGCAGTTTCGAAAAGTATCGAGAAGCGAAGCGCAAGCTCTTCGAGGAAGCAGGTCGTCGAGCCCATAGTATTGGCGTCTATAACCTCGACGATGCGGAGGTTCCGCATTTCCTCGCGCCTGAAGCACCTGAGCTTAAGGTTTCCTACGGCTACGCCGTGAAACAAAAGATTCCAAGCTCTCGATTCCGGGTGTCTCGCCAGTTTCAGATCGCTCGCGTGAAACTTGGAAAGAAAGAGACCGAATTCAAGATGGAGGGAGAAATATTTAGAATGCCGCTTCTCGGAGAGTTTAACGTCTACAACGCGGGAGCCGCAATATGCGTCGCTCTCTCTCAGGGAATTCCTCTCGGCGAGATTCGGCAAGCCGTGGGGAGAGCGGTCCCACCCCCTGGACGACTGGAGATAATCAATCGGGGGCAGTCGTTCACCGTAATTGTTGACTACGCGCACGAACCTATGAGTCTCGAAGCGGCTTATAAAGCCGCCCGGCTCTTTCGGCCTCGCCGCCTTATTTGTCTTCTCGGTTCCCAGGGCGGGGGGAGGGACCGCTGGAAACGGGGAGCGATGGGAGAAGTTGCCGCGCGCTACTGCGATGAGATTGTCTTGGCGAGCGAGGACCCGTACGACGAAGATCCTCTGGAAATTTTAAAAGACATAGAGAAGGGGGTTCTTCGGGTCGATCGACGGAAAAAACTCCACAAGATTCCCGACAGGCGGGAAGCAATCGAGTATGCGATTTCTCTCGCAAAGCCGCAGGACGCAGTTCTTTTTACCGGGAAGGGAGGGGAAGTGTGGATGTGTGTAAGCGGAGGGAGAAAAGTCCCGTGGAACGAGCGGGGAGTTGTGGAAGGAATTTTGGAAAAATTAGTAAAAAAAGAGCGGGCGCAGAATTGAGCGCGCCCGCCTCTCGGGGTTGGTGCTGGCTACATCCAAAACAGGGGTCCCTGCCAGCCCGGGAGAAATGGTTTGGTGTTGTCATGGCGCGACGGGTTGCGTGGTGGTGGAGCCGGATTGGGGACTCTGCCTCTCAGCCTGAGAAGCGGGAGAGGGACCCTCACCGGCCAGAAACGGAGCCACGATTTCTTTCTTGGACCGCGAGAAGTACTCTGCTCTGGCACACTTTGCTCCGATGGTAGATTTGGCGCTGACTTCCACTATCCTACCATAGAATTCTGACTTGATTCTAGGGGGATACTTTCCAGAGCCGGCTGGTATAATACTGTGAATGAAACTTTCTTTCTTCGGGGGAGCGAAGAGCGTAACGGGGGCAAATTATCTCCTCGAGGTCCAGGGAGAGAAAATTCTCGTTGATTGCGGTCTCCATCAGGGAAGCTATTACGCAGAGCGTGAAAATTATGAACCGTTTCCGTATGTCCCCAAAGACGTCACGGCGGTTTTTGTCACGCATGCGCACGTAGATCACATCGGGCGACTTCCCAAACTTTTCAGGGAGGGATTCCGGGGTTTCATTTACTCGACACCCGCCACAAAGGATTTTGCGGAGATTCTTCTTCTTGATTCGCATCATATCCTCTCCGAGGAAGCCGAGAGAGAAAAACGCTCCGAACTCTATTCGGTCGGCGATGTCCGTGAAGTTATGAAAATGTGGCGCGAGGTGGAATACCATAAGCCGATCCAGTACGGGAATTTCCGCGTTGAATTCCTCGACGCAGGCCACGTCCTTGGATCTTCGATTGTCAAGATATACGCAGAAGGGAAGGTAATCGTATTCTCCGGCGATCTTGGAAACTACCCGGCCCCCATTGTTCAGCGGACTGAAGTTGTCGATGCGGCCGACTATTGTGTGGTCGAGTCGACGTACGGCGATCGGGTTCACGAAGCGACCGGCGAGCGACAAGAAATGCTCGAAGATGCGCTTGAGGACATTGTCCTGGCCGGGGGCGTGATGCTCATTCCGATATTTGCGCTTGAACGCACCCAAGAGATTTTGTTTCACCTCCATGAGCTTTTCGAAGAGGGGCGGGTTCCGAAAATTCCGGTTTTTGTCGACAGTCCGCTCGCGATAAAAATCACGGCGGTCTATAAGAAGTATGAAGATTACTTCAACAAGGACACGTATCACATGGTGCGTCACGCCGATGACATTTTGAATTTTCCAGGTCTCCGCGTCACGCTAACGACAGAAGAATCGAAAGAAATCAACGCTGTTCCGGCACCGAAGGTGATTCTTGCCGGGTCTGGCATGTCTCAAGGAGGAAGAATACTGCACCACGAGCGGAGGTACCTTTCGGATCCGAAGAACATGATCCTGTTTGTAGGCCATCAGGCGAAGGGGTCGCTGGGGAGGAGAATCTTGGATGGTGCGATAACAGTTAAGATTTTCGGCGAAACGGTCCCGGTCCGCTGCAAAAAGCGGGTCTTGGGAGCGTATTCTGCTCACGCAGATCAACCCCGACTCCTCGAGTGGCTAAAACCGATGCGGATGAGGTTGAAAAAAGTTTTTGTGGTTCAGGGAGAAGAGGAAGCGAGCAGCGCTCTGGCGCAGAAGATTCGCGACGAGCTCGCCGTCACGGCTGTTGTTCCCGAATCCGGGGAAACAGTTACGCTCGACTAACTAGCACGAGAAGAGATCTCTTCGGGGTGTTATAATTTTTGTATGGATAAGCTCAATTCTCACGGTCTCGGCGGTCGCGGTGAGAGTGTATACCACCTGAAATATAAGATTTGCATTTCGGGAGCGGCGGAAACCGGCCACTGCGGGAGCGAAACCCTTAAAAAAACCGAGGAACTCGGTCGCTTGATTGCCAGCCGCAATATGATTCTTGTAACCGGCGCGACGACAGGCGTGCCCTACTGGGCGGCGAAGGGCGCTAAGGAAGTAGGGGGAATTGTGATCGGAATCTCTCCCGCAGCTTCGAAGATTCATCACATGAACACCTATCGCCTCCCGGTCGATTACCACGACCTTATTATGTATACGGGATTTGGGTATTCTGGTCGCAACTTGCTCCTCACGAGATCATCTGACGCCGTCATCACTGTGTGCGGGAGAATTGGGACGTTGAATGAGTTTACCGACGCCTTCGAAGATCAGAAGCCCCAAGGCGTTCTTACTGGAACCGGCGGGGTAGCTGACATGGCAGAGGAGATCGTAAAACGGGCCAATCGTGGTCCGGGAAAAGTTGTTTTTGAGTCGGACCCGGCGCGCCTTCTCGACAAGATTCTCGATCTTATTCAAATTGAGGAACGAGTTCTAGAATAATTGTAAAGGTCGACTTGTTATCTAAATCTATAAACTATGCCGAAAAAAACTTCTGAGCCAAAGCCGATTGGGACAGTCACTCACTTCTACGGACACCTAAGTGTCGCCATCGTAAAATTCAATAAAACCGTTCCAGTGGGGACTCGCGTGAGATTTAAGGGAGCAACAACCGATTTTGAAGAGGCGATCGCTTCGATGCAGTACGACCATAAGGCAGTCGATGCGGCCAAAAAGGGCCAGGAAATAGGGATCAAAGTGGGCAGTAAGGTTCGGGAAGGAGACTCCGTGTACGAGGCTGGATGAGGAAACTTAGGGAATTCGTAGGAGAAACCGGCATGATGGTTGCCACGACCGTCGGCGCCGGGATGTTCGCTTTGCCATACGTGTTTTCGCGATCGGGATGGGTTGTCGGACTTTTCTATCTCTTTGCGGTAAGCGTCGTTATCGTCCTCATACACCGTCTCTACTGGGAAGTCCTTGACCAGAGAAAGGGGAGCGAGCGGCTCGTCGGTCTTGCCGAACGCTACTTCGGAAAAATCGGTCTCGAAGCGGCCTTTTTCATCATTATAGGAGGGCTTCTCCTCGCCCTTGTTGTGTACCTTATTCTCGGTTCGCAATTCCTTTCTTTGATTTTCCCCTCGCTCGGGTGGAGCGAGGCGCTTATCGTGTTTTGGCTTGTGTGCTCCCTGCCGTTGCTTTTCGGCCTGGAGAGAATCGTCAGAATGGAAATTTTTGGATCCCTTGTCATCATCGGAATTATCTTCTGGGTTTTTTTCTCTGCTTCGCCTCCCGAGGAAGTCGTCAGTTTTGGAAAGTCGGCAAAGGACCTCCTCACGTCTTTCGGGCCGGTGCTTTTCGCGCTTGCCGGGTGGACCGCAGTCGAACCGATATACGATTTCCATAGAAGCAGACAGAACGGAGAAACGCACAAGTCGGCTCGAGGCCTTGCCGTCGGAACTTTCCTTTCTGCACTTCTCTATTCCCTCTTTATCTTTGGCATATTCGGGTCTAGCGGGGTGATTACTCCCGATTCGATCTCCGGGCTTGACGGATGGTCCGCGTGGGCCGTTACGCTTCTCGCGCTGCTCGGCCTTTTCGCTATCTGGACATCGTACGTTCCGATCGGCCTCGAGATACGGAACGCGCTCGAGGTGGATCTCGCTTGGTCGAAGTTCGGAGTCGCCTCGCTTATTTTTCTGGGCCCTCTGCTTCTCGTGCTCTTCGGCCTCAACGACTTTGTGCAAACACTCGGACTCGCTGGAGGGATATTTCTTGGTCTCCAACATCTCCTCATCATTGCTCTCGGCATGAAAGCCTTGCCTCTCAGCTGGCCGAGAAAAATACTTTTCGGGGCGTTCTCGGGGTTTTTCATCCTTGCCGCCTTCTACGAAATCTATTATTTTGTAGTGGGCTAACTTCGCCCTCGTAGTTCAACGGATAGAATATCTCCCTCCGAAGGAGGTGATAGAGGTTCAATTCCTCTCGAGGGCACCAATTTCAGCGAGGACAGCGTATAATTGATCTGTGACGGACAAAGAAAAATCGTTGCGCGACCTGAAGCAGGAAACCGAGGAAGACGCGTCGCTCCCGCTCCGCGAGTCGAATTTGGTTTTCGGAGAAGGGGATCCCAATTGCAAGGCGATGTTCATCGGCGAAGGGCCAGGATATCACGAAGACAAGCTGAAACGCCCGTTTGTGGGTCGGGCCGGTCAGCTTCTCGACGAGCTTATCCTTAGAATCGGCTGGAAGAGAAAAGACGTGTATATTACGAATATCATAAAACGCCGCCCTCCGGAAAATAGGGATCCTTTGCCAGAAGAGATCGCGGCGTACGCTCCGTATCTCACTCGCGAGATCGAAATCGTGAACCCCCCGGTTATCGCGGCCCTCGGCAGGTTTGCGATGAACTACTTCCTGCCTGACGCAAAAATCAGCCGAGACCAAGGGAAAGCCTTTCTTGTGGGAGAGCGCGTAGTCGTCCCCCTGTTTCACCCCGCGGCGGCGCTCCGTTCTACGGGCGTTTTAGAGGAGCTCAAAAAAAGCTTCTCAAAACTTCCGGACATTATCTCCGGAAGAACCTCAGTCGAGAAGCCGTTTTCCTCGGAGAGCGTGAGCGTAAAACCTGAGAAGAGGACGAATCCGGTGAAACAGTCAAAACTCTTCTGAAGGGCTGGTATAATTTGGAAGTGATGAACTCAGCGCTAGTCTATCTTGTCTATCGGTTTTTCTACCGACTGGGCGATTTTTTCCATCATTGGTACGCCGACGCATCGAGGGTTATCCTCCACCGATACGTTCTGCTTCTCGAGCAGCTCGACAGGACGTTCGCCCTGCGAGTCACATTAAAATATTTTTTCCAGCCCCTTTATAAAGACTACACGGTTGTGGGACGGATTCTCGGGATTATTTTTCGTTCGGGGAGAGTCCTCATCGGGCTCGCTGTGTACGCAGTCCTAACAGCCATTTTGATTGTAATCTACCTAGTGTGGCTCCTCGTGCCACTCGCCATTCTTTTCTATGTCGCCTACGCCTACTAGCCAGTACACCCTCTCTTTCAACGATCCCCGCCTCCGGATGACGGTTGGAGGCCGCCTTGTGGTGCGCATCGTAAGTCATGTGAGTTATCTCGTGATTGGGGTCGCGGTTTTTACGTTCCTCATATCCGACATTTCATGGATTCGGTGGTCGGGCGTGTTCCTTGCCCTTTTTCTCACAGACAGATTTCTTCATTTCCGAGAGGCCGACATTCCTTTTTCCGAACTCCCGCCCCGTGGCAAGGTGAACCTTGCACGGTACCTCCGTCCGAAGGCATTCTCTCTGCTAGAACGGGCGTTCGATCGTAGTGTTCTCGCAAAGAGAAACTTTTTTCTGGAGATGATACGCCAACTTGTTCACTTTCGCGAAATCGAGGAGGGGCTAAGACGCTTGGACGTGAAGCCGGAAGAGTTTTCCGAAAAAATCGATGAGTTTTTGAGTAAAACGAGCGGGGACGACCCGGGTGATATGTCTCAAAAGTCCTACCTCCGGAGCGAAGCAGAGGACCTCGTTTTTCTCGCGTTTCCCATAGCACTTCGCGCGGGGCATGACTTCATCGAGCCGAGCGATCTCTTCTCAGCGCTCCCACAGATGGATGACGAGCACATCGGTCGGCTCTTCCAAATGTTCTCCCTTAATCCGGGCGATCTTGAAAAAGCGCTCCTTTTCGGCTCTTCCCGTCGCCTCTTCCGCTGGTTCAGGCGGATTCCACGGGGCGTGGGAGGGATGGTCCTTGAGTCTCACCGAAGAATGAGACACCGGATTATGAATCGCGCGTGGACGAGCCGACCGACGCCAACCTTGGACCGGTACGGCGTCGACTTCACCGACCTTGCGCGCGAACGGCAGGTCGGGTTCCTTGTTGGAAGGGAAGCCGAATATGAACGCCTCGTCGAGACGCTCGCGCGGCCGGTGAACCCGAACGCACTTCTCGTGGGGGAAGCCGGGATCGGGAAGGAAGCGCTCGTTGCGCATCTCGCGTTCCGCCTCGTGAAGGACGAAGTACCTCCCGAACTTTTCGACAAGCGCCTCGTCGGACTGGAACTGAGTAATCTTGTTGCCGGATCGACCCCCGCCGACCTTCAGACGAGAATCCAGAAAATCGCAGAGGAAATCATGCTTGCGGGGAACATCGTTTTATACATCCCCGACATTCATAACCTCGTAAACACGTCGGGCACTGCATACCTTTCTGCCGCGGATGCGTTTATGCCAATCGTCCTGAATAACGCTTTCCCGATTGTGGGATCAACGTATCCGAGGGAGTACAAAACGTTTATAGAGCCGAGAAGTGATTTTGCGGGTGCTTTTGAAGTGATCCGGGTGAGCGAAGTAAGCGAAGAGGACGCGGAGAAGATTCTTGTCTACGAGAGCATGATTCTGGAACGGCAGTCGGGAATTTTCATCAGTTTCGGAGCGGTGAAACGTAGCGTGAAACTTGCGAAAAAGTTTATGAGAAACAAATTCCTGCCTGCGAGCGGCGAAGAACTCTTGAAAAGCGCGCTCATCGAGGCGGAGCGGCGGGGAGAAAAATATCTTGGCCCCGACATCGTTGTTTCAACTGCGGAAACAAAGGTAAATGTTCCGATCCACGAAGCCGGAAAAGCAGAGGCCCGGCGGCTTTTGAATCTCGAGTCGGTCATCCATGAACGGCTGGTGGATCAAGATGAGGCGGTGAAAGCGGTTTCCGACGCCCTCCGAGAGTATCGGAGCGGCTTGAGCCGGAAAGGGGGGCCGATCGCATCGTTTCTCTTCGTGGGGCCGACGGGCGTCGGGAAAACGGAGTTAGCGAAAATTCTTGCAAAAGTCCAATTCGGCTCGGAAAACTTGATGGCCCGATTCGACATGACGGAATACCAGGACAAGCAAAGTTTCTACCGCTTCATAGGTTCTCCGGACGGCAAAACGAGGGGGGCGCTTACCGAGGCGATCCTCGAGAAGCCCTATAGCCTTATTCTTCTCGACGAGTTCGAAAAAGCGTACCCCGATATCCTGAATCTATTCCTTCAGGTTTTCGACGACGGGCGCCTTACCGACAACCTCGGGCAAACGGTGAGTTTCGAAAACACAATCATCATCGCGACCTCGAACGCTCACTCGGACATCATTATGGAAGCGTTGCGGCAAGGACAGCCCGTGGCTCAGGTTGCCGACTACCTGAAGAGGCGACTTACCGATGTCTTTAGGCCGGAACTTTTGAACAGGTTCTCAAAAGTTGTTGTTTTCCGGAACCTCGCCCCGGACGATCTCGAAAAGATCTCAGCTCTTAATCTAAAAGACGTCGCGGACGCCGTCCGGGAGCAGGGCATCACGATCTCATTCGACGATTCGGTAGTCCGTCAATTCGCAAAATGGGGGTATGACCCCGTGTTTGGAGCCCGCCCTCTCCGGGGGATGGTAAGCGATAAGCTGAGAGCCCTCCTTGCGGAGAAAATCCTTCGGGGGGAACTTGTGCGGGGGGCGAAGCTCCGTTGTCAGGTGAACAATGAGAAGATCGAGTTTGTCTCCGATCGGCCGTGAACATGGCGTCAAACGGGGCGGTTGCGAAAATTCTTTCTGAAATCGGCATCTATCTCGAGATGCAGGGCGTCCCATTCAAGCCGAGGGCATACGAGCGGGCCGCAGAGGCCGTTCTGGGGCTGGAAGGAGACATTCAGGAACTCTATAGAAGTGGCGGCCTCAAAGCGCTCGAGGCGATGCCTGGTATTGGAGTTTCTATTGCCGAGAAAATCGAGGAGATGATTACCACCGGCCGAGTGAAGTACTACGAAGAGCTCAAAAAGAAGACACCCGTCGACATCGAAGGCCTTCAGAGAGTCGAAGGAATTGGACCGAAATCCATCAAGAAACTTTATGAGAAACTCGGCATACGGAATCTCAAAGACCTGGAAACCGCAGCGCGGAAGGGAACGATAGGGAAGCTCGCCGGCTTCGGGAAAAAGACGGAAGACAATATTCTGAAAGGTATCGGGTTCATAAAAACTTCGAGCGGAAGATTTTCCTTGGGGTTCGCAATGCAGGAAATTCGCTCGATTGAGGAGCGATTAAAAAATGTGCACGAGGTTCGTCGACTCACTGTCGCCGGATCGATTCGGAGGAGAAGGGAGACAATAGGAGACGTGGATATTCTTGCGACATCCGCGCACCCGAAAAAAGTTATGGATTTTTTTGTGGGAATGCCCGAAGTCGTGCGAGTGTATGCGAAAGGGGGAACCAAAGCCTCCGTTCGGATGCGTTCCGGCATAGATATTGACCTCCGGGTTGTGCCAGAGGGGTCGTACGGCGCCGCGCTGAACTACTTTACCGGCTCGAAAGAGCACAATGTCGCCCTTCGCACGCTCGCCGAGAAAAAGGGAATGAAACTCAACGAGTACGGCCTTTTCCGTGGCAAGAAGCGCGTGGCCGGAGCGTCCGAAGAAGAAATCTACCGCGCGCTTGGCCTGGAGTACATCGAGCCGGAGATGCGGGAAGACAAGGGAGAAATCGAGCTTGCTCGGTCGCACAAGCTTCCGAACCTCGTTGGCTATGGAGATCTTCGGGGAGATCTCCAGATTCAAACGGACTGGACCGACGGGTCGGCTTCAATCGAGGCGATGGCGAAAGCAGCTCTCTCGCGCGGCCTTGAGTACATCGCAATTACAGATCATACGAAGGGCCTTGCGATGACCGGCGGGCTAGACGAAAAAAAGATCTTAAAACAAATGGCGGAAATTGATCGAGTAAACAAGAAACTTCGGGGCAGAATAAAAGTTCTCAAGGGAACCGAATGCGACATTCTGAAAGACGGCTCGCTTGATCTTCCGGATCGAGTTCTTGCACGACTTGACGTTGTGGGAGTCGCGGTTCACTCGCGCTTTAAAATGTCCCGGAAAGAGCAGACCGAGCGGATCGTACGGGCTATCTCGAGTCGAAACGTCGATATTCTATTTCATCCCACCGGCAGGATCATACAGCAGCGCGAACCCTACGATGTCGATATTGATGCCTTGATTGCCGCTGCGAGGCGAACAGGAACGATTTTGGAGATAGATGCGCAGCCGGCGCGCCTCGATCTCAAGGACGAGCATGTGAAAAGATGCGTCGAGGCGGGCGTGAAGATGTCTATAGATTCCGACGCCCACTCGCCCCAGCACATTGAGTATCTGGAGTACGGAATAGCGCAGGCGCGCCGCGGTTGGGCCGAGCGGAGAGATATCGTGAATGCGTGGCCGCTCGAGAAGATGCTACAATTCTTAAAATAGTTTTATGACAACAGGGAAAGAAGCGCAGCGATCGGGTCCGAAGGTAAAACATCAGATTGTTGCGGGCTTTATCATCTATCGGCGCACTCCCGACGGGATAAAATTCCTTCTTCTTTACCGGAGGGGGAATTACTGGAATTTCCCCAAGGGACACTTCAGTCCTGGAGAGAATGCCCTAAAGACCGCGCTTCGGGAAACGGAGGAAGAAACTGGCCTAAAACCCTCCGAGCTCAGAATCATTCCGGGCTTCAAAACCTACGTCCGGTTTCATTTCTACGGCGACGGGAAAAAGATTTTCGATAAAGTTATACTGTATCTTGCGGAAACGCGGCAATCGGATGTGAAGATTTCTCCACGAGAGCACAGCGGATTTGCATGGTTCCTCTATCACGATGCTATCCGCATCCTTGGGAAGTATTTCGGCACCAAGCGCGCATTAAAGGACGCATATGACTTCATTCGCGGAAAAAGTAATCGGAATCGTCAGGCGCATCCCGCGCGGTAAGACGCTCACCTACGGGGCCGTTGCGCGCCGCGCAGGGCGCCCACGCGCGTATCGTGCGGTGGGGAATATTCTGAACCGCTACGACGCTAAGCTATATCACATTCCCTGCCATCGTGTTATCCGTTCGGACGGCTCCGTCGGAGGATACCGCTGGGGCCCTCGAAAGAAACTCGCACTTTTGAGAAAAG
Organism: Candidatus Parcubacteria bacterium; assembly: GCA_003599135.1. Lineage (GTDB taxonomy): Bacteria > Patescibacteriota > Minisyncoccia > UBA6257 > 2-01-FULL-56-20 > SURF-56. Next base: position 9,681 of record QZIV01000004.1, on the reverse strand, counting down.
AAAAAGCAGCGCACTAACGCACTGCTTTTTCTACGATTTTTTTGAACACCGCCGGGTTTTCCGCGGCAAGAGTGGCAAGTATTTTTCGATCGAGCGAGATATTTTTCTTTTTGAGCGCCGCGATGAGCTTCCCGTACGTTGTTCCCTCCACCCGGGCCTGCGCGTTAATCTTGACGTTCCAGAGCTTTCGAAAAACGCGCTTTTTCTCTTTTCGTCCTCGGAACGCATGCGTCCACGCGTGAAGAAGCGCCTCTTTCGCGGCTCGCTTTTTCGACTTCCTCCCCCAACGGAATCCCTTCGTATATTTGAGAATCCGCTCTCTTCGCTTGTGCGCCCTTGTTCCTCGTTTTACTCGTGGCATAGCCGGTAGTGAAACTGCGACCGCGACTTGATTTCATCGGTCTTTTGTTTGTTTTGATGTAAGATTTTGATTTGCATTGCTCGTGTTTATAAGTGTGAATGCGGCTTACGGTAGTCAATCGCAGTTCTACTACTGGCCATAGATTTAATAACGCAGTTTTATAATGGACTTGTTCGAGTGGCCGAGTCCGATGGGCTGTCGGCTATTCCGAATAGTTTTCTGCGACTTTCGGGCCCGGAAATGGTTGACCGACGTTCGTCGCCGGACGAGTTTCCCGCGCCGAGTGATTCGTATTCGCGATGTGAAACTTTTTCTCATTTTTTTGCGATTTGCACCCCGAGGCCGTATCCGCCGAACTTGGGCGGAGAAATTATTTTATATTCAACCGCGAGGAGCTTGAAAAATTCTTCGAGTTTTTGATGCGCCCAGGGTTTGTTATACTTTTCTCTCCCGCGGAGGCGGAGCTGCACGAATACCTGGTGTCCCTCGGCAAAGAATTTCTCGAGCTGGCGAGCTTTGATCGAGAGGTCGTTCTGCGCAGACCGCGCGCTTATCTGGATTTGTTTCGTATCTCCTCCTCGCTGGGAAAGACGCTCTTTCTTCGCTTCTTTTTCCTTCTGATACCGGTACTTGTCGAAGCTCATGAGGCGCGCCACGGGCGGCTTCGCCTGCGGGGCGATCTCGATGAGGTCAAGCCCCTGGTCGGGCTTTGCCAAGGCGAGTGCCTGAACACGCGGTAAAACGCCAAGATTTTCGCCTTTTTCCCCGATCACCCGGAGCTCCGGTGCGGCTATTTGGTTGTTGATTCGGGGCTTAACGATGGTGGTCGAAGAAGAAAAGGCGTCTCTCGTGTTTCATCTTGGGGAGAATAGTAGCGGAGAAGTTCTCGAATGTCAAAATGTCGGAAATGATATACTGGTAGCATGGACTTTATGAACAAAAAGGCGTTGCCGTTCTTGGCCGTGATCGTCGTTGTCGTGATCGCGCTCTCGTTTTCTCTTTCCCGAAAATCACCCGGGGAACCGCAAACGCCATCAGGAGAAATTCCGTTAAGCGGAGCACCCGCGGGCACGCCTAGGCCATCTGGCGGCGATTCTCCGAAGTCGGGAACGCCGGGCGCTCCGGCCCCCAAACCGGCCGCGTCTCCCTCGTCGCCAACGGTTCTCTCTCCGGCGTCGGGCGAGAAGTGGGTGTCCGGCGAAAATCACGACATTCGCTGGAGCAAGGCGGTGGGGAGGACGGGCGCGATGTATCTCGTTGACGCGAAGTCGGGTTCCACAGTCGGCTGGATTCATATCTCGCTCGGCATAAATCAAACCTCGTTCACGTGGAACACGAAGGACGTTGCGTTGAGCCGTACAAACCCTCTGAAGAAAGAAATCGGCGCGGGAGAGTACGTACTAAGGCTCACGTTTGACGGCCCGGTTCCCGATATAAAGAGTGGGCAGTTTTCGATCATTCACGCAATTCAGGCAGAGATTCCCACGGGCACGATTACGATTAAAAACTTCGCGTTCACGCCGGCGTCGCTCACGGTGAAAAAAGGCGACCGGGTGACCATTGTGAATCAGGACAGCGTGACGCGGCAGGTTCAGGTCTATAACATTTTTTCGTACGCGATCGCTCCGGGTGCTTCGCAGACCTTCGACACTGCGGTTCTTTTCCCCGGGCCCTATCCCGTCTACTTCAGTGACTACCCCGAGGTGCGGATGACGCTCACGGTGCAGTAATTGAAAGCCTGGCGCCTGGATGCTGGAAAAGAAAACGGCCCGCCATTTTTCGTTGCTCGGCGGGCCGTGTTGAATGTTCTCAGTGAGTCGCTAGAGCGTAAACTCTCTCCCGTGAATCACCCTGAACGAAAACGTCTTCTTATTGAGAAGGCGTCGCTCGATCCTCTGAGCAGCCTTCTCGAGCCGTTCAGGAATCGCGCAGATTTCTTCTTGAGCGAGAGTTCCTTCTGGGTCCAGATTCTGACGCGTGGATACTCCCCAGTGGCGAAGAACTCCTTCGACCACTGCTTTGTAGTTTCGGAGCGTGTAGATACCCGCACGCGCCTCAACCTCGACATAGTCCCCGAAGTCCGGCATTGAAACGCCGGGCATGTCGATGTGAGGAAGGATCTCGTTTGCGGCCACGAGCGCGCCGTTTGGATCCTGATCGATGACGGCTTTGTAGAGGTCAAGGTAAAACGCGTAGTGGCGAGCTTCGTCCTCCGCTACTTTGCGGAGAATCTGCTCGAGCAACGGCTCATGGCGTCCCGCCGCAGCTCCCGTTCGACCGTGGGAGATCTGCGTGGCTTTCTCTTGAAGCGTTGTGTACACGAAAACCTTGAACGGTGAGGCAGCCCAAGGTGGATTAAACCCCGCGCGGATGTATTCAAACTGCTGAATCTCGAACGACAGGAAGTCGAAGATGCGAGCTGCGCGGGCATAATCCCGGAGAACGTTCCCGTGGCGGTCCTCTTCCGCCGTCCAAAGATTATTCCACTTTCCCAGGTTGGAATCGTATCCGACAACCCCAGCGAGGAGTCGGTGGAAATGGGGCAGTCCTTCTTCGGTCCAGATGTTGAGAGCAATACTTACCCGTACCCAGTCGGGAAGCGTACTCGCGCGTTTGCGGAGATCGCGTGCGGTTTCATCGTCTTCCGGGACGACCACCTCTCCTGCCGGTAGAAACTGTGAGGAATACCAAAGCCCACCGCGACGGGATTCGTGACGCCTCATGAGAACGCCGACGACATCATCCATCGCTTTTCCACGAAGAACCTCGAATTGCCGAGCATATCGCGACGACGTGTTCATCGGAGCCTCCTTAATCGTAATCTCGATTGTAAGCCTCGAACTAATATAAGATTAGCACAAAAATGTTTTAGTTTAGGGCTTAAGCCGGGATAGTGCGCGCGGGAAATAAGCCGACTGAAAAGGAAAAGAGCAGGACGACGTCGTCCTGCTCTTTGGTTTTTGCCCGACGCGGGAGTCAGCGAGCGGATACAGGTGCCGCGGTTTGGTTGTGGACGAGCTGTTCGACAACCTCTTCCGCGGACTCGGGATCCGAGAATACATCCGCTTCGTCGGGAAAATGCGACCAAATCCCTCCTTTCGTGAGCCACAGTCGCCGTCCCTTCTCGAGCCGGCTGATGGTGGTTCTTCCGGCGTTTGTCTGGACATCTATGCAGCTATATCTTTCCATGGGCGTTCCTCCGGACCGAAAAAGTCAAACTGCGTTTACGCGGCGATTGTTGCGAGGGCTTCGGCTATGCGCCCGCACTCGCAGACGAGATTCGTCGTTACGTCCGCAAGCACCTGACGCTCTTCGGGGGTATACGCAACTCCGATGAGCGGCGTTTTGCCCGAAAGTTTTAGGGCTTGTGCCAGGAACACGGCGCCGAACTCCGGGCCCGGCCTGAAGATAATCGCCGCGAAGGTAAACTGGCGCATGAGAAGAAAAGCTTCCGAAGCGCCAAGAGCGCTCAAGAATGCAATTTTTTCCCCCGCTACCGAACGCGTCGTATCGTGTAGGGAAAACTGACGAGGACTCGAACAGAGAAGAACCAACGGACGGCGATCCATAATGCCTCCCCGCGCCCCGAAATGCTTGTGGAGCAGCTGTCTTTATTATAACTCTTTAGTGACAAAGCCCCGCGTGGCGGCTTTGTCGCCAAGCTTGCAAACGAAGATGGCGTATTGTTTAATGCCCTGAGAGGAGGTGGTCATGCAACATTCTTCGGTCGTCCACGGAGGGCAACAGCGTTCAGCACTCCGGAAGCGGGCCCGCCAGGCCGAAAATGCCCTAGCTGAAGCGGCTGCGGCGGAACGGCTTGGTATAACCATTCAACAACTTCGGGCGCGGCAGGCGCACGAGGCCGGGACAATCATCGCGGACATGGAACGGGGAGGCCGGCGGCGGATAGCTGCAAGCTGGCCTCAGCCCGACTGGCGACGGTGGTGGTGACGCGGCCCAAGCCGCCCGACAATAAGGCAAGGCCCTCCTAGTAGCGCAAGCGAACGGAGGGCTTTGAATTTGCACCGCTCTACGACTCGCACTGCCGATTCCCATTAGCAAGAAAAAAAGGCCCGGACACGGAAAGTTTTCTCCGTACCGAGCCCTTGTTGTGCCTACCAGCCAGTTACCTCGATGGTCTCTGGCATGGGAAGGCCGGCTCTCGTGGCTGCCATGGACAGTTTCTGCTCGAGGTGGATGGCGGTGCAGCCTCGGAGCGGTTTTGCGGAAAGAAGGCGATAGACTTCTTCCGCGGCCTTGTAGGTAGAGGTCTGAAGAGTCGCGATTTCCTCTGCAGGGAAATGAGCACTCGGTGGAGTCGCCACCCAGTAGAACTTCTTTCCCGTAAGATATTCGCGAACTTCCGGAGAAACCTCGCCGCTCGGGAACTCAACATGCACATCGGCTTTTGCGGTCCCGAATCGGCCCGTAGAAGAAAAACAAAGGCTGTCGAGGACCGCGTCCGAATGCCGAGATTCCGGTGGTGAGAAGCGCTTGATATCGCGGACGAGTTCGACCTCCGAGTAAAGGTCAATCCCGTGAGATTTCGCTTCTTTCATCGCGTTCGCAATGAGCGCATTCACTTCCGGAAGGATTATCGCAAGATCTTCTTTGCGGGTACGCATCCTTCCAGTCATGTGTCGTGTGCACCACGCTGGGTAGAAGATCGTGAACGGATCGCCCTCGAACCCAACACTACCGAGCCAGCTATCGAAAACAGGCGTAGTGCGCTCCAAGTCGAGATGAACTTCGAGAACTGTTCCTTCGCCGGCCGGGGCCGTGATTCCGTGCAACAGCTTCATAAAGCCTCCAATTTTGTAGTTGTTTCAGGTTCTGGCGCAAAGAATAGAAGATTGTGGGAGTAAAGTTGACAAAAGTTTATTTTTTGGTTTAATATCGCTAAGAAAGTATTGATTTTACTTAAGTTTCCTATGTCACTTTTTGTCGAAAAGCATCCACAAATATGACCGATCTATCGTTTCTAGGCCTATCAAGGAAAGAAAACGAGGTATACCTTGCGTTGCTTGGCTTTGGCGTGGCGATGGCCAAGGAGTTGAGTTCGGTCACAAAAATCGATAGAACCAGCGTTTACGATCTCCTCGACGGCCTTATACAGAAAAATTTGATATTTAAGCAGGAGAAAGGAGGTGTTCTCCGGTTCGCCCCTCACGACCCCAAAAATCTCCTCCGGGACATCGAAAGCAAAAGAGAACAAATCAAGGAGTTGCTCCCCGAACTCACCCAACAATTCCGTACTGCCACGAGATCTTCCTACGTTCGGATATACGAAGGAGAAGATGCGCTGGAGGAGCTTTACGAATCTATTTTAGACATCAAAAAACTCTCAAGTTACGACATCATCTGCTCCGAGCAGGACTGGTTGCAGATGAATCCGAAATACTTTAATCGCTATAAAAAGAGACGGGCGGAGAAGGGGATTCGCACTCGGCTTATTATGGAAACTTCGAATGTAGCAGAACAGAGGAAGCGCGAACAGGAGAAAACCCTTTCCGAAGTAAAACTTCTTCCTCCCGCCTTCTCAACCCTGCGTTTTTCTGCCGGCTGCTATATTCTGTCCGACAGAACTATTTTCATAAGTTACCGAAAAGAGCACACCGCAACAGAGATTTTCTCAAAAGAAATCACAAGCTTTATGCAAACAATTTTTGACTTCATGTGGAAAGTTATCGCCTAGCCGATAACGCACGCGAAAAGAGGTTTTAGTCACGGAAGCCCCAACCTTAATTGCGAATCGGTTGTGAAATTAATTTGAGAATAGGCGAAGCTATTCCAGAGGTTTTTTCCTCGTCGCAAGGAAAAGAGCTCCGGTGCCAGTCGCTATTGCGACAACTTGAAACAGGGTCCTAGTCATATCCATTCGGCAACCCCAATCACATCCTTCGGAGAGCACTTCAAAGCTCCTTTCCGCTCCAAAGTGAAAAACTTGGTACTCTTCTCCGTCGCGAAACTCGTGCATAACAGGGAAAACAAGTCTTAAGACAATAAGGGAAGCACCAGTTATTAGGATTAGTTTACGCAGTGTCATTCTGGAACAAAGACTAACAGAAGGAGCAAAAACCGCTTCTCGCCCGTAGGCTACTATTATAGCTTATACCCTACTCGCTAGAACAGGAATCATTGATAAAACTCGGTTTCTGGGAGCGATTACTTTGTTGTCTGCACGGTCCGGTTAGAAGGGTAAATCCTCGATTTCAAATTTTGACTTCTGCTTCGGACGAGAGGATCGAAATTCCCCCTCTTTCTCATAAACGAAGAAATAGGTTTTCTCGTCAGGTTCTTTACTGAACTTTACCAAGTAAGAACTTACTAACCTGCGAAGTATAATTTTTGCTGAAGCGTAGTCTAGCTTGAATGCGCCCATAATTTCCTCTATCGTGAGGGTCGTTTTCTCGTAAAGAAGGTTCATTATCTTCTGCTGCAAGCTGGCGTCTCCGTCACCACCTCCTGAACTTATTTTCTGGTTGATTTTCTCGTTTTTGTGCTTAAACCTCCAGAACATTAGAGACCCGAAGGCAATAAAGGCGCCGGTAGCTGCAAGCATTGGCCAGTTGAAGTTGCCAAAGAGATTTCCTAGAAACGTCAGGCCTATAGCAAACCCGATTTCCCCGTAGAACCTGCTTTCGTTTGCGCTCTCGAGGTCCCGCCTATCTACCAGCTCAATATCTCCTATCGAGTAGGTCGCCTTAACTTTATTTAAGTTTATCTGGCCGGATTCGGGCATCCTTACTTTCCGAAGATAGAGTTAGTAAAGTCGTCTTTCTCTTTTTCGGACATAGTTGGGGGGAGTGAGTTCTTAATAATTTTTTTCGCTTCGTGGACAGTCAAGAAGCCCTTCGCTATAAGGGCGTTGATGACGTTTAGGACAAGAATTGTTAGGTCGAATGATCCCATGTCCGTTACTCTCCTATTCGGTGGAGATGGCGAGATTTGAACTCGCGTCTGAAGATGCTATCAGAGAACCTTCTACGAGCGTAGCCCTTCGATTACTCTCAGGACGAAACGATTCTTGATTTTTGTGAACCGCCTAGAATCATCGGCGACTCCTTAGCCTCCTTATATAAGACCGGAACTGATCTAAGAGGCCCAGATCAACCGATCCTCCGGTTTACGCGTAAGCGAATGCCGGAGCTGCAACTTTTTGGTTAGCAGTTATGAATTGTGCAAGTTATCGAGGTTGCGCTCGGCTCGCCAGTTCACGACGCATCTCCATCGAAGCCTTTCATCCCCGAGGCCACATTATACCCGAAAATCGATAAAAAATCAAATGCAAAGGGCCGCCCTGTTTTGAGATAGGCGGCCCTTTTTGTTGCGGTTGTTGGTGGGCGTCAAAGATTTACGGCTTCGCACCCACCACTTGTTGAGACGAGGATCATGTTCGCGAGGCGGTCGGTTGCGCTGCCTCCGCAGTCGACAACCTTCTTCGGCTCTGGCGGTGGAACAAAGTATTCGGAGACGTTGAGCTGCAGAAAGTAGAACCTCTCGTTGATTTACTGGACGGTGTCGCGGAGCGCCCGGCCGCGGTCGAAGACGACTTCTTTTTTCGTGCCCAACACCGTGGGCAGCACTCCTTCCGAGGTTGCCTCGTAGTTTACGGTCGTTGCCAGGTGCCGATAAGGACCGTCGTTGCGGAGCCAGTCGTTTGACGCCTCGATGACCGTGGTTACTGGCTTCTGCAGCTGACGGATAGGGATACCCCATCCGATCGGTCCGCCGCGGAGAATCGTTGAACTCTCGGGCGTCCGCGTTGGGTAGGACACGGAGATCTTCCAGGACCTCCCGCGAGAATCGAGAACTTTCTCGATCTCGGATCGGTCGAACCTGAAAATCTGGATGTCAAGTTCGAGCTGGAGAAGTCCCTCGGAGTTCGTGTAGGCGACCCACGTGCACGGCTTGCTCCGGGACTCGGTGATGCGGTAAGTGCAGGTACCCCATGCCCAGGCGGCAGCGTGCCCCGGGCCATCGTTTTCGCCGTTCACGCCGAAAGCCATAAGTCGCAACGTTTCCTGCACGAACTTCGGGTGTTTCTTCGAGGGAACGGCGGCGGCCGACCTCGTGCGTGAGGAAGAGCTCAGGAACTCCGGTTCCTCCGGCGCATCGAAGTCACGGCTGTACTCGGCCTTAAAGGCAGTGGCCGTGCTGGCCGGGACGAGAATCAAAACCAGAGACAGCGCGAAACTCAGCAGTCGTTTCATATTCACCTCTCAAGTGGAGTGGGATTGTGGCTCAGAAACTCTGGAGAGGTTCTACAATGTCTCCAACCGAAAGTCAAGCAACGCGCCGCATCTCGCGCTCCGCGGCGCGTTTTTTTAGAACCTCTCGTTTGTCGGATTTTTTCTTGGATCTCCCAATGCCGAGCTCGATTTTTACAATCCCTCGCTTGAGGTGAGCGTTCAAGGGGACAAGCGTTACCGATTTTTCCTTGAGGACGCCCACGAGCCGCTTGATTTCATCGCTCCGGAGGAGAAGCCGCCTTGTCCGCGTCGGGTCGTAGTCGGGCGGAGTATTTTTCGGCTGATACGGGGGAATTTGGGAATTCAAAAGCCACGCTTCACCGCCGCGAATAACCGCGTAGCTTCCGGCGATGCCAAGCCGGCCGCTTTTCACGCTTTTCACTTCGTGTCCCTTGAGTTCGATTCCGGCCTCGAGCGTTTCTAAAATCTCGTAGTCGAATCGCGCCCTTCGATTTTCCGCCAATGGTTTTGTCACGATTTCATCTTATACGAACCGCGCCGGAGCGCCACTTTCCTGTGGTATAGTTAGGAAATAAAGATGAAAGAAAAACTCCGGAAAATACTCGAGAAAATCGCCCACGCAGGCGTTTCTTTTGACATCTTCGTGCCGGAGCACGACGCCCACGGGCACTACTCGACGAACCTCGCGCTCCGCCTCGCGAAAGAGAGAAAAACCGATCCGATGGCCTTGGCGGAAAAGCTTGTTGGCGAACTGGGTAAGGCCGCCCCACGAGACCTCTTCGAACGAGTCGAGGCCGCGCGCCCCGGGTTTGTTAACTTCTGGTTGAGCAAAGAGGTTCTCCAAAGCGAATTGAAACGCATTGCAAAAGCAGGCGAGAAGCACGGGAAAGAGCCGTTGGGCAAAGGAAAAACAGTCATCGTCGAGTATTCGCAGCCGAACATCGCGAAGGAACTCCATGCCGGACATCTTCGGACGACATTCATCGGCGACGCGATCTCGAACATCCATGAATTTTTGGGGTACAAAGTCGTCCGATGGAACTACTTGGGCGACTGGGGGACGCAGTTCGGGCGGGTGATTGCGGCCTACAAGCATTGGGGGAAAGA